>NZ_NWFK02000001.1:2844897-3160997 GCF_002313155.2 Psychrobacter sp. FDAARGOS_221
TATTATTCATGTATTATAGATACAATAGAGCTAACTATTGATAATATATCAATAGATGACCTAAATTAAATTATCTGGTTGTGTTTCAAAAAGTATGCTGACATTAGACATAATTAATATAACAGAACAGCATATCAAAATTCTTAAAATGATTATCGAACTTTTTAGAGAAACCACAAGTTTTTCTAACGGCTGGTCTTAATCTTTGTCTTATTCGACAGTTATTGCCTTCAATACCAACAGTATGTTGTTTACCAACTCGTTTATGGACAGCTTTAAAAGCAGTTATAAAGCTGTCCATAGCTATATACCCATAGTCAACTTTAAGTTGCTTGAGAGGGGCTCTAAGCTTCTTAGCTGTCTTTAAATCTTTACCCCATACATAAGCGACTATCTCACCTGTGATGCGGTCATAGGCATAAATAAGCCAGACTTTACGCTTGTTCTTGCCTACATACGTCCAAAACTCATCGACTTCAAGTTTTCGGTAGTACTGTCGCTTCGGGGTGAGTTGGTATGCCCAACCTTGTATCGTGTTTAGCTAGCGTAGGCTGGGCTTTTAGCCCAGCTTTTTTGTGTATAAGCGATTATTAATACATCAACACCTTTGGCAGACGTATTGCTAAAAACAGTCAAACACAAGTTAAAACCAAGCTGATTAATCGTCAATATTCAAGAATACATAAATATCATATACAAGAAGATAAAACACAGTTTGCAAGCGTGCGTTTCCTATGGGATGGTAACAGGCAACTACAAGAACAAACCGATACCCATACATTTACCACCATCTATGAGCAAAACTCGTTTGAACCAGTAGCGAGATTGGTTTGGTTAAAAGATGAGTTATTAAAATCCGCCAATGATGAGATAAAGAAGGCGGAGCGAGAAAGCTGGGAAGATGAACCTAAACTTATTCCAAATATTACAGTTTATCATTATCATAATGATAAACTCGGTACGCCCAATGAGCTGACTAATGATGATGGTGAGGTGGTTTGGCTTGCGGATTATGAGGTGTATGGTAATACTGCTAAGGTTGTTTACACCCTATTGAATTGAGCAGTATTTCTGTTTCTGTTGATGAGCTTCAGCCGTTAAGATTTCAAGGTCAGTTTATAGACCGAGAAACGGGTCTGCATTATAATCGGTTTAGGTATTATGTGAGGAGCGTGAATAAAAGGTCTGGGAGACCTTTTTAGCGACGCAAGACGAAGAGCTATGCTCGTAGTGATTTAGGGATGTTTATCAGCCGTGACCCTATTGGGTTACTTGGTGGTATTCCAGTATGCACCGAATCCTACGGGATGGATTGATCCGTTTGAGTAGGAGTACGGCTGGTAAACAGCAAAAAACTAGAGCATTAGCTATTGATTCAAATCAACCAGAATATGTTAGAGGATGGGTTCGAAATGAAATTCGAAGAGTTGAAAGACTTAAATCACAAGGTATTACTAGACGATTAAGAATTCCACCAGGTTTTGATTTGGCTCATTGGAGAGGACATGAAAGCAAGAAAGGTTTCGATTACACATATACAGATTTAAATACTAAAGGTTTACATCGGACTCAACATAGGCACGATAATAAAGGACGTAAGAATAAACCACGTTCTTCGAATAAATGCTTAGGGAGAACGAATGAGGTTATTAGAGCATCTAGACTATAAAATTGGAAGAATGAAATGAATATTCAGAAAAGGTATGAGTCTATATTAAAACTTGATAGTAATAAGAGATATGAGTTTTCTGTTAGTACCATTGCAGAAAGCGAAGAAGTATTCTTTCTATCAAATGAAGGTTTAATCATTTTATCAGATTCAAATGATAACAAATTTATACCAATTTGGCCTGAAAGGGAGTTTGCTGAAGCATATAAAGATCAGAATAGAAAAGAAACTATTGTGAAAGTGACTTTAGAAGAATTAATTTTCGGAACTGTTCCAGACTTATTAAATAAAAATATTAAGTTGGCTATATTTCCAGTTCTAAAATAGTACTGAAACAAAGATTGCTCTAAAAGATTTTGTATATGACTTAAACCAGTATCTTATAGAATTTCTCGATGAAGGTTATGACATACCATATTTGTAAGGTTAAATATATATTTAAACTTAGCTGAATATATACTCAGAAAGTAGGTTGGGTGAAGCTGGTGACACCCCACAACATAAACCGAAAAAGGCTTTAACTTAACCACGGTGACGACTCATTATCACTATGATTTCTTTGGACGCCGTATAGCAAACACAGCGTTTTAATATTTATTGTGATTTTATCTAGATGACATAATAAAACTCAGAGTTTGTCAATCGCCCCCAATTTTGGGAGTTTCCTACAAAATCAACAACACCCTACCATCCGAAAAATAATCGTGTAAACCATCCTCAACAACAGGTTGCCCTATGGTCAATAACCGAGTGGTTAAATGGCTGGCATGCTGAGCGACCTCTTGGGCAAAGCTATCTCTTTGGCTATCTATATCGGCATCCACCTTATGTAATAAGGTTGGAATACCGCCATGAAAAGTCACTGCCAATCCATCATCATAGCTAATCGCACCCAGCCACCGCTTTTTACCAGTCTCAAGGTCTATCCCTGCATACCACCAGCGGATATGCACCCGTTTGCTTAGCGTGCCCGCCTTTTGATAGGCATAATCTTGTGGCTGACCCTGCCAAAACAAATCTGAAACAGGCGGTGTTTTATTTTTCAGCAACTGCCAATAGTCACCAATTTCAAGCTCATCACGAGAGAAGGTCTTATTCTCTATCCAGCCCATGGCTTGCATTAAATCTTTTGGGCTGTCGCCACTGAAGATAATATTGATGCCTTGTGCCTCATACCCATACGACTGCCCTGCATAGGTTTTTAGATTATCATTCAAACCATTATTGTTTGACAGCGGTTTTAAAGACAGCGGTTTTAAGGATTGTTGCAAGAGTGCCAAATCATTTGTTTTTATATGCAGGGGCTGAGACACCAAAGGCGAAGTGCTAATAAAGTTATCACTTTTCTCAAAAAAATGGCTGTAGTTTTGCCAGCCAATACCCCCTAATAAAACCATTATGAGCGATGTTTTATAATAAGGTATAGACCAAAGTCGATGGCTTAGCATCACTAACAATACCAATAATAAGATTATTAAAGCACTTTGATGCTCTATCAAAAATATATTAAGCTCCGCCCACCAGCCACTTAAATAAGGGAAAAGCAGTAGGCTTGTATCGATACCTGAGGCTAAAAGATACCCCCAAAATACCCAAAGCCCAACACCTAAAACCAAACCGATGCTTGAAAACAAGCTAAATCTTTGCCATTTGACTTGTTGACTGCCTGCTAAAAAAGGCACAACCCATGCAACAGGTCCTAGTAAACGTGCAAACATCAACAAGAAGTTACCTTGTGTTTGCATTAGCAGACGAAATCGAGCAATGGGACGCTTGGTTTTGGGTTGCCAACCCATCAGCCAGCGTTGGGCATTTGCACCCATTTTACGACCAATAAAAAAGCTGGTTTGGTCACCAATAAGACCGCCCATTGCTACCGCTAATACACCAAGCCATGAACCATGAAATAGCTGATACCCTGCGGTGAGTAAAAAAGGCTCACCGTGTACAAACAGGTTAATGCCAATAACTGCATCAAAAAAAGCACCCAAAAGTAAAATAAATATGGACATGATGGTTTTTGCCTAAAAGTTGCGCCTAAAAATTGCGCTGATGGTTTGTGTTTAAGAATTGCTAATAGGTTTACTTTCTAGCGGTTTTTGCTTAGTGTTATAGTGACCAAATTGATATTCAATTTCGTTATTTTTGAGCTCTCCAAAGAAGAATCTACGTACGTTTGCATGCAAATATTTTAATCCAGTGCTAAAAAACCCATCTTGTTTAAGTCGTCTTGGGTCAAAAGAGAACGCCACAGGAATAAATCGAAATCGCCATGTCTTAGACGCTCGTTTGACATAGTCACAGTCTTCACAAAGCTGAATCTCTTGGTCAAATCCACCCAACTGGTGATGCGCTCGTTTGGTTGATAAAATACAAGCCCCCACTGCTGTGGGAAAGCCAAATTGCGTGACATACATGCCCGCATTAAATCCCATATATGCAATCTTATAGTGCAGTGGCAAGCCTTTGGCACTCATATACACACCTGCCACCTCAATACCACTAGCACTTAGATGTATCTCTGCTTTGGCTAAAAAGTCTGGCTCAAGACGAACATCGGCATCTAAAAATAACAATCGTTCATGCTTGGCAAGCTTAGCACCCGTATTCCGCCCTAAGCTGACGCCTTTGGTGTGCATATTATGAACGGTCAGGTCTGGGAGGCGATTGGTAAAGGCTTTTGCTAAATCTCTTGTGTTGTCATCACTGTCTGAGTCGACGACAATAACCTCGAAGTTTTGGTAGGTTTGCTTGGCAATATCAGATAATAAGTTTTCGATTCGCTCAGACTCATTAAGGGTGATGATAACGATGCTAAAAGGATTGCCTGTGATTGTGATATTCATTTATGTATTCCTTGGCTAGATAAAAGGTCAGTTGTGTTTTGATGTTTTAAGTTTAGCAAGGGTTTCTGAACACTTTCTGAATAGCCTGATAGAGAACGCTTTTTAGAATAAAAAAAAGGAAATCAGCTTTTAGACTGACTTCCCGTGGAGAAAGGGTTTTCATTATTTTTATTTTTCTTATTATCTGTTTACCTTATATATTCTAACCACCAAATATGAAGGAAACCTGAACGGCAAATCTGATATTAAAAAAGTATCCAAAACCTCAATACGTTATCTTTCTTCCCATGATAGTCAATATTATTCTATTATTTTCTGAGAGGGCTTTGCACTGCCATTGTAAAACGCAAATAACCTTAGATCACTTAAATCACTTAAATACTCTATGAGTAATGACAGACCAATAACCAAGCCAACAACACCCGATACTATTAGCATCTGCCAACCACTACTGACACCCACATAAGCACGTACCAGAAGTAAAATTGAACAGACAAAGTGTGCACTAATGATAAATAACATTGATTTGCCTGTTAGCAAGGACGCCCAGCGCTGATGATACTTATTAAACCAAGCGATGCCCACAATTACTGAAAACCAGCCTAAGGACGCACCAAGCACCACATCCAAATACCAATGTGCACCAACAGCCACCCGTGCCAAACCAACAACCCCTGCAAAAACAACCCCCAATATCATCCACATGGCGTGCGTCTTATTGTTTATTTTAGGGAATAAACCGATAGTAATGGCAATAATTCCTGTAAATGCAGTTATGGTATGACCTGATGGCAAGCTGTTGTGTGCTGTCAAAAAGTCACCAATCACCACAAACTGTCCTGCCTCTAATACAGCACCAGGGCGAGGCACATCCAATAAATGCTTACCTACCGCTGAGGCAAGCGTCGCAATAGGTGCAGATGCCAATATAAGTAGCCATACTCGCTTTTGGTACAGTAAGATTGGGGACAATAACATTAACAGAACAGAGGTATCCCCTAACTGTAAATACCCCATTCTTAACACAACATCATCGTAGAATAATTAAGCCACCTGTCTATACTGGGCAGGTGTCATATCATTAAGTGAATCATGGGGTCTTTCGGTGTTATAAACCGTGATCCACTCCTCAGTCAGTTGACTGACTTCATTTAAATCATTGAATAAATAACAATCCAAAACCTCATTGCGGTAACTACGATTAAACCGTTCAATATAAGCATTCTGATAAGGACAGCCAGGCTCAATATAGTCAATATAGATACCGTGAGCCGTTGCCCAATCAGTAAACACTTTAGAGGTGAACTCACTACCATTATCCACACGAATTTGCTTAGGATAACCATGCCACTCGGCTAACTGGTCAAGGTAGCGAATCACTCGGAGTGAGGGAATGCTGGTACCAATATCAATGCCGAGTATTTCGCGGTTGTAATCATCAATCACATTAAAGGTTCGAAAGCGAATATTATTGTGCAGCTTATCGCTCATAAAGTCCATAGACCAAGTATGACCCAATGCGTTTGGCACACTTAACGGCTGGGGGTTACGTGTTGGTAGCCGTCTTTTAGACTTACGGCGTAGGTTTAAGTTTAAAGCTTTATAAACACGGTGTACTCGTTTATGATTCCATGAATAGCCAAGCTTGCGTATACGCTTAAAACACTTTGGGAAACCCCAACGATTGTGCTTATCTGTTAGTTCATTTAAGACATCAATAATCTCACTATCATCAGATAGCTTAGGCTTATAGTAATAAGCGGTTCGACTCATACAGACCACCTGACAGCTCGATGCAATACTGACACCATACTGCGCCTGCAATTCTTGAGCCCAGACTTTGCGCTCACAAGCAGGCGCTATAGCTTTTTTATGATATCTTCCTGCATTTGCGCTTTGAGGCTTAAATCAGCATACATCTGTTTAAGCCTACGGTTTTCTTCTTCAAGCTCTTTTAGTCGCTTAACATCAGAGGCTTCCATGCCTCCATACTTGGAACGCCATTTATAGAAAGTCGAATTAGCAATTCCGTACTTACGGCACAGCTCTTTAGCAGGTATTCCTGCTTCTGCTTCTTTTAAAATGGATACTATTTGGGTCTCAGTCATTCGTTTGCTCATATTAAAACTCCTTATGGGTATTTTATAAGAAATTCTACGTTTGAGCTGTGTTATTTTAGGGGATAGTTACATAACATATTTATATTACCCCAAACTTCTGCTGGCAAGACCGTCAACGCCTCGGTATTTAAAAATAAAAAGGTGTCCATTTGTGATTGCCAGTAGCTTGCTACAGATATCTGTGCATGAGGTGCAATAATAATATTTAAACAAAATAGGATGAATAATAAGGTCGGTACAATCATCCACTTTTTAAGCGAAATATTTTGATACGGTGATATATTGCGATACGCTGGTATGGGTTTATTTGCGGATTTATTCATGACATGCCTTTATAATATTCGCCTAAATAGCCATCGCTATTTGTATGTTTAAAGAATTTTATGTTTAAAGAATTTTATGTTTAAAGAATTTTATGTTTAAAGAATTTTGTATGTTTAAAAAGTTTTGTATGTTTAAAAAGTTTTGTATGTTTAAAAAATAGAGAGGCAAATATATCTGTAAAACCTGAAGGTTTTCTGAATACTTAAGACTGTCTGTTATTGATTTGGCTTTTTGTTATTGATTTAGCTTGGTTCAGAAACCCTTCAGTTTGGTTTGTTATACTCAGTATTTAAAAAACTCTAGACTGTGAAGATTAATATGCGAATACTAATGCTTGAAGACGACCTTGGCATTGGCGATGCTCTGTCAAGTGGTTTAAATGATATGGGCTTTAATGTGGATTGGCTCACAGATGGTGCGTTAGGCTTGCACGCACCTGATACTGCCCCCTATGAGGTCATTATTTTAGATTTGGGTTTGCCCAATATTGAGGGGATAACATTGCTAAACCACTGGCGAGACCGAGGGATAAAAACCCCTGTCCTGATTCTGACGGCTCGTGATGCCCTACCAGAGCGTGTGGCAGGGTTAAATGCAGGGGCAGATGACTACCTTTGTAAGCCTTTTGAGATAGAAGAGGTCGTCGCCCGTTTATATGCACTGGGTCGTCGGCAACGTGGACAAAGCAATAATGAGGTTGAATTTGGTGCATTGACGCTTAATCGCACCAATAAAGTAGCAACCCTAAAAGGAGATACGGTAGCACTTAACAAACAAGAGTATCAATTATTAGACTTACTGCTATCGCACCCAAATAAAATCTTCTCTCGTGCTGATATTGAGGAGAGCTTATATAGCTGGGATGATGATATTGAAAGCAACACAGTAGAGGTGTATATCTCTCGACTGCGTAAAAAGTTTGGTAAATCTTTGATTAAGACATGGCGCAATATGGGGTATCAGCTTGATAAAAAACCATAACTGTAACTTGTATCAATAATTTGTATCAATCAGCCATATTTATAGTTAGCAAATATCAGCTATTAGGAATTATTTTGTGAAGTCTAAAGACGATAAAGCCTTAGATGCTCAACCCTTAACCGCCCAGTCGCTAAGCGCTCAAATCATAAAAACTCACGCAAAGCATAATCAGTCTTGGTGGCATAGCACCCTAGATGATATGTCACATATTACCCATACAAATAGTATTAAAGGCAGTCTATTACGCAAGATGCTGGTCGGCTTGCCGTTAATTTGGCTTGTCGCATTAGTCTTAGCGAGTGTCTCTATTTTTCATGAAACCAATCGGCAAAATGACATTGAAATAGAGCAGATGGCACATTTATTAAACGCTATCATCAGTAACAAGCGTCTATATAACAACGATGTCATTCCCGATGTGGTGTTACCCAAAAAAGAGGATGACTCACAGTTAGATGCAGGCTTTGCTGTTTGGGACACTCATAATAATCTACTCATGGTCAGCGAATTGGGTCGCCAATTTCCCCTAAAAACAGACACTGCGGGTTTTATTGATAGTAGCCACTGGTGGCATGGTGATGCTAACCGTATCTTTTATCTAAAAACAACAGATGGCAACACCATCGCTGTTGGGCGTAAATGGGATGAACGCTTAGAGATTACCCAAACGTCTATTATATCCATCGCTTTGGCTTTTTTTCTGACCATTCCCATACTCATCATATTTGCTCTGTGGACAATTCGTAAAGGCTTAATGCCAATGCAAAGTTTGTCTTTAGAATTAGACAAACGTAACGCCAGTGATTTAACAAGGCTAGATAAGACCGTGCCAGATGAATTAGACCCTTTTGTACAAGCGTTAAATAGATTGTTTTTAAGAGTCAAAAAAACAATGGAGCAAGAGCAACGCTTTACCGCTGATGCCTCGCATGAGTTACGCACCCCTTTATCAGCGATTAAAGCTCAAAGTGAGGTGCTGATGATGACAAAAGACAGGGAAAAGCAAAAACATCATGCACAAAAAATATCTCAGTCTGCCGATAGAGCCACCCACTTAGTAGAACAACTGCTTACGTTATCTTGCTTAGATAGCATGGCTAATGACAGTGGCAGTGGCAGTGGCAGTGACAGCCATATAAATAAGAATACCCAAAACGATAATGTCGATTGGATTGAGGTGAGTCATCAAGCCTTAAAAAGCGTACATCGGCAAGCTCGTGAAAAGCGTGTGACGTTAAAACGACATATCTTAGTTGATGATAAAGCCGTGCTACCTTTAACAAAAGGGCAAACAGGTGATGATACGCTGTTAATGCTATTGCTTAGAAATTTGCTCGATAACGCCATTCGTTACGGAAGTAAAAAATGTGATGAGAATAAAAAAAGTGATGGGAGCAAAGAGACGGACAACCTCGTTGAGCTAACCTTAGCCTCTGACTATATTAGCGTGCGTGATTATGGTGAAGGCATTGCAGAAAAAGATAGTAAACGCATTCAAGAACGCTTTTATCGTCCAGCAGGTCAAACCGAAACAGGCAGTGGTCTTGGACTGTCTATTATTGAACGCATTACCCAACTATATGGCTTAACCTTTTCGCTAGAAAACCACCCTGAAGGTGGCGTTCTCGCAAAAATTCAAAAACCTAACCCTTAAGGGTATTTTATGGCAAGCGGTCAAGCTGTGGATGGGTTTTATCGATATGCTAAAGCATTGTAAATCAAGAGTTAAGACTTCAAATTAAGAGTTAAGACTTAAAATTAAAATGCTCAAAATGAAACGCATTCGGAGCAAGCCCTTCTTCTATAAGTCTGGTACGGATACTCTCACGCATGGCAGTACCGCCACAAAAATAAACGCCAGCCTTTGCAATGTCTTTGTTATTGAGATGCGCAACATCATGCAAAATCCTATCTGGCGTTAATCTTGCTTGCTCCGACAACACCAATTGATAGTGAATACTGGGGTGGCTTGATAACAGTGATAATATTTCATCATGATAAATGGCTTCTTGCTTGGTGCGTACACAATAATAAAAATAGACGTCAATGTTATCGGTGTTGATTGTACTGTGTAACCATGCCAAAAATGGGGTGATACCAATACCTGCCCCTATCCATACCTGTGTTTTACGCTTGGGGTTAAAAATAAAGTCGCCATAGGGCATCTCAAGCTCAACCAAGTCATTTTTCTTAATGTGCTTTCCTAATTTTTTGGTATAGTCCCCTAGACCCGCAACCGAAAATCTAGGTGCATTCACAAGGTTTTTATCCTTAACTTGATGCGACCCAATAGACGATGAGATAGTAAAAGGATGTGGCTCTTTGGGTATGTTGTTATTTTTTAGAAAATTAATAAAAGCAAATTGCCCTGCCCGCCAGTGCACAGTATTACCAATCGGCTTTATCGAAAACTCAGTCACCGTATCTAAATGACGTATTTCTTTGACCTTTCCTAACATGCGCTTAGACTTATTAAAGCCAAAAGCATAATAAACCCAAGCCCAAATACCGATAATAGAGACTGCCATAAGTAATAGACCAATGGGCGACAGTAATGCAAATGGTTTTACCGCAAAAAATAAGTGAAACACACTAACAAGAAACACAATGCCCATCAGCTTATGCGTCCACTTCCAAATTTGATAAGGAATAAAACCTGAAAAACTAATGGCAACCAACCCCAATAATAGCCATGTTGCCCATTCGCCCATATCGCTACCGATGGATGCCATACTCGCATCTGGATAATTAATAGGTTGTGGCACAAACCACCAATGTAAAAATATACACACCACGGCTAACATGCCAGCCCAGCGATGCAATATATAAAGCTTATCGAGCCCACCAAACAGCGTCTCCAATATAGCGTGGCGTGTCGCCATGACAAAGGATATCATCATCGCTGTGAGTGCCAACCCTGCATTATAAGCGGCAAACCACCGTCTGATTGAAAGCTCATCGGGTAATAATGCACCTAATGAAATCAATATTGCCAAAAAGCAAATAAAAGCAAACCATTGCTGTTTTGTTGTGCTTCTAAAGAGATGGTTAATGGCATTAAAAAAGGAGGAGATTTTGCTCATGAAGATTTCTACATTTTTTATTTAGGTTTTGCATAATGTTGGTAAATTAGGGTGCATCTTCCATACCAACAAACTATCAAACGATTAAATGGAAGATGCGCTTTAATAATAAACTATCTAACCGCCTATTTATGGAACTCTTCAATATGGCGTTGTAACCAATCTTCGCCATAGTCATTTGATGGATCTCTTACAATTGTATGAGGATGTGTATTCCAGTCAAACCCTGTACGTTGGTCAGCGAAGTCGATCAAAATAGATGGACCATTGACTCTAAAGAATATTTTCTCACTACCATCTGTCGGTCCCATCCACATAAAGTACAAGTTATTTATTCCGTCTTGTTTAATTTTTTCTATCCAAGCTTCAGCAATATCAAAGTCAGCATTCCCAACATATTCTTCAATTAATACCCATAAAAGCCTTTGCTGAGCATCTGTAAGCTCATCGCCTCTAATACCACGATTCTCAATTGGAACGTCTTTTTTACCTGGTCCTTTAAAATCAATAGGTCCAAATCTATTCGATGGGTACTCGATATTAATTAGTGCTTTTTGTTGTTGTTCAGCATTTAAGCTATTAAAAAGCTCCCAGCCTCGGTTTCTCTCTTGAGGTAAAAATGTATAGCCTGCGTGTTGTCCTTGAGATATAGTAGCTGGGTCAGACCCATAAAACATTGGTACAAAGGTGGTTTGACCATCTATAACTGTAAAATTAGCAGCTAGATGATGCCCTGTAATCATATACCCCCACTTACTATCGGTAGTTGGGTCTCCATAAAATGAGACGTAATAACCAATTGCGCCTAAGCTACGATTTTTAGTAAAAAACTTATCACTATCAAGCTCACGGTTTTCACCCTCACGTTTTAACTCATCATCACCTTGCACAGCAGCCCATATTTTATAATAACCTTGGGAGCTGGTGGATGCTTTTAGTAGGTTATGTAGTAACTCACGTTGCTCAATACTAAAACGACCTATGGGTAAGCCATTTCTGCTTTGGCTATCTGTTGGGGCATTTGTCCAGTAGGTACGAGCGTTATCATCATTAAAATCATAGATTACGCTTGCCTTTTGGTCATCACTTAAGCTGTTGATCAATGCTTGAGCTGCCACAGTCATTTGAGTTGCACTGCGAGCGAAGTTAGGCACTTCATCATGCTCATGCATATGGGTTGATGAGTCATGCGTGTGAGTATGTGGGGTCTCATTATGCGTGTGACTTGATGAGTTGTGGGTATGTGTTGGTTGGATATTGTATGTAGGAGGTTGTGTAGAGCTATCATTTATAACTAACTCTGCATTGGCAGTCTGCACTAAAGTTAACGTTAACACACCTAAAATGATTGTCTTTTTCATATATACACCTTATGAGTTAAAAAAATTATTGTTAATTTAGATTATGATTATAACGATAATTCTGAACGTTTTCTGAACCGATATCCTTTTTAATAAGTGTCGTTAAATTCTTGAACACTACAATTACGCACTTTAAGTTTTATTGCTATTTTGTCTAGGTAGCATGATAAAACTCAGAGCTTGATGCCCGTATCATTTTGATTTAGAGTAAGGCATTACGCAGGTTCAGACACTCCCTCCAATTTTCACCTAGTCTGATAAGGCTCTAAACATGTTAAAAAGTCGTTATATACAATACATTATTTTTATTTTATTATTAACCAGTACGCTTATGGGTTGGAGTTGGGCGTGGGGACTTTTATTTGTTTTTTGGACGATACCTGCCTACTTTTCAGGTGAGGTTTTCTCTATCAATATGGTTGAGCGACGCTACGAGCCTGTGTTTTTTTGGGTGATTATTACTACATGGATAGTGCTTGGGGTTTCGATGATTGCGATGGATATACCTCTACTCTTAGCCCTATTGAAGACTTAGATTATAATGTAGTGGCATAATTAAATAGGACAGTCAATAAGAGGTTATACTATCACCATAACTGGAGAGAAGATATACCCCCCAAACGCGGACGTTACAGTACTGAGTTCAAGCTAGAAGCCATACAACTGGTTGAAGAACAAGGTAGAAAGATACCAAAGGTAGCCAGTTCATTAGGTGTTAGTAATAAAACCTTAGAGAGTTGGGTATACAAATACCGTAAAAAACAGCAAGGCATCATGCCGTCAGAAGGTAAAGTGCTAACGCCTGAACTACGGCGTATCCAAGAGCTTGAGAAGCAAGTCAAGCAGCTTAAAATGGAACGTGATATTTTAAATGAGGAGGGATAAAGCGAAGCACTGCTTCGCCCCGACGCAAGGCAAGAGCTATGCTCGAGTGAAGCATCTGCTCTGCTAGCCCAAGACAACCTGAACGTGTATCGCTAGTGAATGAGTTAGCAGAGCAAGCAAACCTGAGTAAACAAAGGCTATGTGAACTGTTTAGTGTGATCAAGAGCAGTTATTATTACAATGCCAAAGACAAACCAATAGACATTGAACTGATAAGGCTTAAAGCCTTAGTCAGACAAGTGTTTGAGCAATCAAATGGCTCAGCTGGCGCAAGAACAATATCTGCCATTGTCACCAATCAACATGGCATCAAACTCACCCGCTACAGAGCAGGTAAGCTTATAGATAAGATGGGACTGGTGAGTCGGCAAATAAAATCACACAAGTACAAGTCAGATGATACCTCTCATAAAGTGTATGACAACGTACTTGAGCGTCAGTTTGCCCCTAGTGCACCCAACCAAGTATGGACAGGTGATGTGACTTATATCCGCATTAAAGGGGGTTGGTGCTACCTTGCCATCGTTATGGACTTGTATGCTAGACGTATCGCTGGCTTTAAGCTATCAGACAGTCCAAATACTGCACTTACGACATCGGCTTTAAAGATGGCATACCATACAAGGCTTGAGCCTACCGATGTTCTGTTTCATTCAGATCAGGGTACTCATTATACCAGTGAGGCGTATGCTCAGTGTGTGACTGAGTGTACTGGTATGACGCACAGCATGAGCCGTAAGGGTAACCCACTACAGGCATAGCCTGCCGTCTTACGTCAGGGCAAAGCAGTGCTTTGCTATTTCCCTCTTCATGGGATAACGCCCCCACTGAACGCTTCTTTAGGAGCTTTAAGATAGAATAGAATGGTGAGGAGCGTTAAGAAACAGTCTGGGGGACTGTTTTAGTGACGCAAGGCGTAGCGATAGCGAAGTACCAAAAAACGGTTATGACAATATTGATGAGCCTAGACAGGCTGTGAGTGCTTATATTTGGGACTATTATCAGAATGTGAGACCACACAGTTTTAATGAGTATTTAACACCGTTCGAAAAAGAGAGACTTTATTTCAACAAAACCTCTTAAATTCTGTCTAAAAATACTTGACCACTACACATACACTTGAGTACTTACTAAACTAACTCCTAGAGACTTTCCCAAACTTTGTGTAACTGCTTATAATCCATAGTAAAGGAGAATAAGCAATGACAAAAGAGACAGAACTAAAAAAACTAGCCGAACAAATGGCCAAACACGTTGGCAGCTTTGAAGACATCAAAGCATTTCAAAAAGAGCTCATGCAGTCATTTATTGATACTGCATTAGAGGCCGAGATGGAAGGCCATCTAGGCTATCCTAAGCATGAAAAGGCGGATACTCCAAACAAGCGCAACGGTCACACCAAAAAGACAGTACGCAGTGACACAGGTGAGATTGAAGTATCCACACCCAGAGACCGTGAAGGAAGCTTTGAGCCTGCACTCATACGTAAGCACCAAACCCGCATAGAGGGATTAGATGATAAAATCATCATGTTTTACGCCAAAGGCCAGACAACCACTGAGATTGTTGAGAGTATCAAAGATATCTATGACGTTGATATCTCAACCAGTCTCGTTTCAAGGGTTACTGACAACATCGTAGATGACATCACAGCATGGCAGAACCGCCCACTAAGTAGTTTATATCCTATCGTATACTTAGACTGCATTGTCGTTAAAGTACGTCAAGACAAGCAAATCATTAATAAAGCCATCTATCTGGCTTTAGGCGTCAATCTTGAGGGCAAAAAAGAGCTACTGGGTATGTGGCTATCAGAGAGTGAAGGCGCTAAGTTCTGGCTAGGCGTTCTCACAGAACTACAAAACCGTGGGGTTCAAGATATTCTTATTGCCTGTGTAGCTGGTTTAAAAGGCTTTAGCGAGGCAATTAACACGGTATATCCAAACACGCAGGTTCAGCTATGTCTTGTGCATATGGTACGTTACTCTATGAAGTTTGTACCATGGAAAGATAGGAAAAAAGTAGCGGCTGGTTTAAAGGCGGTTTATGGTGCTGATACGCTGGAGCTGGCAGAGGCTAACCTTGAGCAGTTTAATGAGGTCTGGGGCGATAAATACCCACATGTGGTTACCTCTTGGCGCAATAATTGGGAGGGCTTAACCGTGTTCTTTAATTACCCGAAAGACATCAGAAAAGCCATTCATACGACCAATGCTATCGAGTCATTAAATAGCGTGATTCGTACCGCTGTGAATAAGCGTAAGATATTCCCATCAGACAAGGCGGCGTTAAAGGTTGTTTATCTAGCGACCCAGCAGGCGTCTAAAAAGTGGGCGATGCCCATCCGTAACTGGACGTCTGCTCTTAATCGCTTTATGATTATGTTCGATGAGCGTGTTAGTAAGCATTTAATCTAAATTGCAGTTACACAGAATCTGGGGTGGGCTCAACTCCTAAAATAGCAAGACTAATAAATACTTTATTCATAAAACTATTCTCCTTACGAAATAGGTCTAATTAAATATATTTAATTAGGCCCTGTTCTTATTACGAAGTATATTCTAGTAATATATCTAATAAACACCTATCACTAGTATAAGTTAGGTTGTGATTTTACTAAAAATAAACAGCGTATCTTATATTCTTATTGAACACCTCTTCACCTGTTTCAAAGTTGTAAAAACTAATTTCCATAAGCTCTGGATAAGCAACAATAAAGTTGTCAAAACCTTTTAACCTAAAGTAAACATTACCTTGACTACTAAGTTTATTTGTTGATCTAAGATTCTCAATACTTCTAGCAATTTCTTCGTTATCAATTTTTAAACTATTACATTCATCTAACTCTGCAACACGACCAGCATCTATACCGTATCTTGCAATCATTTCATGATTAAATTGATAAATTTGAATGTCTTGTGGATTATAGATATCAAATGCAAATGGCATGTACCCACAAAAGATAGGAAAGCTTTGGCTTTGGAAATCATAAGCTTCTATTGTGTTATATGACTCTACATAAGCTTGAGTTAGATTGTTTTTTTTCTTGATGATCTTTGAACTCACTAATAACACTAGGTGTTACTGTTAGCATAGGTACCTTGATACCATAGTCGCCAGAGTACTGCGCAATTTGTCTTTCTATTTGAGGCAATAGAGTTTGCTTAAGTTCTTTTTTCTTAAATGCATCTGTTTCGTTATAGTATTCAGGTGATAACAGGTTCAGTTTATCCTCATCAGTAAAGTCTCTTGATGATTGAGCGATAAATAACGGTGTGACCCATGAATAATCACTATCGATATTAACATCGTGATACTCATCCAAAGATAGCCTAGCTAAGGGCTCTGCTTCAGCTAGTGAATTTTCATCTGTCGTCATCTCGTTATCACGAATCGTCGCAGTTTCTGTTTCTGAGGAAACCTCTTCAGTGTTGGTTTGTTCTTGTTGAGTCTCACCATTCATATCGCTTTGTGATGCTTCTTGGTTACATCCACTTAAAGGCAGAATTGACAAGAATATTGATATTGCGATTAGATTATTTAATTTCATAATAGTTCCTAAAGATAATATTTAAGCATACTCTTAGTATATGATGTTATCCCTTATCAACTTTCTTTGTGCTTTAAGAGCGTTTTTGCAATTTTCCGCAAGCACACCTTCAACCTCATATCCCTTATCTTGTTCAGCCTTGCATTTATCTAATACATCTCTAGCAGCCTCCGCATTTTTTTCATAATAGGACACCGTTCTGGTTTTCTCAGAACAAGCCGATAAAGTAAGTAACATAGGTAAGATTAAAGCAGGTAACATTCGTTTTTTTATTGACATAATTCACCTCGAAACTGTTTGTTATATAAATTCTTAATTTAGATTGGTTATTGATATTGAAGAATGTTTTAACCAATTAATAACTGGATTTAAGTATAGAAAGAATATATGCACCTAAAACAGGTTCATCCCATCATGAACCTAAAATAGGTTCAATGAGTAACTTACGTAAATCTATCCATTCGTCTGAACATGAATTTCTGCGTCGTTTATTAAAAGAGCGTAGAGAACAATTGGGTCTGTCACAGCGTGCCTTAGGAAAACGCATGGACGTGATTTATTCCTTCATTGGCAAGGTGGAAACAGGCGACAGACGCTTAGATGTCATTGAATTTGTTGAATACTGTAAAGCTCTTAATTTAGATGCCAGCGATGTGATAAAACAAATTCAAACTGAAGACTTTAAAAGTGATAAGTAACGTATGTAATGCAACAATTTAGAAGCTAAAGACTAGGTTGGTGAAAGCACCCCAGTTTTAGAACCATTACTTATCTATCAATAGCGCCTGCTAATCAATGACTACCGTTTCACCATTATATTTTGAGCAATCCTCACATATCCAACTTGTCTTACCTGTTATAAAAGCAACATCAGCAGGCACTTCAAGCGGATAGTAACAACTACAACTGACACAACTAACCTAATCAAAACACACATAGCATTCCTCAACAGCACGAAATAACTTTTGTGTTATCACGTTGTGTTGGTGGCATAGCTGGTATGCTGATGTAGTCCTATTTACCATCAAATACCCAGTATGCCTTACAGATATCTTTATCTAGCTCGGATGACCTACTATTAAAATTTAGCCTGATAACCAGAGCGCTACTCCAATCTTTTAAAAATCTTAAATTGAATACGGAATACCATTTAGCTCCATAAGACCTAAAAACATTGACTCTAAATGACTCAAAGTAAACCGATTCATGGGTAAGCCTTCATCTAACTCTCTTTGTACCCATATTCTGATAGCTTCATCGTTATAAAATATAGGACTTAGACCAAGTAAAGTGGCCAGATTTGAGCCTTGTTGAATGTGTAGATTAATCATCAGTTTAGTAGATAATTCAATAGCTTCTCGGCTTAGCCAAACTGATGGATTTGGATTTTTAATATTTTGCATAATATAAACTTCTGTAGATTAATATGTTTATTAATTAGCTAAAAATGACTTACTGCAGGTCATATTATGCACATAAAAAGACCTATTGCAACTGAAAATAATCTATAGAAAGTTATTTTTATCTGTAATAGGTCTTTTTTTACTTAAATCTTTCTGAGCTGCTTAAAATATAAGGGGGTAATCATACCCCCCCCAAAGTATGTAAAAATGTTAACGTCTTGATATTTATTTTTAGTCAGCTCTCGTCATCGACAACTTCATATAACTCACCGACGTCAATTTCTAAGTATCGACATAACTTTTCTATCACCTCTAAATCAACCCGAGTTGCTTCCTCATGGTACATACGGGTAATCGTACCTCTGTTTATCTCCGTATCTCTAGCAACATCTGCGATTTTGAGCCGTCTCTCACCCATTAATGTAGATAAATGGCACTTCAACATAATCTTCTCCATAGCAAAATGTTCTATAGTAAATAAAAATAACTTGCAAAAGATTAAAAATAGTGTAGATTATGTTCTGTAGGAGGTCATAAAGACCGTAAACGATAACACTTTAATCTTGTATAGGAATTCTACTATGAACTACACCTATTTAACAACCGAAGAACTCTCAGACCGAATTAAATATGACAGTCGAACCATTCGCAATCAGCTAAAAGATTCTGTCCTGATAGAAGGCGTTCACTATATACGACCTTTTAACGGACGCAAAATATTATTTATTTGGCAAAAAATTGAAGAATTAATGCTTAATGGGTATGACGATGACATTCCATTTGTAGGGGGTGCATAACCATGGCAAGTATCAATAGCAGAAATAATAAGTTATACATTGATTTTCGTTACTTTGGTAAACGTTGTCGTGAGCAGACGTTATTAACTGATACTAAAGCAAATCGCAAACGCTTGGCTAACTTTATCGAAAAAATGGAAGCGGAGATAAAACTTGGTAGCTTTGAGTATGAAAAGCACTTTCCACAAAGTAAAAAACTGGCTGAATTTAAAGCTTTGGAGCTAATACGTGCCAGCAATAGTCATGATGATGCCAATATTAATTTTGAAAAGTTTAGTCGTATTTGGTTAGAGGAAATGAAACCACAATGGCGACCATCACAAATACAGAATGTTGAAGATATTTTTCGGATTTATCTATATCCAAAATTTGGCATGTTACCTATTAATACTATCAGCAAAGCAATGATTATGACCTTTAGAGGGCAGTTAGTTAAGAATGGTAATAATGGACGTGCTTTATCTGCTTCTCGTATCAATCATATTATGACGCCACTGCGAATGCTACTTGTAGAAGCATCAGACAGGTATGAGTTTGAGAGTCCGTGGAAAAATATTAAGCCATTAAGTGAGCCTAAAAGTAAAGTATCCCCTTTTACTCTAGATGAGGTCGTCTTAATCCTTAATACGGTTCGTAAAGACTTTAAAGCATATTATACAGTAAGGTTCTTTACTGGCATGCGTACAGGTGAGATTGATGGACTACCTTGGCGTAATATTGACTTTGAGCGTCGGCAAATTATTATTGATCAAGCCATTGTCAATGGTGTGGTCGGACCAACTAAAACAGCAGGGTCTAATCGAATCGTACAAATGAATCAATTAGTTTATGATGCCTTATTAGAGCAACGAGAGCGAACCCAACCTTTAAGTGACTTTGTTTTTTGTACAAAAGCGGGTACACCTTTAAATCATCGTAATGTCACCAAACGAGTTTGGTATCCTCTATTGAGGTATTTAGGGCTAGAGAAACGTAATCCTTACCAGACTCGTCATACAGCGGCAACACTATGGCTTGCGGCGGGTGAATCCCCAGAGTGGATTGCTTCACAACTAGGGCACAGTAGCACTAAGATGCTATTTACAGTGTACTCTCGCTATGTACCTAATCTCACGAGGCAAGACGGCAGTGCCTTTGATAAAGTTTTAGAAAACTATAATATAAGTTAATAATGCAGATTTTACTTATATTCCGAAGTTGCCCGCTAAAAAAAGCGGGCTTTTTTGTGGATGTCAGTTTATTTCTGAGATACGCTATGACATATGTTCAACTTATGGAATAGTCATGTCTAGTGATAAAATACTGATACATAACTGGTTGAATGATGAAATAAAATCTAAAGTTACTCAGGATAATATTGAACCACTTGTCATTGAATTACATTATCTTTTGGACCTCTTGCCACCATCATACAATGAATTTGATAACGAAAAAAAAGCATTGAAAGATTGGTTAGATAACTATTCATTAGACTCAACAGTCAGAGAGTCAAGTGTATATAAAAATGGAATTAATAATGAATCCTTTTTAAAAGATATTATTGAAAAGCCTTTAATTGCATTTTTGGCTAGTCGTGCCGATACAAACAAAGTTAATCAAATTCGTTCTGTTTATCTGTTTGTATGCTTAAAAATGGTCGTGCTAACCAAATATAAAAGCCGTATTAAAACCACGCTCGACGAGTGTAGATTACTAACCACAAAATACCGCGATTTTTTAGTTCAATTCTTACCTGATGTTAGAAACTTTACCAGTTTACGTAAACTTTTAAGTGCTTTAGAAGAGATCAAAAATTCAAATCTTTATGAAATATGGCTCAATGAGAATAAAGAGTCTTTGG
This sequence comes from Psychrobacter sp. FDAARGOS_221, assembly GCF_002313155.2. Lineage (NCBI taxonomy): Bacteria > Pseudomonadati > Pseudomonadota > Gammaproteobacteria > Moraxellales > Moraxellaceae > Psychrobacter > Psychrobacter sp. FDAARGOS_221. The sequence continues at coordinate 2,865,757 of NZ_NWFK02000001.1, forward strand.
AAAGCTTTATCTCCAAAATTAAAGCACGTCCACATATAGATGAAAAAGATAAAGACTGGACAGATCCTGATTTATGCAATTATAGATTATCAAAATACTTATATGATTTTATTCTTCCCATAGAAAAAGTAGTAGAACAAAAACAAGGTATTACCAGAAAGTTTTCCTCTGTAGGCAAGCCAAAGGTTATATCAACAGATATTTACGTTGACGAGTTGACTGGAGATGCAACTGCAACGATTTATAGCATTAACTTACCACCGAATGAGAATCAGACATCAGAGACATTCGAAATAGATGAGCGTCAAGATGATGACAATGAAGCTGTATTCGAAGTCAAACTTGATAAACCAACTTCTTATCATTTAGATATTGTTAACGCTCAGCAACAGATAAATATGCGACGTAAGCGCTCTATGCTACTTAATACAGATGTACAAGTAGCTAAAGATTATGAAGTGAAAATCTTATTTGATGAGTTATTTACGGACTTAAAAACTTATGATATTAGCTATCTAGATGATAGCAATCATATGATTGCGTTAAATACGAAAGAGCAGATAGCAACTTACATATTAGTTATTATGCTTACTGGAAGTACTAAGATCATTAGAAATTACGATGTAAAAGAACAATACGATCGCTACTGCATTGATTTGGAATTTTCACCAACAAGAGCAAAGCTAGATGAGCAATACAGTAGTGAGCTATCAACGGTTGAAAATGACTCTCTGGAATTAACATTACCAAGATTAATCGGTATTTTGATAGAGAGCTTTAAGGTTTCAATTAAAAAGAGCGAAAATAAAGATAAAGTTTTTTTTAATAACATTGAAAAATCAGCGAAGAATAGAATCAAGGAAATAAACAAGAGAAATAACATACGTCTATCTTTAAGTAAATTAAAAAACCATATCAAGCATGTACTTTTACATTCAGGTACTGATACCGCTGTCATTGATGTTATTACATCGTCACCTGTGAACCACTTATCTGCATTGCCTTATTTCAGTATTACAAAAGGTGATATTTATTATGCTCAATTTCATTATTTTAGTTATCTTAAATATAATCTGCTTATGGCAAATGACAACACATCAAATCGAGAAACAGCCAAAAATAAAATGTAACTATCCCCTAAAATAACACAGCTCAAACGTAGAATTTCTTATAAAATACCCATAAGGAGTTTTAATATGAGCAAACGAATGACTGAGACCCAAATAGTATCCATTTTAAAAGAAGCAGAAGCAGGAATACCTGCTAAAGAGCTGTGCCGTAAGTACGGAATTGCTAATTCGACTTTCTATAAATGGCGTTCCAAGTATGGAGGCATGGAAGCCTCTGATGTTAAGCGACTAAAAGAGCTTGAAGAAGAAAACCGTAGGCTTAAACAGATGTATGCTGATTTAAGCCTCAAAGCGCAAATGCAGGAAGATATCATAAAAAAGCTATAGCGCCTGCTTGTGAGCGCAAAGTCTGGGCTCAAGAATTGCAGGCGCAGTATGGTGTCAGTATTGCATCGAGCTGTCAGGTGGTCTGTATGAGTCGAACCGCTTATTACTATAAGCCTAAGCTATCTGATGATAGTGAGATTATTGATGTCTTAAATGAACTAACAGATAAGCACAATCGTTGGGGTTTCCCAAAGTGTTTTAAGCGTATACGCAAGCTTGGCTATTCATGGAATCATAAACGAGTACACCGTGTTTATAAAGCTTTAAACTTAAACCTACGCCGTAAGTCTAAAAGACGGCTACCAACACGTAACCCCCAGCCGTTAAGTGTGCCAAACGCATTGGGTCATACTTGGTCTATGGACTTTATGAGCGATAAGCTGCACAATAATATTCGCTTTCGAACCTTTAATGTGATTGATGATTACAACCGCGAAATACTCGGCATTGATATTGGTACCAGCATTCCCTCACTCCGAGTGATTCGCTACCTTGACCAGTTAGCCGAGTGGCATGGTTATCCTAAGCAAATTCGTGTGGATAATGGTAGTGAGTTCACCTCTAAAGTGTTTACTGATTGGGCAACGGCTCACGGTATCTATATTGACTATATTGAGCCTGGCTGTCCTTATCAGAATGCTTATATTGAACGGTTTAATCGTAGTTACCGCAATGAGGTTTTGGATTGTTATTTATTCAATGATTTAAATGAAGTCAGTCAACTGACTGAGGAGTGGATCACGGTTTATAACACCGAAAGACCCCATGATTCACTTAATGATATGACACCTGCCCAGTATAGACAGGTGGCTTAATTATTCTACGATGATGTTGTGTTAAGAATGGGGTATTTACAAAAAGTCTTACAAAAAGTGATTTATTAGACTTCCCAGATGATAGATATACCCATAAAAGCGAGCGTCAAATGGGGTCAAGGCTGGCACTACAAAGCTCTCAAATTAAATCAAAACTAGTTATTCCTATCCTAAAGGAGCTCAACGTTCTAAAAGCTGTACAAAGTCTCAATACAAATAATTTTGTTAACTTTCACAATAAGTTAATGGATTATCTGTACCTCATGCTTGGGCTGTCATCAGGTTACCGTCCAGTTAAAGAGACATTTGGACGTTTAGAGGATATTGATATTGAAACGGGTTTCTATTTTATTTCTGATAAAGAAAACAGAGTGCATGCACAAGGAAGATTTATTATTCTTCCTGATATGGTTAAATTGCAATTACAAAACTATGAAAACTATCTTTATAGAAATATGAAGCTATTTAATAACCAACATCATCACCTTGGTCAGTTACTTCAAGCTATTTATGAGAGTAACGTTAGTATAATTAGTTACTTAGAGATTAATGATGTCGATGACGTATGTTTTATGGCAAATCAAAATAATGACTTTATAACCAAAAGGTTTAAACCTTATGCTCATTTGCCACTTAATTGGTACCGCCATCATATCAGGTCTTTAAAAGAGATAGACCATAGTTTATTCAGTAGTAATATTACTGAAATAAATGACGAAGTGATTTGTAGCTGGATGGGACATGCGGATCAGTTAGGTTTTGACTACTATGATGTTTTTAGCGGGCTAAAACGTTCTGAGCAGGCTAAATTAGCTAACCATATTAATGGCAAACTTGAAGAGTACGGTTTTGAAGCAGTTGAGCTAATGGAGTGACACATGTCAAATAATAGCCTCTCAGGTAAAGAACAACGCAAACAGAATAGAGAAAAGAAACTGCAATTAGCTATGCATAAAGCTTTTGATATGGCTAAGAAACATCTTAGAGTGTCTGAGCTTGTGAGTAATAATAATTACCAAAATGAGTTTAATAAAAGGTGGCACAAGTTTGATGAGTCGCTAAAATCTAAAAAGGATTTTAAAAATCATATCGTCTACGCTAAGAGCTACAATCATGCGCTTAAAGAGATACAGAAAGAATGTAATGACTGTGACTTGGATATTAGTTTTCCTAAATATATCGTATTCGAGCAAAGACCAAAAGTATTTAGAGATGGGCAGTGGTTTCAAGATGCAAAGAAAACAAAAGCCATCTATCAAGCATGGATGAACGAATTTGAGAATAGTAAGGCTATTAACATCTATGATGTTTTCTTTTCGCTAGTTTTTCATAATGCCGTACTGCAAGCGAGTTTACTCGAATGTATTATTCGAAAGTTACTTACCAAAAGTCTAGTCATCTATAACATTTATGATTTACCTGTCATCAGAGTTGAATTTAATAAAGAGGGTTATAGCACTAACGTTAAAAGTGACGACGTTAAAGATGAAAGACTAACCTCTCAAAACATTTTCTTATCACCTATAACTGCCACTCTAATACGTTTATATAATGTAGAAGAGGATTCTACAGTCAGCAAGAGCCTAAAGAAAAATGGTCTTATAGATATCATGACGCTCTATCAAAACTTACTACACCATAAGGCACTAAACAATAAGCTACCTAGTAATTTGAAGGGTTTTCTGAAGGCAAGTGTTTATGTATTTGAAAACTTCAAAGATGCCAACCTACCCGAGTATTGGTTGTATATACTTTTAGGTATTAGAAAGACCTATTCGTTACCAGTCGATAACTGGCAGTGCCTCATATACAATCGTCCAAAGTCGAATGATATAAATATCATAGAAGACTTCAGCACGTACTCACCGAATAAAAGTACTTTGCAGACAAAAAAGTATAAACATCTTGCATCTTTGGTATCAAAATTGTTTAAACCTGAGTTAGAAAAGAACTCTAAGAAAGTATCAGGAAAACTATTTGACCACAGATTAAAAGAATGTATAGGGAAGTTAGAGGCAGACACTGCTCCTGTTAACGAAATTGCATTGCTTACATGGTTTCGGCATAAGCGATTAACCAATAAACCTAGTAGCATTCATACCTATAGTAATAACATTACAAACAGATGGCTGGCATTAACTTATGGACAAAATATCGATGATTTTGATGAGGCTGATTTTGAATTTTTTTATGCTGAGATAATCGCATTGAGCCGTACGCCTTCAGCTAAAAACGAGACTGCCAAGCTATTAGATAGTTTTCATGAACATTTAGTCAATGAATACGGTGCTGAGCCTGTCGAGCCTATGTCGGTCGGTGCCGTAGCTCATGTCAAAGCGGGTTATGTATCAGAATCAATGTTTCAAGCGATATTGGATGCCTGTGAAAAGTTAGAAATGAATAAAGAACGTAGAGATGCTATTTACGTGTCTTTGATTCTTGGGCAACGTCTCGGTATGAGAGTAGGCGAAATAGCCAAGCTCAAACTTAGTGAAATATCAGCAAATATGGAGTATTTAGATGTTCGTAATAATGATGTGGGTAGCAATAAAACCTCTTCGGCTTTACGTAGTCTTCCTATAAAACTGCTATTGAAAAAAGATGAACTCAGAGTCTTCTCATCGCTATACCATAGACGTGTCGACGAAAAAGGGGAAACTTTAATCTGTGACACAGGTGGTCAGGCATTCTCTAAGAATAAACTATCACAGATTATATCAGGACTAATTAAGCAGACGACTAGACTGTCATATTTGACAGCTCATAATCTTAGACACAGTTGCTTGTCTAACCTCCAGCTATTGCATGCTCTTTATGAGTTAGAGGCTTCAAATTGTATTAGTGTTAAAAAGAAACTGATGAAATTAATACCCTATTCAAATGAGGAGTTGATAGATATCTACCATACGCTCTTTGGTGCAAAAAAATCTATCAGTAATTATGCTATCGCTGGCATTGCAGGGCACGGTGAACCTAGTGTTAGCTTTAATAACTACATACATTTTACAGATATTCAAATAGGTCTCTGCTTATGGAACATTGACTATGAATTGAATGACAAGCAAAAACAGCATTTGGTTAAGTTGCCTAGACGCAAAATAAGCCTCAACCATGAAGCAACCAATGATTATTTACTCAACAAACTTCAAATACATCCACTACCAGCCCCACGAGGCAAATCTGGTAGTTTTTTAACCCATAATAAGAAAACAAAGCGTGAGTATGGATTTAAAGAGGTTGCTAAGATTCTGCACAGCTACTCTCAGCACGACGACTTTCAACAGTTATTGATATTGTTCGATGTATCGAATAATCAATTTAGACGATGGTATGACAAAATTAATCATTTAAAAACTGAGCCAAAGTATCAAACGAAATTCGGTCGTTCGAGAATATTTTCTTCTAAACAAATGAATTTACTTGTTCCAAGTTATAATTTAGTCACCGAAGACCAGAAAGTTATGGAGAAAATGGAGCTAGCATTTAACAAGCTATATACGCTAAAGAAGCACAAAGAACATCTCATCTGGTTCATACAATACGTTTTGCAACATTGTGAATATCATCAAAACCATATTTCTTTTACTAAGTTTGAAGATTTTGAGCTATTTTTGCTGTATGTCATTAAATTAATACCAAGTAAAATAATTCATATTAAAGTTAGAATACCTCAAACCTATATGGATAAAAGAACGTTAAATAAATGGAAAAATCGCCTCAGTAATTTACCATCTTCTAATGTGGACTATCAGTATATTGATAGTGAAAAGCAGTTAAAGCAAGTCAAGGCAAAGCTGAGCACTGCTAGCGCTTATGAAAGGTTTAGAAATAACAAGCCTTTCGTAAGCTTTAATCGCTTATTGCAGGTTTTTTGTTTTTATCAATGTGTTATTTTGAATGACATCAAAGTCTAGTCCAGCAACCGTATCTACTCTTTAAACTAAGCATCTAAAACATCTGTAGAGCAAACAAAACATGAATAAGTCCATCGTTAAAAGAATTGCTGAAAATGCGGATATATCTTGGCATCCACTGACTGAGGACCTGCATAAATCTTTTATGCAGTCATATAATAGAGAGTTTCATGGCAAGATTATTGAAATGTTCAAAGATAAATCAGAACACAACTTTCAAACTCTTTATGTGACCTCAAACCATGAATCAGTCAAAGTACTTAACAAGAAGAATAAAATTAAAGGTGATAAAACAAGACATAATATTGACTATACAATAATCGCAGGATGCTTTAATCCTTGGTTTGATAAAGATATCCTAAAAGACAGTAAGCAACTGGTCGCGATAGAGCTAAGACCTATGAATAATCAAAGTAAAGAATCATTTGAAGAAGCGTTACAAGAGGTAATCTTACTCGACTTTCTCAAGTCACTCTGTCAAGCGAATATGTCATATTTAGGTAGTAATTTTTTTAGCTTAAAGAAAGCTATCGGTAGCTCATCAAAGCTAAAGCAACTATATACCGAATTGATGGGTCGTAAATTGAGCGCCAAACAATACGCAGATTATTTTGGTCATAAGCGAGATTTTGTATATAAGCATAGACAAAAATGAATTAGGACTCAGTTTTACTGTAAGAATCGGATCAGTGTATGCATTTCAATTCAGCGTAGTAGTAAATGCTTTAAAAGCCTACTGAAGGCTGATAAAAGGATATTTATTATACCTTGAATATTATAGAGACATAAGACACTGAAATATCAGCTATAAACGACAAGAATCTCAATGATGTTACACTTATTAAATATGAAAACTGTAAAAAAATGCCTCTTAAATAATACACTTTTAGTGACCAAAATTTTAATTATAGACCCAAAAAAATGCTTTAATTTACGCTAAATGTCACTCTAGATAAAACTATCAACATACTGTATAGTAAAGCTTTGTAGGCTAAAATAACTTAACGTATTTTAAAGTTGTTTGTTAGTTTCAGCCTGTCACGCCGGGGGTCGCGGGTTCGAGTCCCGTCCGCTGCGCCATATTTTAAAACTTAATAAGCTGATATTGGCTTAACAGTTTCAACCTCAAGTAATTATTATTAATTTTATTAATGATAACCACTTGAGGTTTTTTTGTGTGCGTGGCTTTTAGCAGTTATCCTATTAGATACTATTTTAGTGATAAGAGGGTATTGTCTTATGTGTGCCAACTTTGAGCCCATCAGTATCAAACAAGCTCATCTATTTACTTCACATCCATTGGATTTTGATTATTCAGATGATATTTACCCCAATCATCTAACCCCATTGTTATTTGCAGCACCTGGAGATGACCAGATGCAATGGCGTTGTGTCCACTTTGGCATGGTGCCTAAGTGGGCTGATAACACAGATATTACCCGTTACACCTATAATGCCAGAAGTGAAACGGTACATCAAAAGCCAAGTTTCAAAAATGCTTGGTATAACAATCAGTTTGCATTGATACCGGTTAATACGCTTTATGAACCGAAATACATTAATGGTAAAGCTGAGCGCTGGGGTATCAGTCGTATTGATGATGAACCTTTTACGGTTGCAGCGTTATATGAGATAGCTCGTGTAGGCGGTGAAATTGTACGTTCTATGTCAATGTTGACTATCAATGCTGACCATCATCCATTCATGTCACAATTTCATCGTCCTGAGGCAGAGAAGCGCTCAGTAGTGGTTATTCCTCTTGAGATGAGGATGGACTGGCTACAAGGTCATCACAATAAGGCTCTGCAGTTCTTACAGCCAATGAGCGATAGTTTTAAGGCCAATCAAAAGCCTAGAGCCGCTAGATTACCTGTTGCAAATACGGTTGACCCAAAGCAAGGGCAACTGTTTTAATCTCATTGAAGCTTTCGATTGGTATAGTATTTTAGATATTAATCCAATAATAGTTTATAACAGCGTTCAACATTCAACGTTATTTCTATCATTAAGTAGCGTTTTTATTTAATTCATTAATACCTTCGCTAGGTCAGTCATAGTGTCACTTTAGTCAGTATAATTTATTTTATTTTAAAAACAATTAATCATATTTAAAAATAAAGCTTGCTTAACTGTGGCATTGGTATATACTGGGCACCTGCTTAAGAGAACCGCAGCAAATCATTACCTCGTAGTATTAGCATTAATCCTCCGTTTTAAGATTTACAGAAGTTGCTCCAAGCGTTACCGACCAAGTTGGTCATTATGTTTTAAAATTAGGATTATATATATGTCAGATACTATTAAAGGTACAGTAAAGTGGTTTAACGAAGCTAAAGGTTTTGGCTTTATTGCTCCAGAATCAGGTCCAGACGTTTTTGCTCATTACAGCGAAATCGCTAGCTCAGGTTTCAAAACCCTAGCTGAAGGCCAAGAAGTTGAGTTCACAGTAACTCAAGGTGCTAAAGGCCCACAAGCCCACGGTATTACAGCTATCTAATAGCTAAGATAATTTAAACTGTGGTTATACTAATAACACAGTTCTAAATGAATCAAAAAAAGCGAATCCTGAATAAGGGTTCGCTTTTTTGTTGCCTGTCATTCGTGACCCTATGTCATCTTCTCCCTATGATACCTTCTATCGTCTATCGCTATCGTTAACAATCTATCAGTATCTGAGCGGTACATTTCATAAAACATCGGCACACCTTTATTACTTGGCAATGATTACATTAATAGCCGGCTGCAAACATCTTTTATAAACTCCATAACAAAAAACAATGGTAACTGGCTTGAGCATTACCTATGCTATTGATGACTACTTATAGATATAACTTATATAGTCTTATCTCGTATAAAAAACCAGAATGATCGATTCTAACTAATATAAAACCAAATAAAATAAATAGGTAATCATATGCAAAATTTCTATCCTCTATATTTAGCCAACAAAGCGCATGAAGGCGCTGATGATGCACTAGAAGTGATTAACAAATACAGTCAAGATGTGGTCGCTGAAGTGGCACGTGCAGACAGTGATCTTCTTGAGCAAGCGATTGATGCGGGCGTTAAAGCGATCCCAGCAATGAAAGCATTAAAGCCATTTGAAAAACAGCGCATTTTATTACAGTGTGTGGATAAGTTTAATCAGCGCTTTGATGAATTTACAGAAGCCCTAGTTGCTGAAGGCGGCAAGCCTAAAGGCGCTGCTGAAACCGAAGTAAAACGTCTTATTAGCACCTTTCAATTTGCTGCTGACTCAGTGACTGCCTTGTCAGCTGGTGAGGTCATCTCATTGGATGTGACGGAGGCCAGCGCGGGCTATCGTGGCTTTAGTAAGCGAGTACCTATCGGACTGTGTGGTTTTATCTCACCATTTAACTTTCCATTGAACTTAGTGGCACATAAGATTGCACCTGCCATTGCTGCTGGTTGTCCATTTATTTTGAAGCCTGCTAGCTATACACCAATTAGCGCATTGCTAGTCGCTGAAGTATTGGCTGAAACTGATTTACCAGAAGGTGCTTTTTCTATTATGCCAATGTCGTCTGACGTGGCGGATGTGTTGGTAACAGATGAGCGTATTAAGCTGTTGTCATTTACCGGCTCTGATAAAGTTGGTTGGGACATGAAGGCCCGTGCAGGTAAGAAAAAAGTCGTATTAGAGTTAGGCGGTAATGCCGCGGTTATGGTAGAGCCTGATGCTGATCTGGATGTGGCACTACCACGTATTATTACCGGTGGCTTTAGTCAAGCCGGTCAAGTTTGTATTAGTGTTCAACGAGTCCTGATTCACAAGGACATTTATACACAAGTCAAAGACAAGCTAGTGGCTCTTACTAAAGAGGTGAAAATTGGCGATCCAAGCACAGGTGATGTCTTGGTTGGGCCTATGATTAACGAAGGTGAAGTTGAGCGTCTGAAGCAGTGGGTTGATGAAGCTGTAGAAGGCGGTGCAAAAGTGTTGTGTGGTGGTGAGACCGATGGCGTGATGCACTCGGCTACTATCCTCGAAAATGTACCCCATGATGCCAAGCTATATAAAGATGAAGCGTTTGGTCCAGTGATGATTTTAGAATCGTATGATGACTTTGAATCAGGAGTAGCTTTAGCAAATGACAGCCGCTTTGGACTTCAGGTCGGAGTTTATACTGCGAATATTAATAAAGCATTACAGGCGTGGGATGATATCGAAGCGGGCGGAGTCATTATTAATGACGTACCAACATTCCGTGTCGACAATATGCCATACGGCGGTGTCAAAGATTCAGGCTTTGGTCGTGAAGGCGTCAAATATGCCATCGAAGATATGACAGAGCTGCGCTTAATGGTAGTTAAAGGTTAAGCACGGCAATCTATAGGCTTCATAAGCCCATTTTCAATACAATAGGTTTTGATGGGTTTAAAAGTAAAGGTTCAAGTCCTAGCTATAGGGTTATATGCTAGGCTTGAGCCTTTACTGGCTTAAAATTAATAGCTAATGAATTAAAATAGCTGACAAGTTAAAACAGCCGATGAGCTTAAGCTTGATTAGCTCTATTAACTTAGATGCAGTTTAAGAATCTGCCAAAGCTCTTCATCGTTAGTAACAACATCTGCCAATGTATAATTATCCAGCACTTGCAAAAAGGCTTGAATAGCTTCGGCAAACACTGATTTTAAATGACAAGCAGGGGTAATAGAGCAGGACAAAACTGGTTTTGCTTCGGTTTTCCCTGTTTGTTGTTTTAATGGAATGGTTTCTTCTGGAATAGGCTTGGCTTTAGAGGTGTTAGACTTTGACGTTTGAGCCTTATTTTTGGCTGAATCATCATCTGAGCCATGAGGTGGCTGAAAGCAAGCGACCATATAAAAATCAGGCTCGGTATGACGAATCACATCACCCAAAACAATATCTTTTGGGTCTTTTGCCAATCGAATACCACCATTTTTGCCACGGATACTTTCAATATAACCAATTTGAGCTAACTGGTGTATGACCTTAGTCAAATGGCTTCTAGATATTTGATAGCTGTTGGCAATTTCAGTAATGGTGGCCAGTGTATCCTCATCAGCTCTAACAGCCAAATACATTAATGTACGTAAGGCAAAGTCACTATAATTGGTGAGACGCATAATATGTATTCCTTTTGGTAGAATAACGTAAGCTAATTCAGACACGTGTTTATTATACAATCGGTACTATTATAGCGAATCCTTTTATCACTCAACAAATAAATAAGCCGATATTATGAATTATGTTTTAATTGTCCATTTATTAGCTGCCACGATTTGGACAGGTGGGCATCTAATTTTGGCATTCGCTATATTGCCTAAAATATTAGCAACTAAAGACGTTGCTGGACTTTTAGACTTTGAACAGACATTTGAAAAGGTTGGTATGCCAGCCTTGTTATTACAAATAGCAACTGGCTTGTGGATGTCCTATAAGATGCTACCCAGCGTAGGCGCTTGGTTTAGCCACGATAACGATATCAGTATATTAATTACTACCAAATTGATTTTATTATCTTTGACCTTGCTGATCGCATTACATGCGCGCTTTCGAGTAATTCCAACTTTATCCAAGCGCAGTCTTAACTTCTTTGCCTTGCATATCTTTGCGATAACGATAATAGGGGTGAGTTTTGTGATTGTGGGTTCGCTGTTTAGGACGGGACTGGGTGGTTAATATATTTAGCAGGATAACTTTGTCCAGCTAAGAAGCCGTTAATTTAAGCCAGTTTGTCTAACTACAACCAAACTGGCTTAAATCTAAGGTGTTTAATAATGAACTTAATTTAAATAAATAACAGGCTTAACCAAAAAGACCGTCGGTTCTAGGTTTGGCCAATATAGGTAAATAACTGACACAAAATAGTGTAAAACAAGCAATCCAAGCGGTTTGTGCAATCATTATCCAAGTCATATATTGATCAATTGCAATCAGCGGCATGACCACTCGAAATACAAAAGCAAGCACCATAAGCACAAAGATAGCGGTCACCGTTGCAGGAGGAGCATGAATACTGCGACCTGTATGCCCCAGTGAGACTCTAGCCATCATGGCAACAGTCATTAGACCAATACCGGATAACGCCAATGCATGTACTGGGATACTATGCGCAAAGTTCATCCAGGGTTGAATTGCAAATAAGACAAAGCTTAAGCACATACCTAAGAAGGCAATAAACAGTGACCACAGCAAGGGTTTTTGCCACAATTGAGGTTGATGCCAACCGGCTAATCTTACCCCATTAACTAAGGCCACCATAGTAGCGGTTATTGTGATTAGATAGGGGTTAGGATAAAACACATCGGCCAACATAAAGATTAAAAATGACAGTAAGCTGAGTGAATCAAGCAAATTACTGTTTTTAACAGTGACCGGTTTATCGCTATCATGGCTTAAGCCACGTTCGATAAAAAACGGCACCACACGGCGACCAATGGTGAGCACGATGCCCATAATAAGATATAAGCCTAAATATACACCAATGCGCTGGTAATCTTGATCGGCACTAATAATACCCCAATAGCATAACGCATTACCGATGCTAAGCAAGACCAGCTTTGAGATGATGCCCATTTGTTTGTATTGCTTGACTGCTATAACCGCATGAATGACTGCGCCTGCACTACATAACATAAACAATAAGTCAGCTAAGGCTGCCACTGCAAGCCATAGATCAAGACTACCAACACCTAAGCCAATAAGCATCCAACACATACGTGCCACTGCCCAAAATGCAAATATACCGGCCAATCGATAGCCATAAGGCATCATCACGCCAGTCCATGTTTTGACCGCGGTTAATAAAAATCCGGCAACGATTGCCATTGCATAACCATAGAGCATCTCATGGGCATGCCAGTAAAATGGATTGATTTCGGTTGCGTTGAGTGCTGTTTTGCCAGTAAATACGAAACTCCACAGTAGCATGGTCACAATAGCAAACAGCGCACCACCGCTAAAAAAGATGCGGAATCCTAAATTTAAAATAGGATGCGGTGCATGAGGCGGTTGACTTGGGGGTTGTATGTGAAGCATAAACTACCTCGACATGGCATGGGCTTAGAAAAACAATGTTTATAAGATATATTTTAAATGAATGTTTTATTATAGTCTTTTATACGTGTTATTGATAGTAGGTTTTCACTTTGAGTGCGTTTATTACCAGATGACTTACTAAATGCTTGTTACTGAAAGCTTCAATCTAAGATTAGGGTAGGGAGCAAGTAAGTTGCGAAATAATTTAAGCAGCTCGTAATGTAATGAATAGTTAAATTACAACGGGCAAAAAAATACCCTCTACTAAAGCTAAGTGAGTAGAGGGTAGGAGAAACGGGGTGATTTATATTTATTATTATCTGTTATTCATTATTTTTGCTCTGCAGTCGTCTGTTGATACATTTGAAGCTAAAAAATTAGGTCAATGAATAGGCCAAAACGACCAATGGAAACTGCAGAATATTATAAAGAAACCGCCTTAAAAAGTAAATAATAATCGTTATCAATTATACTGTATTATTAACACAACCCAAGTGTTTAAGCAAAAATATATCAGTAAGGAGTATTGCTGTGGACTAACTAAGCGGGCTTAAGGTAAGTGAGTCAAAGCTTGTTATAATATATGCAATCAACATAATTAAGTGAGAAGCGACGTGTCACATGAACTAAATTTAACCGATGAAGAGTTGCTGCGTTATTCACGCCAAATTCTACTGCCAAGTTGGGATTTGGAAGCGCAGCAGCGATTGAAATCGAGTCAAGTTGTTATCTTAGGCGCAGGCGGCCTTGGTTGCCCAGTTTCTGAGACCCTTGCTCGTGCAGGGGTAGGTGCCATTCATCTAATCGATGATGATCATATTGAAGCCAGTAACTTACAGCGACAAACGTTATTTACCGCAGCAGATATTGGTAAAAATAAGGCCAAGACTGCATGCCAAGCGCTGCAAAAGATTAATCCACATGTGCAGCTAACCTATGCTGAGCAGCGTCTAACGGCAGATAATGCAGCAGAGATATTATTAGTGGCTCAAGCTCAGCAGTCATCTACGCCGTTTTTAATACTCGATTGCACTGATAACTTTGCGGCACGCGAGCGGCTTAATGAGATAAGTGTTCAGTATCAGCTGCCCTTATTGTCAGCCTCTGCCATCGCTATGTCCGGACAGTTGGCTTTATATGAGCCTGCCAAGCAAAGTGGCTGCTACCACTGTGTGTTTGGAGACAGTATTGCAAGTGGCTCAGATGAGGCAGTCGAAGACACCCGTAACTGTAGTAATTCAGGAGTGCTGGCCAGTACCACTACGGTGATGGGTAATCTACAAGCCAATGCGGCATTGCAGTATTTGGGTTTGAGTATCAATCCGCTGGCAGGTCAGCTGTTAATATGGGATGGCCAACGTATGAGTCAGCATAAGCTGCGCTATCGCCAAGATAAGCAATGCCCGGTATGTGCTAACAGTTAGCTTATTGGTCTAAATAAGCTTTTAGATAAATCAGTGTTAGGGCTAGTATTAATAATCAATACTGCTAATCAGACTTAGTAATCAATATAGTGTTTGACCAATGGGCTCAAATCAATCTCAACACCGAGGTTAACTAAGTTCCAATATTGACCTGACACCGTACGATCCACCATCATAGTGGTTGCTGAGGGCTGAAACTGTTTAAAGTACTTTAAGCCTTGCTTGGCCTGACTGATTGCTTGATGGTGTACATGACTGCTTGCAAAGTCGAAAGGGCCACTGTGATAAGGCTCAATCGATAGAGGGCTAAGTCCGATAGCAAGCCAATCCTGATAAAAGGAGCCTGGTATCAGCACATCATCTTCGCGGCGAATATCTAAAGCAACCAAGTCTTGTTCCAGTGCAGTGACGTCACCGCGTAGAGCATGCTTAGCAAAGCGTCTAAATAGCTGTATCTCATCGTGGCTATACGAGCGAATACCGCCAAAGTCATAAGCGATAACACTGCCGTCTTCACGAAATGCAAAGTTTCCTGGATGCGGGTCACAATGCATTCGGTACAGCTCAAATAACTGACCGGCACTAAAGTGAAACAGACGCGTGGCTATTTTCTGTTTGATCTCATTGTCCCAAGTCGCTGCCACACTCAGTGGCGCGCCTAACTCTTCGGTTAAGGTTAAAATGCGACGAGTGGAGTGACTTTTGATGACCTTGGGAATGATTAATCCCTCATCATCGGCGTGAAAGGCACCAAATATGGCTAAATTTTGAGCCTCTTTGACGTAATCTAATTCATCATGCAAGCTGTCACGAATCTCATTAAAGATATGATCTTGCAAATCACGACTCATGCTTAACACGCCTGTCATTTTTAATGCCAAACGCACTTGCTTTAGATCACTATCGCAGTTTTTATCCACATCTGGATACTGCACTTTGACTACGACCTGCTGACCGTCAGGCAAGGTCGCTTTGTGTACCTGTCCGATAGAAGCTGCTGCAAAGGGTTGCTCTTCAAACTGAGAGAACGCCTCATGCATTGGTTTTCCAAGTTCGCGCTCTACTTGAGCTTTAATTTGCGAGTAGGGCATGGCTGGCGCGTCATTTTGTAGCTTCTCCAAAGCGGCGGCCACTTCAGGGGGAAATACCTCTTTGTACTGCGAGGCAATCTGTCCAACCTTCATAACAGCACCCTTCATTTCCCCTAAAGTCTCAGCTATTTGAATGCCAACATCCTGCAGCATTTGTGAGCGCGCTTCGGTTCTTTTTTGCTCATCACTAGAGATATTTTTAAGGGAATTTTTTGCCGCTTTACCAGCGATGCTAGCCGTCATGCTGGCCAGTTTCATAAAACGTTTGCCGGAAGTTGCCATAAGTACGATGCCTTAAATACAATACCTTAAAAAAGGAAATGGGTTAGAGTTTGCGATAGAGGGTGATGATCAAAATAAAACCACTAGTGGTTCAATGAGCTTAAGCTGTTTGTTGATAGTTGGTTTCTTTAATTTTTCTATAATTCGTTTATTTCGTTTCTTTATACTGAGCTAAGAAATAGTCTAACGCCATATCGTAGCCTAAGTGACCGAGACCACAAATAACACCTACCGCTTTGTCGCTAAAATAAGAGTGTGTACGAAATGGCTCACGGCTGTGTATGTTAGACAGATGCACTTCAATAAAAGGTTTTTCAGTCGCCAAAAGCGCATCACGAATCGCTACCGAAGTGTGGGTAAAGGCAGCAGGATTGATAATCACCGCATCTACCATGTCGTTGTTAGCGTCAGTATTAGCATTACTGTCAGAATGAGAAAGGCTTTCGGCTGCTAATAAGCCATGATGTTGAATATAATCAACCAGTTGCCCTTCATGATTGGATTGTAAGCAAATCAGTTCAACTCCCTGAGCATTGGCTGTTGCTTTTAAACGCTGTTCAATATCGTCGAGGGTTGTTGAGCCATAGATATGAGGCTCACGTTTGCCTAGTAAATTTAGATTGGGACCATTTATCAATAAAATTCGGCGATAGCGATAGGTTGGATTGTTAGATGCTTGGCTCATGACAGATAAACTCACAGGTGATTTATGGATAATTATAACATTACCTTAGTGCTGACAAATAGGGATACAGGGCGTTCGTTTTAATTGGTTTTTATCTGTTGCCATTAAAAATTTGACAAAATATTAGCTTTTGAGTGTGAAAGTTATGTTAAAACACTTTGTCTAAATAAAATGACATGCTATGATTAGTTTTAGATAACAAACGTGTCTGTAGTGTTACTATATCTGTTATTGTAAGTGTATAGCATAACAGGTAGGCTTGTTATTAAGTGGCATGTTGCCACTTTTGCACCCAGTATTAGCATGACAGGCTATAGCTTAAATGCTTTAATTGGGGTTAAATTGAAGTTTTGTTAATTAAGTTTTAGGAAGTAAATTATGTCAGCTCGTGAGCAAGGTACTGTTAAGTGGTTCAATGATGCCAAAGGATTTGGTTTTATTCAGCGTGAAAGTGGCGAAGATATCTTCGTTCATTTCCGTGCGATTCAAGGCGATGGTTATCGTTCGCTACAAGACGGCCAAAAAGTTGAGTTCGTCGTTACTGAAGGTGAAAAAGGCTTGCAAGCTGAAGAAGTTACTAAAGTAGACGAATAATTCAAAACGCATAATATGCGGATAAGCAGTTAGTTGTGGTTTAACCAACGTTGAACCACTTCTGATTGGTTATTATTAAAAGCCAACCAGCAACATAAATAGCATTCCAGTCTATTTACAATTGCTGCGTTGGCTTTTTTTATTTATCTATTTATTTATTTATTATCCATTCACTTACTAATTTATTTATCAATATACATTTTCCCTCTGTGCAGCAAATATCCTCTCAATGACCTATAATGAATAATGGCCTATAATAGGGTATCCATTCAATTGAGTGACTAATAAAAAATAACGGTCTAAACAATAGGTTAAACAATAACATAAGCTAATAATAAAGATAAAACAATGTATTAATCTATCAGCTCATTGAAGCCAAAAACAATTAACCAATAACACAATTTGATCAAAATTAAGGAAGTTTAATGGACGGATTTATCAAATTTAGTGACTTGCCGCTAAGTAATAGTATTTTGTTGTCCGTAAGCGACCTAGGGTTTACTCAGCTTACGCCCATTCAAGCTCAAATTCTACCCTATACTTTAGCAGGACAAGACGCCATTGGGCAGGCTCAGACCGGTACCGGTAAGACAGCCACATTCTTAATTACCATCATCGAAGCGCTGCTAAAGCGTCCGTTTAAAGAAGATGAAGCGCGTTATGTGGGTGAGCCAAGAGCTTTAATTTTGGCGCCAACCCGTGAGCTTGCCAATCAAATCTTTGAAGATGCCATTGCGTTGACCAAGCATACCGATTTACACAGCGTATGTGTGATGGGCGGGGTCGATTATGACTTGCAAACCGCTGAGCTAGATAAAGCCTTTACCGATATTTTAATTGCTACTCCAGGTCGATTAATTGATTTGGTTCATAAGGGCCATGTATTTTTAGACCGGGTTGAGGCGTTTGTGTTGGATGAAGCAGACCGTATGTTGGATATGGGTTTTATACCAGATATTAAACGTATCATGCGTTATATGCCGGCCAATACAGACAGACAAAGTTTGTTATTTTCGGCGACCTTTAACCAAGACGTGATGAATTTAGCCTATCAGTGGTTACTTAACCCTGTCTTTGTCGAAATTGAACCTGAGCATAAGACCAGTGACTTGGTTGAACAGCATTTTTACTTGTTGACAGAGGCGGATAAGTATCAAGCACTAAGCGAGATTTTAAATCAGCCAGACAGCCAAAAAGTGATTGTTTTTGCCAACCGTAAAGATCAAGTCAAGCGTTTGTACAATCGTCTAGGTAGCGAGTTTAATGTGGTGATGCTTTCTGGTGATGTTGATCAGAGCAAGCGAGAGCGTTATTTAGAGAAGTTCAAAAACGGTAATGCCAAAGTACTGGTAGCTACTGATGTGGCAGGTAGAGGGATTCATGTTGATGAGGTCAGTCATGTCGTTAACTATACGCTACCCGATCAAGCCGATGACTATGTACACCGAATTGGACGTACTGGGCGAGCAGGTCAAAAAGGCATCAGTATCAGCTTTGTGAGTGAAGATGATGCCTTTAATTTACCTGCGATTGAAGCGCATTTAGATACCAAGCTCAAACTTGAGCAGTGGGGCTAGTGGATATTGATGTTATTCATTCACTATTAAGCAGTAAAATCTAACTGTCTACAATAGCCAGCTTCATTATTGTGAAGCTGGTGCAGGATGATGCTGATGTTCACTCATCTCCATCTCGGCCATGTCTGAAGCTGGCATGGTGTGATTGGTATGTTCATTCATATTGTGTTGGTTCATACTGTTTTCGTTCATAACAGTATCAGATGTCATATGCTGTTGGCTGTGAGTCGTATGAGCGGCATGTTCAGCATGTCCGCCGTGAGCACCATGACCTCCAGAATGCTTCATTGCAAGCGGTAAAAAGATAACGGCAAGCCCAGATAGCATCATAATTATTCCGTTTAGCTGACGTAAACGAAAGCGCCCAATCTGCTTATGTAACCAGCCAACCGTTTCTTGAGTGGCAACTAACATAGGCACTGTACCCAGGCCAAAAGCAAACATAATCATAGCGGCTGACACCACATCATTGCCAACAGCGGCCATTAATAGAGCGCCGTATACTAAGCCGCAAGGTAAAAAGCCCCATAATAAACCGGCAGCCAATGCCCGCGGAAAAGTGGTTATTGGGAACACTTTTTGACGTAGTGGTGATAGCTTTTTCCACATGCCCATCCCGACCTTTTCTAGCTTTGCTAAAAAGGGCAGTCCCAGCATATTTAAACCAATAAATATCAATACCGCACCAAGTAATATTCTTGGCAAGCTGTTGCCAACCATGATTGGTGCCAGAACCGATGTGCCAATAATGCCCGCCACGATTCCCAACAACGAATAACTTAACAAACGGCCAAAGTGATAAGTGGCCACCAGCGCACGCTTCTTAGCAGCGCTGAGATTCTGCATCGACAATCCAAATGCAGTAACCAGTCCGCCACACATACCCAAACAATGTGGAGAACCAAAGAAGCCCATGGCAAAGCCGGCAACAAGTAACGCAGTGTTCATAAGCTGAGTCCAAAAATCAAAATATTATTAATATGCTATTACTTTAGATCTATAAAAAGTTAGCCATCCGCACCACCTGAATCACTTGATGAGCCTCCAACATCTGAATCTAAGCTTGGATTGTCTGGGCCATTGTCTAAGTGGCTGGATCTGTCATCGGCGGTTTGCTGTGGTTTTTTTACAGCAGGTTGGATTGGATTGGACATGCCAGCAAGCGTCTGACGTCGCTCTTGACGATCGTCTAGAATAACCCGCTGTGATTCGTTATCTAAGTCTTCAAATTGGTTTGATTTAACCGCATAACGCACTGCCCAAATACCAATCACGAACAGCATTAGGCTAAGTGGGATGAGCAAATACATACTAACCATAATTATTTACCCTTGTATAACTAAATCTAAATAGATGTGCTTAAAAGGTTTTAACCGCTTCAGGCTTGCGACTGTGTAATAAGGTCGCAAAACTAACGTCGTCAGCTTGACGGCAATTTTGTTGCGGAGCAAAAATATCCCGAGTATAGGCCGCCAATTCATATATGGTGCGTCTTGAATGTTGAGCATTGTCTTTTGGTCTAGACCAACTTTTTTGCATAGGCAGCGGCGCGACAATAGGGCTGGTTTGTATATTATTCAATGCAAATTGCCTACGTGTACGAGTCATGTGATAGGCATCGGTTACCAGATAAACATTGGATAATTTTAGTCGCTTTGCTGTAAAACGCGCATTTTCGCAAGTATTCATGCTGGCGTTTTCGGTAATCACGTTTTCAATACCATAGCTGGTCAGCCAGTCGCGCATCCAAGGGGCTTCCACGCCGGTGACTATGATGGGTAGGGGGTGAATCTTGTAATGAGCAACCACTGTTTTCATACGGTTAAGGCTATAGTCATTTAATACGATGTTATTGGCGGACAGTGGTGTATTAGTTGGCTTATCATCTTGCGTGTTTGTATTGGTATCAGTATCTGGCGCAGCTGCCTGCTTTTCATCATCACTACTGGCTTCGGTCAGTCCGCCACCTAACACCACATAGGCCGTTGGTTTATGCAGTATATAATGATTAGCTGTTGCGGCTGGGGCAATTTGGTTAATATCATTTGGCTTAGCAGAGTTAGCCGCTTTAATGTCACTAGGGTCATCTAAAGCGCTACTCAGTGGATGTCCACTGCTGTTTTCTAATAGGTTTTGATACTTTTCTAATTTATGCTGATCCGAGCGCCTGCTAAAGGCCTCGCTAGCTTTTGAGGTGCTAAGCGCGGTAACCTTTGGAATGGGTAGGTGATTTAACAGCCAAAGACCAACTGAAGAAAATAGAGGCGTAAAAAAGCTTAAAACGCAACATGTAATCAGTATTAGGGAATAGAAAAGAACTTTTTTCATCCCCAGATAACAGCGTTTTAATAACGAGCTCATGATTGACTTCACTTAAGTTTTTAACAGACCTTGTCAATTATAGCCAACAATGACGATTTAGGATACGCAAGAGTTTAAGATAACAGGTCATAACCTAAAATTAGATCATAATTGCATAATCCAATATGTTTTGATTCAGCATAAGCCCAAACCCAAGTGACATTTAGTGTATCACTAGGGCTTAGGCTTAGCGCTGATGATACTGAAACTAAAGCTAAATAATAGCCCTCATTATTCAATTTCTAGAGTCGCGTAACAATCTAAGCAAATAGGCTCACGTTCAAGAGAGATTGCAAACTTGTCAGCAATCACCTGTTGGATAAAGCCTTGAGTCGCCAATACATCTGCTTGGGTAGCTGGGTTGTCTTTACCACTGTGATTGACCAATACCAACGCTTGCTTGGTATGGGTCAAAATGGGGTCAATACCTTTGCCTTTTAATCCGGCTTTATCAATCAGCCAACCAGCGGCGACCTTGGTATGCTGGTCATCCATAGGGTAGCCAACGATATCAGGGAAATGCTGTTGCAGCTGTACAAATTGCTGATGATCGATAATAGGGTTCTTGAAAAAACTGCCGCAGTTTGGAAGCTGCTTAGGGTCTGGTAGCTTAGCCTTACGGGTTTGAATAACCGCCTGCATCACATCAGTCGCCGTGATTTGTTGGCGCTTATCTTGTTCAGCTAATTGCTGAGCTATTTGAGCAACATCACCATAGTTGGCATTGACCTTAGTAGGGTGCTTATGCAGTGCAAATACCACTTTGCTAATTAACCACTGGCCGGCTTCACGCTTGAATTTACTATCACGATAGCTAAACTCACAATCAGCAGTATCAAACTGATGCCACTGCTCTGTGGGTAGGTGAAAGGCCGTTAAAGAAGTGATGCGATCTTCAACTTGTACGCCATAAGCGCCAATGTTTTGTACCGGCGAGGCACCGACCATTCCAGGGATAAGCGCTAGATTCTCAAGACCGTACCAGCCTTTATTAACGGAATAAGTGACGAGCTCATGCCAGTTCTCACCTGCCATCACCTCAATCTCGATATTATCCTCATCTTCCGTTAACACACGAATGCCTTTCAGCGCAGGCTGAATAACACTGGCATGTAAACGGCTTGGTAAGATAACGTTACTGCCACCAGATAAGATAAACAGCGGCTGAGTAAGTGCTTTTAGTTGCTGGATAACAGGGACAATTTGAGACTCATCGTTAAGGATAATCAGCCGATCTGCATGGCTTTGTAGCTGCATGGTATTGAAGTGGCTTAAATCTGCATTAATATGCACTAAGTCTGAGCTCAAATTTAATGTCGCCGCTGTGTTGTCAGAGTTGTTCATAGGCTTAGATCATCCAAGTGTCTATCCAAGCATCCACAGAGGATTCAAGGCGAGTAATAACGTCTTCAAACCCATCTTCACCGCCGTAGTAGGGGTCGGGTACGTCTTGTTTGTTGTAGGTGCTATCGACTTCACTCATCAGGGCAAGTCGTGCTAATGGCTGCGAATCAAACTGCTGTTCTGCTTGTTTTTTGATTTGTTCTAAATCTGCAAGGTTTTGCGCATCCATTGCTAAGATAAGATCAAAATCGACAAAGTCTTTTGGGCCAACTTGGCGCGCAACCAACTTGCTAATATTATAGCCATGTTGTTTGGCATGTTTTTGTGCACGTTCGTCTGGATGCTTGCCGATATGCCAGTCGCCAGTGCCGGCTGAATCAACCTTTAAAGTAAGCCCAGCAATGGCGGTACGTTGGCGCATAATGCCTTCTGCAGTTGGTGAGCGGCAAATATTACCAAGGCATACTAACAAAACTGATTTGGGCATAGCGTCTGAGATTGGCATAAAAACCTCTGTCATTATGAGAATGTCTGTTGAAGACGATTTAGAAGATAACCACAATAAAATATAACGACACAAGGATGATGTTGGTCGTTAGTTACAAATGCTGCCTATTCTACCAATCTTGGCTTAGAAACGATAGAGCAGCAGCGGTTATCAAAGATTATATAAAAGCTGATAAGGTGTGAAAGCTCAAAACAATGAGTTATCAGGTTTAATCAGACTGATATTTGAAGCGTTGAAGCTCGCGACGCTGCTTTTTATTAGGCTTGGTATCTGGACGGGCAAGATTGGCAAGTTTACGCTGCTCAGCAAAATAGGCACGGCGCTCGATACTTTCTTGCGTTTCTTCATATAGGGTCTGGGCAATCGTAGCATTGCCTCTTTGGGTTGAGAGGTCTTTGACGATGATGGTTTTTTCAGTCATGGCAGTGGCTGCACCTTGACGAATGGTGAGCTCATCGCCAACACTGATTTCTTTACTGGTTTTGACTCGGCTACCCGCAAAGTGAACCTTACCGCCTTCAATGGCTTGCTTGGCTAAGCTGCGGGTGCGAAAAAAGCGAGCCGCCCACAGCCATTTATCGAGGCGAACTTTTTGCAGTTGGGCGCTGGATCCAGCGTGCTTTGAGTGTGACATATTTGATTTATTATCCTAAACAAAAATGAGTCTACATTGTGTGGATATGGTTATTGAAACCTACCTTACCAACCAATAGTAGACTCACAGCCTGCCAAACTCAATCACTGGTTTGGCTAAGCATGAACACCGAAAATAAGCATTAGCGTAAATAGTCAACTATTAACGCAAGAACAATTGATAACCTATGTTATCTGAAACAGGCGTACAGTCATAGCCGATGTCTAGTAGGGCATCTTGTAGCTGGCGTGAGTTGGTTTCTGTGGTTTGGATACCAACCAATACGCGGCCATCAGCAGCCCCATGATTGCGATAGTGGAATAAAGTGATATTAAAATCAGGGCCTAGCTTTTCTAAGAAGTTAAGCAATGCACCAGGACGCTCAGGGAAGCTGACTTTAAATAAATGCTCGTTTTGTAAATTGGCATGACCACCGATTAAATAGCGAATATGCGACTTGGCAATGTCATCATCAGTGAGGTCATGTGCGTTGTAACCAGCCTCAGCCAGTGAGTCTGCAATGATATGACGCTCTTTATCACCTTCTTTTAGTGCAATACCGACGAAGATAGCCGCCGGCTCTAATGAGTCAGGCGATGCCTGGCTGCGGGCACGATAGTTAAACTCGGTAATATTACGGCCTTTAAGGTCACGGCAGAATTCTAAGAAGGCGCCAGTACGTTCTGGAATGGTTACTGCAAATACCGCTTCTTTTTTCTCACCAATCTCGGTACGTTCAGCAATATAGCGCAGTCGGTCGAAGTTCATGTTGGCGCCTGAGATGATGGCGACGCAGTTTTTACCAGTTAACTGATGTTTGGTAATGTATTTTTTCATACCAGCGATGGCCAGTGCGCCCGAGGGCTCAACGATGCTTCTTTTTTCTTCAAACACATCTTTTACCGCGGCACACACCTCATCATTACTACAGGTGACGACTTGTTGTTCGATTAATTTGCCAGAACCATCGCTTTTTTGTAAATTAAATACTTCAAACGGCAGCTCACCAATTTGAGCAACCGCAGTACCATCAACAAATAAGCTCACTTGGGACAGTTTTACGCGTTCATTGGCTTCTATTGCTGCTTTTAAACTGGCAGCACCTTCAGGCTCAACCGCAACTACTTTAACATGCGGCGCAACATCGCCCAAAAATGCAGCAATCCCAGCCAATAAGCCACCACCGCCAACTGGTACAAACACATATTCCACATCACGCCACTGCTGATTAATCTCAAGGGCGACAGTACCTTGTCCGGCAATGACCAGTTCGTCGTCGTAAGGCGGGATATAGGTCAGTCCCTCTTTATTGGCGCGCTCAATGGCGTATTGGTTCGACACATCGAAGCTGTCACCATATAGATCGACGTTACCGCCAAGCACTTTTACGGCTTTGACCTTAATGTCGGGTGTGGTTGTTGGCATCACAATGGTATTGTTTAAGCCCAATTTGGTGGCAGAAAAAGCAACGCCTTGAGCATGGTTACCGGCAGAGGCGCAGATAACGCCACGTTCTTTTTGCTCTTGAGTCAATTGACTGATGCGGTTGTATGCGCCACGTAATTTAAAAGAAAAAACGGGTTGTAAGTCCTCTCGCTTTAAACGAATTTCGTTATTAAAACGGGCAGATAGTTTAGGAGCGGTGTCTAGAGGTGTTTGGATAGCGGCATCATATACCGTGGCTTGAAGAATATTACGAACCCATTTTGAAAGCATACATTATCCTAATAATCTTACAGTGGTTGACAGATAGATATGATTTATAAGTAAATAAAGATAAGCCTATGCTGTTTTTTTGTAACCTGCAAGGCTTTGAGCCAAAATATTAATGACAATCGGTTATTGTTATACAAACTTTTCTTTAAAATCACGACTCCCAATCTCATACTCTCATTCAATTCGCCATATCAAAATCATATAAAACCAATGGCATCAGCAAATAAAAAACCAATCTCGAAAAAAATTACTTGCAAACAGATTACCATTGCAGTCGAACAGTTGTTAAAATAGCGGGGTCGCTATTTAGGTTAGTTTTCTGCCAACTAAACAGCCATTTATTACCAATCAAATGTAGCCATTCAATATAGCAACAATCAATACAGTAACTATCAAAACAGCAACTATGTTATGCCAATCACCTATGGGGCATAATCAACAAGACAATAAAACAAGAAGGGTCGCCATGAGTCAGCAACAAAATCAGCTTAAGCAACAAGTCGCCGCCGCCGCATTAAAGTATATTGATGAAGGTATGATCTTGGGCGTAGGCACCGGGTCTACCGTCAATTGCTTAATCGATCTATTGCCACAGATAAAGCTTAAGGGTGCAGTCGCCAGCTCTCAGGTAACACAAGATAAACTTGAAGCGTTAGGCATCGAGGTGATGGATTTAAACTACGTGGGCGAGCTTGATTTATATATCGATGGCGCTGATGAGGTAAATCCAAACTTACAGCTGATCAAAGGTGGCGGCGGGGCATTAACCCGTGAGAAAATTGTCGCAGCCGCGTCAAAGCAATTCATCTGTATGGTCGATGAAAGCAAATGGGTGACTCAGCTAGGACGTGAGTTTCCAGTGCCCATTGAAGTGTTGCCACAAGCACGCTCGTACGTGGCTCGTGAGTTGGTAAAACTAGGCGGTGAGCCAGTGTACCGTGAAGGTTTTGTAACCGATTATGGTAATGTTATCTTAGATACTTATCAGCTTGATATTGATAGTGCCAGCGAGATGGAGCAAATCTTGAACAATATCGTTGGTGTGGTGTGCAATGGTATCTTCGCTGCCAATCAAGCCGATACATTGTTAATTGCCAAACAAAGCGGTGTAGAGACCTTAAAGCGCTAATCACGCGTCACAAAAGACACAGTTTATTATGAAAAAACAAAATACCGGTGTGGGTCTTGGGTTTAACATTATCTCTGCACTATTGGCGTTTATGCTATGGGGCAGTTGGGCTTATTATGTCAATGCCGGCGCAGAGACGCGGCTGATATCAGCATTGACTCAAGGCTTTGCCAGTTTTTGTATTACTCTGGTTTTGGTGCGCATGGTGACTTATATTTTTAATCGTCTTCCGCCATCACCACTGCGGGTTGTGCTGCCTGCACTGTTGTCAGTGAGTGTCACAGGCTGTGCGCTGATATTGGCGCATACGCTTGCCCGCACTTCAAACATTGTGTATACCATTGCACCGGCATTAACGGTTGCTTTTATATTCTGTGTATTTACCGCATTAAAACTGCAAAAACTAGCCGCTCATGAAAAGGATGATCATGTCTGAACCAGCCGGTCGTCGACCATTAAAGGTGCGAAGTGCCAAAGCTGCTACCAAGCTTGCTAAAGCTTTAAGTGAAAAAAACATCACTCCAAATCAAATTTCAATATTAAGCATCGTATTTGCGGCTTTGGCTGCGGCTTGTTTAATGGCACTACCTCATGTCAGCGGTCATTATCTATGGATACTACCACTGTGTGCGGCACTGCTGATTCAATGTCGACTGCTGTGTAATTTATTCGATGGTATGGTTGCGGTAGAAGGTGGCAAGGGTACTGCATCTGGGGAGCTGTTTAACGACATTCCAGATCGTATTGCTGATCCTTTGTTGCTGATTGCAGCAGGCTATAGTATTAGCGGTGTCGATTGGGCATCTACATTGGGCTGGGCAGCGGCTTTGCTGGCAGTGATGACTGCTTATATACGCACATTAGCGCTGAGTATTGGTGCGCCTGCTAACTTTGCTGGACCGATGGCTAAGCAGCATCGCATGGCAATTTTGACGGTGGCTTGTGTCTTAACCGCGATGCAGCCAGCGTTTATTAAGCTAATACCCGCTGCTGCATCATTTTGGTCGTATGGCTCAGTGATGTTAATCACTTTGATTATTATTTGTGTGGGCTGTATTTTGACCTGTTATAAGCGCACGCTGAGCGCTTATCGTTATCTGGAAAACAAAGTTTAAGTAGCCAGATAACTTGCGGTTATTTTTTAAATGAGCATCTATATCTTTTTGCATATGCCTTATTAAACAGGTCTATCAGCTTAGCTTGATTTTGTCTTTTAACAAAAATTCCATCAATGCCTTTTGGGCATGTAAGCGGTTTTCAGCCTCATCCCAAACCACTGAACGGGGATCATCAAGCATATCATGTGAGATTTCCTCACCTCTATGCGCTGGCAAGCAGTGCATGAATAATACCTCTGGATCTGCCTTATCTAATAACGATGGCGTGACTTGATACGGTGCAAAACGGCGAGCACGCGTATTTTGTTCACTCTCTTGGCCCATGCTGGCCCAAACGTCGGTAACAATCAGGTGCGAATCTTTGGCCGCATCTTGTACATCTTCGACAAGATTGACGCAATGCTTAAAGCGTTCCATCAAGTCTGGATCCGGTTCAAATCCATAAGGGGCTGCAATTCTTAGCTCAAAGCCAAACTGATTGGCTGCGGCCATAAACGACGAGCACATGTTATTACCATCACCAACCCAAGTGACAATCTTATCCTTAATGCTGCCTCGGTGTTCATAATAGGTTTGCATATCGGCAAGCAGCTGGCAGGGGTGGAAGTCATCGGTTAACGCATTGATGATGGGCACCGAAGAGTATTTCGCAAAACGTTCGACCTTTTCATGCTCAAAGGTGCGAATCATAATGATATCAACCATACTAGAAATTACACGCGCTGAATCTTCAATAGGCTCGCCGCGACCTAGCTGGGTATCTTTTGGTGATAAGAATATAGCATGACCACCAAATTGGCCCATGCCAGTCTCAAATGAGATTCGAGTACGGGTCGATGATTTTTCAAAAATCATGCCCAGTGTACGACCCACAAAAGGCTGATAAACCTCACCAGCATGTTGCATTTTTCGGAGCTCACTTGCTCGCTGAATTAAGGCTTCAAGCTCGGCCGGAGACAAATCAAGTAGAGTTAAAAAATGACGCACGCTCATGAGATTCTCTTTAATTAATAGAACGGGTTGGTTGATAAAAATAACAGCTTAATATGATTAGCAAACTAATATCAATAATAAGGCAACTGATAATTTAACCGTGAGTTAGACTTATTATTTTGCTAAAGCTGTTATGCCGAAATAATAGTAAACCATCAGTATAGCGAACTTTATGGCACTGTGAAAACACCAAACTGCGGTTTTTACTAATTTATTCATCCAATGGCGATTCTACTACCTGTCTTAACGGACGTTGAGTGGTTCGGCATAATAGCTCATAACCTAAGGTATGCGCAGAGTGCGCAATATCATCAACACTTGGTGCGCCTTTGGCAGTATCACCCCATAAGGTTATGCTGTCACCAACCTTTGGATTGGGCACATCGGTTAAATCAATGGCAATCATGTCCATTGCTACCCGTCCAATAACTCGGCATCGATAGGCTTTGATAGGTGAGTCTTTGTCTATTTCTGCAGGATTAGGATGTAAGCTCACCCATGCTGAGCCATCTACCACACGTGGATAGCCATCACCATATCCAATGCTGACGATGCCTTTTAGCATTGGACGGTTAGCGATAAAGCGGCTGCCATAACCGACAGAGGTCCCTGCAGCAATGTTGTGGATGGCCATAATACTGGCTGCAAAGGTCATCACGGGTTGCAGCTGTAAGTTTTCAGCACTGACTGCTTCAAGGGGTGTGCTGCCATATAGCATGATACCTGGGCGCACCCAGTCAAAGTGGCATTGTGGGAAATTGATGATGCCTGCTGAGTTACATAAAGACGCCTGAATATTAGGATCAACTTGTTGCTTTAATTCAGCAAGGGCTTGATTAAAGGTGTCAATCTGTTGCTCGTTTGAAGGATGTAGTGGGGTATCGGCGTTGGCAAAATGACTGGTTAAAATAAGCTGATAACCGGCTTTGACTAGAGGTTTGGCAACGTCAATTAGCTCGTCTGGTTCAAAGCCAAGACGATTCATACCGGTATTAAGCTTTAACCAAATTGTGCGACACGGTGAGTCGTCTTCTGGCAGATGCGACAACGCCCAGTTGACTTGATCTTGATGATGCACAATGCTTTGACATTGCGCTTGTAGTGACTGTTGCCATTCCTCTTTACTAAACACGCCTTCAATTAATATTAACTGTTTGCTCCATCCCAACTCACGGATTTGTAGCGCTTCACTAAAGCAGGCAACACCTAGTCCATCTGCCTGCTGCAGAGCAGGTAGGCACGCCTCAACGCCATGACCATACGCATTGGCCTTTACCATAGCCAATACCTTGGTCGTCGGTGAGATTCGCTGTTTGACCTGATTTAGGTTGTGACTTAGCGCAGAACGGTTGATGGTAATGGTTGCATGACGCATGGCGAACTCTCACTTAATGAATCAAGGCGGCTGGTTTATTTAAGCTGATTTAACTAAAGATATAAGCAATAAATAGATAAATTAAGATAGCCGCTGAGTTAAAAATAAAAATTAATAATACGAGCTATGTATCATTTACATAGCTATTTAAAGCAAATAACGGTTTAACTTATTAGCCTAAAATAGGTTAGCCCAATATACGCCACATGACAAAGCAGATGGCCAATAAGTAAAAGAGTGGCGATAACCAACCAATCACTTGAGTGGCAATCGCAACACAAATCACAAAGCCGGATAAAGCAATCCAATCACGGCGTCTGTCATTAAGCATATCGGCTCGAATTTGCTGAATTTCGCGCAATTGCTGATCTTGGCGGGCACCTTGTGATGCCATGCTTTGAATGCCTTGATCTAATAACTTAGGAATCTGAGCGGTCGATAACATCAACTCAGGCATCTGTTCTCGTAACTTACGCATATTATGAACCGGATCAAGCTGCTCTTTTACCCAGCTAGTTAGAATAGGTTTGGCAAGTGACCAAATATCAAGCTCAGGGTATAAATCACGGCCCAAGCCTTCAACGTGAACTAAGGTTTTTAATAACAGTACCAGCTGTGGCGGAATACTCATATGGTGACGACGAGCAATATCCAAGATTTGCATCAATACGCCCGCAAAATCAATCTCATTGATCGGTTTTAATACCATAGGCGCGACAGTTCGGCGCATATCACGGGTCAGTGCGTGCTTGTCGGTATTTGGCGGAATCCAGCCGGCACGACTAACGATATCAACCAGATTGGCAAAGTTGTTATTCATCACTGCCAGTAGCATGCGTGCAACGATCATCTGATCTTCGCTAGACAGCTCACCCATAATGGCACAGTCTAGGCCGATATAACGCGGATAGTAACGATAGGGCTCTGGCGTATTCTCAGGGAGTACTTCAACGAATACGTTACCCGGGTGCATGTCAGCATGGAAGAAATTATCACGGAATACCTGAGTGAAAAAGATGGTTAATCCTTTTTCAGCCAGTGCTGCTCGGTCATAACCGCGCTCATCAAACAGATGGGTTTGTGAAATAGGCACGCCTTGAATGCGCTCCATCACCATCACGTTCTTAGCCGCGGCATAGACTTCTGGCACATACATCATGCTAGAGCCTAAGAAGTTGTTACGCATCTTAGTGGTATTGTCAGCCTCAAAGGTGAGGTCTAGCTCATTGAGCATGATTTGACGGTAATCTTCTACCACTTCGATAATACGAACCGCGCGAGCAGCTTCAATGCGGGCAGAGGTCCACTGTGCCATGTCGCGCAGTAGCTCAAAGTCAGCAACAATCTGCTCACGGATATCTGGACGCACAACTTTGACCACCACTTCACGGCCATCATGTAGCGCAGCGGTATGAACTTGTGCAATAGACGCAGCGGCCAATGGTTTGGTATCAAAGCGGGCAAATAAGGTGTCTAGTGTTTGGCCCAAGCCAAGTTTTTTGTCTTCAATTTGCTCAATGGCAATGCTGACGTCAAACGGTTTTACTCTGTCTTGCAGCTGAACCAATTGATCAATGATTTCAGGCGTCACTAAGTCACGGCGAGTCGATAGCAGCTGACCAAGTTTTAAAAATAAAGTACCCATTTCTTCTAGGGCCAACTTGACGCCATTAGGTTGATGCTTCTTACCCCAAGCCGCTGGATGCGATTTGATCATTCTGGCGACAGACTGTAGCTGCGGCGCTTCTTCTAAGGGAAGATGGGTGTCTAGACGATGGTGTGCGGCAATACGCCAAAGTTGAAACAGTCGTTTACGGTGTGATAACAGCATGTGGAGCCACCCATTTAAGAAGCAAAAGTTAAGAACAAATGATAAGAATAACAGATTAAAAATAATGGTTAATGATACCACGGGTGGCAGCTTTTAAGAATGGGGTAGATTTGATGGTTGCTGTTTTTTAAAGGTGTGTTATCAGCCTAGTTTGAGGTGTATTTAATCAAGGACTAGAAGCGATAACTGGCAATAAAAAAGCCATCTATAAAGATGGCTTAGTAGATAGTGTATTAAGAGAGATTAAGAGGCATTAAGAGTTAAGAGACTAATAACTACTGAAAGTAATGATTAGCGTTCGCCTTTTAACCGTGCTTGTTCCGCTTTAATCATGGCCAAACGCGCTTCTTCACGTTCAATATCAGCACGTAGCTTAAGTAGCTGTTGCTTTAAGTCGGTGACTTGTGCCGCTTCAACTGGATCAGCGGGGGCATTACCTGCCACATCATTGGCCCAGTCAGCCACATCATTAAAAGCATGCTTGGCTGTATGCGACACATTGCCTTTTAAGAACTTAATCAATAAGTTTAACTGCATTGCCAGTGAGCTACCGATAATAGGCTCAAGTTGGCCGGCAATATCAGGATTAAATCCGGCGATTAACTGCTTAACCTGCATTAATACCTTGTAGTCACCATCAATGGGTAGGTTGCCACTGGCATCACGCATTAGGTTGAGTAATTCTGCGATATTATCAACACTAATGGTGCAGTCTGGCTTTAGGCTACCGATAGCAGCATAATCTTGCCAGGCTTGTGTGCGCTCATCTTCAGCATTGCCCGGGGTTTCAAACACGCTGTGTTCAATGTCAGTGACTGGCTCAAAACGGATATGGTCATCGTGGAAATGAATATCAACGTCGAAGGTTGGCATAGCAATGGACAAGCGCAGTACTTTGCCTGCTAAGGGAGCCAATCCTGCTTTGGTAATCTGATCGCTTAAGATAGCAAAATTAATCAGCTTTTCTGCAGCAGTTAAAAGTAGAACGGTAATCATAAGATATTGCCTAGTTGCTAATGATGTAATAGTAGCGAAGTGCTAATAAATGGCTGGTTTAGTAATGCAAGCCATTATTTTTTAAAGCCACGGTGTACGGCCACAATACCAGCAGTCAAGTTATGATAATCACAGTTAACAAAGCCTGCATCTTCCATCATGTTTTTCAGGGTTTGCTGATCAGGGTGCATTCGAATTGATTCGGCTAAGTATTGATAGCTTTCAGAATCGTTGGCAACCAATTTACCCATCATAGGTAGCGCAGTAAATGAGTAAATGTCATACGCTTTTGATAATGGCTCAAAAATTGGTTTTGAGAATTCTAATATCAACAAGCGGCCGCCTGGCTTTAACACACGGTACATAGAGCGTAGAGCCGCATCTTTATCGGTCACATTGCGTAGACCAAAGCTGATGGTCAATAAGTCAAAGCTGTTGTCTTCAAAAGGAGCCAGGGTTTCAGCGTTGGCCAATACAAAGTCAACATTATTACAGCCAGCGTTGATTAGGCGCTCACGACCCACATCAAGCATGGCAGCATTAATGTCTGATAATACCACTTTACCCTGACGACCGACTTCACGACTAAAGGCCTTAGCAAGATCGCCTGTACCGCCTGCGATGTCTAGTACATGTTGGCCGGCACGAACGCCAGATAGACTAATGGCATAGCGCTTCCATAAGCGATGAATACCAAATGACATCAGATCATTCATGATGTCATATTTTTTGGCAACGGAGGTAAATACGTCTGCAACTTTGGCTTGTTTTTCAGCTTTTTTAACTTTTTTATAGCCAAAATGAGTTTCTTCTAAGCCGTCAGTATCAGGGGTGTGTGGATTATTAATGTCATCTTTTGGATTAAAGCGTGGCAAGTTTTCTGCCCCTGTATTTTGGCTAGCCTGGCTGCCATTGATTTGATTACTGGCATTGGCTTGGTTATTAGTCACAGGCGCTTGTGTGTTGCTTTGAAAAGGTAGAGTCGCTTGTTGACCTTGAGGGGTGCCGGTTGGTAAATCTGACACATCGCTAAATTGGTCGTTAAGCACGGTTTTTTTATCTGTCATTTGTTGTAAATTACCTTGTAATGATTGTTGCACTTTGGCATTGGTCTGCTGATGATCACTGAGTGTTTTTTCAACCATTCTGGTTTGTAGGTTAGCGGTATTGTCTTGATCAGACGTACTTTGCTGACTGGTTGAATTTGATGTTGGCGCTTCTTGGCTCATGGATACGTCCTAAGTTAATCGTGCAATTTTTCTTATTATGGGTTGTTAATGTTTCAAGTTCTTGGACATTGGCCATTAACTAGCTTGAGTGAACCTCTTTAATGATTTCTAATTCACGCTCACAAAACGGATCAATGAAGCTGGCCACGCTTTTTAACGGCTTCATTGCTGCAAAACCAGAATCAATGAAGTCATATAAAGGCTGTAAGTTATGTTTATACGCTTGTTTTTTGGCAAGCTTGAATGCTTTTTGTAGAATGAATGAGTTTAGATATTTGTCACTACGATAGCACACTTGCTTTAGGTCAGCGATTTGCTGGCGACGAGCGGCTTCATCATCAACCGCTAAGTAAGCCTCATGCATATTATCGGCATTAACGTCTTTATTATTGTCCAGTAGCCATTCTGCTAATTTAAGGTCAAGTTTGGTTGAAGTAATGGCAGTTTCAACGCCTAAAGTACCGGTTTCAAGGGCGGCAGTAGGGGCTAGCTTTTCAAGTTTACGCGCTTTAGGCACAATTCTTTCTAGTTGACTGACGATTTGATTCAGCGTATCGCCGCCATACAAATGATTTAAGAAATACTCTGCCATCGGTTTATTTTTTGGCTGTGAAAAAAGCTCAGCATGGGTTTGACGAATACGGTCTTTTTGCCAGGCTTGAACCTGTTGTAATTTTTGCGCCAATTCTGGGTTATTGTGGTGTGGCAGTTGCCAAAATTGTTTAAGTTCAACACCAAGCTCAGATAATGCAGACATAGATGGACTCCTAGATTTAGTTTGGATGAATATAAGGTATTTGGAATGAATGGTTATAGAGGGTTATTATAGGACATATCAGACATATGATTGATATTATAGATTAAATAGCCAGATCACGGTTAAGCTAAACTGGGCTGAATACAACACTGGATTCAAGTGGTTTATAGGTAGCTAATTCGCTAGCCAATATTGACAGATAAGTAGCGTGTTGTTTATTGGTTATCTATTATCTATAACCAACTCTTTATGATGATACTATTTTATTATAGTACTATAAGTTAAACACAGATGATATCAAAGCATGGGTCTATTAATAAACTTTTTAGCCACACGCAGATATGATTGAGCGTTGATAAAAGCCAACAAAACCCTTAGAGTCATTAGAATGTAAGCTCGCTGGTGTATAACAGAATTAAAATCAAATCAAACAGCGATGCACTATTCTATTCAATTAAAAATACTAACCTCAAATAAAGTACCTATAAAATCAACGACAAATAAAATAATTTAACGACAAATAAAAAAGGAAGCACTATGTCAAAAAAAGACGACAAATCACAGGGCAAAGAGATGTTAATTGAAGCCGATCCACTCAGTACGTTTCATATGGATGAAGATCAACTGCGTTTTGAGTTGGTAAAAGCGCAATATGCACTACGTGAAACACGTGAGCACGGGCAGGCGACAGGGCTATTAATCTTAGTCAATGGTATGGAGCTATCGGGTAAAGGCGCTGCGGTTACTCAGCTGCGTCAATGGGTGGACCCTAGATTATTAAACGTGGAAGCCTGCATTGGTAAAGTGCCTAGTGAGCATGAGCCGATTTGGCAATCACATGCAGCCAAGTTACCACGCCATGGCAATATTACCGCCTATTTTGGTAACTGGTATGCTGATCTTATCGAAGGCAGTCTCAAGCTGATGCAGCAAAGCAAAGGTAAAGATGAGCAAGATATTCCTGAGTGGGAGTTATACCTACGCACTCAGCTTAATATTTTGGCAGAGTTTGAGGACGACCTAACGACTAACCATACCAAGCTATTAAAGTGCTGGTTCCATATTGATGAAGATACCTTGAAACTACGTCTAAAAGATGATAAGCAAGATCCGCAGTGGCTATATCACATGGACTGGCGTGATAAAAAGATGGTCAAAAAATTTAATGAGGTTGCCAAGATTATTCTAAGTCAGCAGCAAGATTGGATTATCATTGATGGTAGCGAGTGTGACGAGAAGAAAGCCAAGAAGAAGTCTTACAAAGACCAAGGCTTTAATGAAGAGGCGAACGTTCAATTTTGTCACGAAGTGCTACATGCCACTCAAGCAGCCTTGATTACTAGTCAACAAAATGACAGCAGTCACCCTGTGATGGCCAATGTGTCGCGTAATATTAACGCTGCTTTCTCTTGGGCAGATGTGCCTGATAAGCTAACTGATATCGATGATCCTGATTTGGATAAATCTGATTATCATAAAGCGCTGGCGAAGAAGCAAGACAGACTGGCGCAGTTATTACGTGCGCGAGGCAGCAGTGATAAAGATGGTAAAGCAAATGGTCATCATCATGTGATTTTTGCCTTTGAGGGTATGGATGCAGCAGGTAAGGGCGGTGCAATTAAGCGTTTGGTGTCACCATTAGATCCTCGTGAATACCAAATCTATAACATATCGGCACCGAATCAAATGGAGCTGCAACATCCGTATTTATGGCGCTTTTGGAAGCGTATGCCAGAGTATGCGCCTCATTCTAAAGAAGAGCGTCTGAGCCGTATCGCTATCTTTGATAGAACTTGGTATGGGCGTGTATTGGTTGAGCGTATCGAAGGCTTTGCCAGTGATGCCGCTTGGCAACGTGCCTATGATGAAATCAATCGTATGGAGCGTGACTTAGCAGACAAAGGCACCATTATTATCAAATACTGGTTGGCCATTGACAAAAAGGAGCAGCTCGAGCGCTTTGAAGATAGGAAAGAGACGCCGCACAAGCAGTTTAAACTGACCGAAGATGATTGGCGTAACCGCGATAAGTGGCAAGATTACGTACAAGCCGCCGCCGATATGCTGGCACGCACTAATACGAAGTACGCCCCTTGGCACGTGGTCGCAACCAATGACAAAAGAACGGCGCGTCTTGCCGTGCTTGATCATGCTATCGCGCAATTAGAAAAAGAGATCAAGATATAAGCTTGATAAACTTATAATAAAGAAGGAACTTAGGCGTTTGGCCCTGATAGACAAAAACAACAGTTTCAAGTTTTCATAGACATGGGTATAATGTATGTCAGCGAAAGCTACCTATTAAGTTAAGTGTAAATCAACATTAAATACAGCTGTTGCTCGTATTAAGCTGTTATTGCTGTTTGCGAATTCGTAAACAGTGAATAGCAGTGGGATAGTAATGGCTAGTGTTCATTCATTGAAGCCCCGATTACTCGGGGTTTTACATTTTCACATCCGATTGGCTCAGAAAATATCATGCTTCCAAAGTCAACTACACCAACTAATACTCATTTTAAAGGTTCACAAAAAGCGAATGTGATTTTTGGTTTGTTTCTTGCCATTATCACCGCTTACTTCATCTGGTGGGGGCTGGATTATACCAACCATCAACAGACGCCTTTATTCATCGTGGCCACTGTGTTTGGCATATTTATGGCCTTTAACATTGGCGGTAACGATGTTGCTAACTCTTTCGGTACCTCAGTAGGTGCAGGCACACTAACCATCCCCCAAGCGTTAGCAGTAGCCGCTATCTTTGAAGTGTCTGGTGCAGTTATTGCCGGTGGTGAAGTGACCGATACCATTCGTAAAGGTATCGTCGATCTTGATGGCCTTCCTATTACCCCCAACCAGTTTATCTATGTGATGCTGTCTGCCTTGATTGCGGCTGCCTTTTGGTTGTTATTTGCGACTAAAAAAGGTCTGCCAGTATCTACTACCCATTCTATCATCGGTGGTGTGGTCGGTAGTTCGGTTATTATGGGTATTCAGATTGGCGGTACTGAGGTGGCGCTGTCAACCGTTCAATGGGATCAAATCGGTCAAATCGCCTTATCTTGGGTGTTATCACCTTTGTTAGGTGGGGTGCTGGCATATGCCCTGTATAAGCAAATCAAGATCAATGTTTTGTATTACAACGACCGCGCTGAAGAACGTATTAAAGAGCTAAAAGCTGCCAAAAAAGCACTGAAGAAGCGTCATAAAGAGTGGATTAATGAGTTGGCAGAATCGTTGCAAGTCTCCTATACCTCAAAGATGGTACGTGACCAAGAAATCTACAAAGACGATGATACAGAGCGTGATGATTTAGAAACAGAATATTACCGTGAGCTTTACGATATTGAGCGTGAAAGAGGCAATATCGATACGCTTAAAGCTTTACGCCAGTGGGTGCCATTAATCGCTGCATTCGGTGGTGTTGTAATGACCGCCATGGTGGTGTTTAAAGGCTTAAAAAATGTCGACTTTAGCTTAACCACTTTGCATGGCTTTTTATTAATGATTATGGTCGGTGCCTTGATTTGGTTGACCACGTTTATTTATACCAAGAGCATTAAAGGTAAGCAAAAAGAAGACCTAACGCGCGCCACCTTTATTCTATTTAGCTGGATGCAGGTATTTACTGCAGCAGGTTTTGCTTTCAGTCATGGTGCGAACGATATTGCTAACGCGGTTGGTCCTTTTGCTGCGATTATGGACGTGATCCGTACCAATCAGATTGCCAGTGAAGCGGCTGTACCGACCGCTGTGATGGTTACTTTTGGTGTGGCCTTAATTGTTGGTCTTTGGTTCATTGGTAAAGAGGTTATTCAAACCGTGGGTACCAATTTGGCACAAATGCACCCAGCGTCTGGTTTTTCGGCTGAGCTATCAGCAGCGGCAGTTGTGATGGGCGCATCAATGCTAGGTCTGCCTGTATCAAGTACGCACGTACTAGTTGGTGCAGTATTGGGTATTGGTATGGTGAATAAAAATACCAACTGGGGTCTAATGAAGCCAATTGGTTTGGCTTGGGTAGTGACCTTACCAGCAGCGGCTATTATGTCGATGATCAGTTATCTGGTTTTAACTAATATCTTTTAATACCAGTGTTTAAATCTTAAAACTAAGCATACGATTAAATATATATGCATTAAAAAAGGCCATTGTTATGACAATGGCCTTTTTGATTGACAGTTACGTTATTAATCAGTGAATTACGCTGATTTATATAGTGCTAATGAATTACACATTGTTGCCGTGTTGTTTTTGCTGAATGCTTTTCGCCAGCTTGTAACACTCATTGATGTGGTCATTAGCGATTTTTTTGAAAATCATATAGCCCATTGTCGCAGCAACCAATTGACCGCCTAGAGGAATAAATTTAGTCACTTGCTTGGCCACGATGCGACCGCCATAACCTTGCACTGTCTTTTTAACAACGCCACGTGTTGCCATTAAGCCTGCAAAATCAACAGCACGATTTTTCATTTCACTCCAGTGAACTTCCTTCGCTTGTA
The DNA here is from genome assembly GCF_002313155.2 of Psychrobacter sp. FDAARGOS_221. Taxonomy (NCBI): domain Bacteria; kingdom Pseudomonadati; phylum Pseudomonadota; class Gammaproteobacteria; order Moraxellales; family Moraxellaceae; genus Psychrobacter; species Psychrobacter sp. FDAARGOS_221. Next base: position 2,905,116 of record NZ_NWFK02000001.1, read on the forward strand.
AATCAATCGCAGATTCACGCTCTGAAATAAGACCAAAGCGCGCGCTGATTTCAGGTAACAACTGAGTCAGTATGCCCGCATCGATGGCAACATCCGCAAAAGGTACTGGAATAACGGCAGCACCTGCTGAATATTTAGCACGTTTTTTGACCATTGCTTGGCATTCTTTTTTAACTTTTTCTAGATCTAGGTCTGGATCAATGCTATCAGGAAGTTTTTCTACAGCGGGAAGGGTAATCATAAAGTATCCTTATGTTGAGTGAAAATTTGTTGTGTGAAAATTGATATGTAAAATTATGGGATAAAAACTATTTCAATTTTAATGAAACTTTTAGACTCGCTAAGCTTAAATGCTAAGCTCAAATCGTTCGATAATCAAAATAACGTTATAAGATAATTTATAAATAGCAACGTTATAAAATAGTGGGTTAACCTATTTAAACCTTACAGTATTTATTAATTTTAGAATAATAGTCGACTGTAGAATATAGTGATGCTGTAAAAAATTAATTAATAAGGCTATTTTTTTGTAAATATTAGATTTTTTTAATAAAAAATCCAGTACAGATAACCATAGTTTATAAACTGGCTAATGCTTGTTATCTGTTCAAAAAATGATAACCTGTTGTGCTTACTATGAAAGTAGACTAATAGACTTAGACTAATATACTAATGTAAACAGCCACGCTAACACATAAAACAGAATGAGAAAAACAGAACAATAAATAATGGCTAAGCAATAGCAAATAGACTCATAAGGTTGAAGAAAAAACCTAACGGCAAACAAAAAATAGCTTATCAACCAAAAGCTGACTCTAAACGATAAAAAACAACTAAACCAGTTACACTATAAAAACTAGTTACGCTATAAACAGTCACACTATAATGGCAATCCAAAACATGACAAACACTCATATGCTCAACTTAACCCCACGTTTTAAAGGCAAGCTACCAGATGACTTACCGGCAGGATTAACAGAACTGTACCAGCAAGCGCCAACCTTAACTCGCCTGCTGTTATCAAGGGGCGTGACCGATCTTGGTGCGTTGGACTATTCATTATCGTCTTTGCTGGCCGCAGAAGGGCTGCGTGATATCGATAAAGCGGTGCAACTATTGGATGAGGCGATTGAGACTCAAAAGCGCATACTAATTGTCGGTGATTTTGATTGTGATGGGGCAACCAGTACTGCCTTAATGATGCGTGTGCTCACCAAAATGGGCGCTCAAGTTGACTTTGTGGTGCCAGATCGCTTTAAGTATGGTTATGGTTTAACACCAGAAATCGTTCAGCTTGGTATCGATGAATATAATCCTGATTTGATTGTCACTGTTGATAATGGCATCTCTAGCCATGCGGGTGTGGATAAAGCCAATGAAAATGGTATTCAAGTCATTATCACTGACCATCACTTAACCACTAAGGCAACTCCAGACGCCGCTGCTGTAGTCAATCCCAATCAACTAGACTGTCAGTTCGCCAGTAAAGCTTTGGTCGGTGTTGGTGTGGCCTTCTATTTACTGGGTAGGTTATCAAAGTATCGTCGTGAGCAGGGCCGTAGCAGTGTACAGGTCAGCCGCTATTTGGACTTAGTTGCACTGGGCACCATCGCTGACGTTGGCGCCTTAGATCACAACAACCGTACTTTAGTCAGTCACGGATTAGCAGGCATTCGAAGTGGCCACTGCTGCGCTGGTATATTGGCGTTACTAGAGCTAGCAGGACGTGATTATCATAAGATAAGCGTGCAAGACTTTGGTTTTGTTATTGGGCCTAGAATCAATGCTGCGGGCCGTATGGATAACATGCGCATTGGTATTGAATGTCTATTGACTGATGATCCTACTCAGGCCAAGCAATTGGCATTTGAGCTAGATAAGCTTAATAAAGAACGTCGATTCGTTGAAGGCGGGATGCGTGAAAAGGCCGATGAGATTCTTGCACAGTTGCAAGTTGATCAGGATCAGGCTAATCAAGAAAATTCAGCCACTAATGAGGATAGCAAACAAGATCGCAGTCTGATTCTATATCAAGATGATTGGCATCAAGGGGTGATTGGTATCGTTGCCGGTAGATTAAAAGAAAGCTACTACCGACCTGCTATTATCTTTGCGCCAGCCGATACTGATAAACTTGGACCTGAAGATGCGATAAAAGGCTCTGCTCGTTCGATACCAGGCATTCATATTCGTGATGCCATTGAACACATAGCCCAAGAGCAACCGCATCTTATATCACACTTCGGTGGTCATGCTATGGCGGCAGGTCTTACTATCCAAAAGCAGCATTTTGACGCTTTTAATCAAGCGTTTGAAGATTTGATGCAGCAACAAGATAGTACGTTGTTTGAGGAAGAGCAGTTTACTGATGGGGCATTGGTCGCCCAAGACTTTAGCTTACAATTTGTCGATGCGTTGATTAATCATCATATTTGGGGGCAGGGTTTTGTGCCGCCTCAGTTCGACGGGTTATTTAGCGTACAACAGTTTAAAATTTTAAAAGACAAGCATTTGAAGTTATCGCTGGCTTATCCTGGTGTGATGTACCCCATTGACGCTATTTGGTTCAATTACGATGTCAGTAAGTGGGATTATAGAGCCAGTGAGGTACATGTGTTGTTTGAGTTGAATATCAATGAATGGAATGGTAATCAGAGCATTCAATTGATGATTAAAGACTTAGCGGTGTCTAAAATAGAATAAATAGCGTGCGTTGATTTATTTGACTAAGCGAATTATTTGACCAAGCGAATAGATGGTAAGTGCCAATCAAAACGTAGCGCCAAAATACGCACTGCAAAGATAACGCCTAGGGTAATTAAGTCATTAACGCCGGTTTCGACACCATAGGATCTGAGCACCAAGTACACACAAGAGCCAATGAGGCTGGCAGTAATGTAGATCTCTTTTTGCAATACTAAAGGGATCTCATTACAAATAATGTCACGCACCATGCCTCCAACAATAGCAGTACACACCGCCATTAATACTGCCACAACCGGCGCCGCATCATGATTGAGTGCCACTTCTAAGCCAATCACACTAAACGCTGCCAATCCAATGGCATCGAACAGTTTTAGTGCGGTATCGATTTTATGATAGAGATGAAAAAATATCTGTAAAATCAATGAAGTGATGGTGATAACTAATAAGTAGTTCAAATCCAACATCCAAAATAACGGATGTCGGTCAATCACAATATCTCGGATTGTACCGCCGCCAATGGCATTCACCATTGATACGAGGATACAGCCAGTCACATCAAAGCCTTTGTGCTGTGCCAGTAAGGTGCCTGCAATAGAACAAGCAATCACCCCAACCATATCAAATAGATAGATTAGGTTTTCAGTACTCGCAAGATAGCTCAGCATTTATTTTAAAACCCTCAAGCCAGGTTTGTTTTCACGTTTAGTTTTCTTAGTTTTGCTGCTATCTTCAGCTTTAGTGGTCGAAGGCTGCTCAGACTCTTCTGGATTAAAGTGATCATACTCACTTGGATCAAATGGCATGGCAATCGATTGATTCTCTTTTGCAAAGATAGCAATGACTGCTTGCATCGGAATCCATAACTCTTTAGAAACCCCACCAAAACGTGCATTGAAGTTGATATAGCTGTTATCAATAGACATATTGCCTGTGGCGCGGCTGGCAATATTTAGTACGATTTGCCCATTTTGAACATGTTCTGTAGGAATGACCAGGTTATCCTGAGTGGCATCTACCAACAAATAGGGGGTTAGTGAATTGTCTTCTAGCCATTCATAAAAGGCGCGAATCATATAAGGGCGAGTAGGGGTTAATTGTAAATCTTCCATGCGAACCTCCATCATTGTTAAGTTATAGTTATAAGGGCAATATAATAACTGTTTACAGGCTAATAAGCTTTTATAGGCTAAGTAAGCTAATTAAAAGCGAAAAACTAAGCTTGAAAATATGCCGGTTAAAATAAAAAGATCGTTTAAAAACGATCCTTATAATTAAGATAAGATATTGCAAGTATTAAATATTAAAACAGTTGGCGGACTAATTTAGATTGATGTTGTTTAAGATTAATACAGATTATTCAATGGTCTGTATAAAGCTATCACGTTCAAATAAGCGCTTTTGATAGTCGATAAGAGGGCGGCATAAATGTTTAGGTAATTCAATATGCATCTCATCGAGTCGATATAGCATGGCACCGAGCAACACATCGCACCATCCAAATTCATCGGCCATAAAGTAGGTGGTTTGACCAAACACTGGTGATAGGGTCACCAAGGCATCAGAAAGCTTTTGTCGGGCAATAGTTGCTTGGTTGGGGTTAATACTGTCTTTATGGGTTAATAAAATACGTCCTAGTTTGAGCCAATCGTTTTGAATACGCCACGCTAACTGTCTTTGTAGAGCCTTTTGCTTCGGCGATTCGGGAAGCAGTTTGTGCCCATGATACCTGTCTTCTAAATACTCAAAGATAACATTGAGCTCGTACAAACTAAAATCACGATGTACCAAAACAGGCAGCGTATTATAAGGATTTAATTGACGCAAGTCTTCTGGTCGCTCACTGTCTAAGAGCGATAAATAATAGTTAATCTGTTTTTCAGCCAATAATAACCTGACAACGTGGCTATCGTAGCCATCGTCGGCATACAGTACAAGCTGGCTTTCAGGTATATCTTTAGGATCAATCATATAGGACAAGACGCAATAAATAGACTAGCATCGTAACCAAACTACCGACGTTAATCAATAGCTTAATTATTAACTGCTGACTTTGATTCCGCTCACCACAAGGGAAGTGCACACTTATTTCAACTTAGCAAAGTAAACAGCAGACATATTATTAATGGGTTTATCAATTAAATAGTTAAATAATTATAAGCTCTAAAAACTAAAACTATAAACACCTAAAATAAAAAGCACAAAAAAGGCGATAGATGAACTATCGCCTTTTTTAAATTTACGCTATTAGATTATGTGTTGAAACCAATTATCTATTTATAAATAATTTTAGCTTCGAGAAAAAGTTAATTACTTAACGTCTTTCCAGAATTCTTTGTTCAATAGATAAACTGGGATTAATAATACCAATAAGAATAGGATAACAAAGAAACCGTAACGCTGACGATCTTCACGAACCGGTTCAGCCATCCAAGCCATAAAGTTGACTAGGTCACCAACACGGCTACGGTATTCTTCTTCACCCAACTCGTTTTGCAAGTTTAATAGTACATGAGGCATAGCCGCATTTTGTAGTACTAAGTTGTTTGCACCCCAAGGACGGCTTGGATCTTCATAGAAGCTTAATAGGTATGTGTAGACCCAGTCATCACTACGTAAACGAGTTTCTAGTGATAAGTCTGGAGGCGCAGCACCAAACCAACCTGCTTGTACTTCTGGATCAATACCAGCATCGATATGATCACCGATTTGATCTGAAGTCACTAGCAAATACTTCTCAACCAACTCAGGTGGAATCTCTAAATCCTGAGCGATACGTGAGTGACGAACATATTTTGCAGTATGACAACCCGCACAATAGTTCATAAACATGGTCGCACCACGTTGTAATGAACCTTTGTTTGAGAAATCAATAGGTGCCGTACTACACGCTAAATGCTCTTGAACACCCTCAGCGTTAGTAAAGGTACCACAACCTGCACTCCCTGCCGCTTGGGCAGAGGTGGTGGCCGCAAGTGTTAAAGCAACACCAAATCCGAATCCGGTCAATGATTTAGTTAAAGCACTCATTAGTGACCTCCAGTAACACGTTCAGGTGGTTGCTTACATGTCTCGATTGATGTGTAAATAGGCATCAATAAGAAATATAAGAAGTATAAGATAGTAAATATACGGCCTAAGATGGTGTTAATTGGAGTAGAAGGTGCGACACCTAAATAACCTAGGAATACGAAGCTTACTACAAAAATAGCCAGCGCAATCTTAGACAAAATACCTTTGTAACGGATAGACTTCACAGGTGAACGGTCTAACCAAGGTAGTAAGAATAACATGGCAATAGCGCCGCCCATAGCGATAACACCACCTAGCTTATCAGGAACTGCACGTAGGATAGCGTAGAACGGTGTGTAGTACCAAACAGGGGCAATATGCTCAGGCGTCTTCAATGAGTTAGCAACTTCAAAGTTTGGTTTTTCTAAGAAGAAACCACCGCCTTCTGGGAAGAAGAATACCACGGCAAAGAAGATGATAAAGAAGACAACGATACCAACCATGTCATGCACAGTGTAATAAGGATGGAATGGAACGCCATCTAAAGGTACGCCATTTTTATCTTTAAGTTTTTTGATGTCAACGCCATCAGGGTTGTTAGAACCAACATGGTGAAGAGCGACTAAGTGAATGAATACTAAGCCCACTAATACCAAAGGAATAGCAACAACGTGTAGAGCGAAGAAACGGTTTAGCGTGATACCAGAAATTAGATAGTCACCACGAACCCATTCAGCAAGGCCGTCACCGATAACAGGAATAGCAGCAGGTAAGTTAAGAATAACCTGAGCACCCCAGAATGACATGTTACCCCAAGGTAATAGGTAACCGAAGAAGCCTTCAGCCATTAGACATAGGTAGATACCCATACCGATGATCCAAATAAGCTCACGAGGCTTCTTATATGAGCCATAGAGCATACCGCGGAACATGTGTAGGTAGACAACCACGAAGAAGGCAGAAGCACCGGTAGAGTGCATATAACGAATCAACCAACCGCCTTTAACATCACGCATGATGTATTCAACAGAAGCGAAAGCGCCTTCAGCACTTGGGTTAAACATCATGGTTAGCCAAATACCAGTTACCAGCTGGTTGACCAATACGATCATCGATAACACACCAAAGAAATACCAAAAGTTAAAGTTCTTTGGCGCATAGTACTTTGACATATGATATTCATACGTCTCAGTGGCAGGGAAGCGGGCATCAACCCAACTCATCATTTTTTTACCAAAACTCATGATTATGCCTCCCCAACAGTTAAGATAGGACCTTCAACACTATGCTCTGGTACTGGTAAGTTGGTAGGGGCAGGAACACCCTTAAAGACACGACCAGCTAAGTCATATAGTGAACCGTGACAAGGGCAGAAGAATCCGCCGTACCAATTTGAACCACCTAAGTCAGCAGCACCCACTTCAGGACGATAGTTTGGTGCACATCCTAAATGCGTACAAACCCCTTCAACAACCAAGATAGATGGCTCAAGTGAACGGGTTGCGTTTTTAGCATAGTCAGGTTGTATCGATTCATCTGATTCAGGGTCGCTTAACATGGGTTTAACTTTCTCCAAGTTAGCAACCATCTCATCCGTACGTTTGACCACAAATATCGGCTTACCGCGGTATTTGACGACAATCATTTGGCCATCTTCGATAGCACTAATGTCTTGAACAACAGCAGCACCTGCAGCTTCAGCTTTGGCACTTGGATACCAAGAGCGAACAAAAGGTGTTGCCACCGAAGCAACCCCTACTGCGCCTATAGCAGCAGTAGAAGCGATCAGAACTCTACGGCGTTTTACGTTGACGCCTTCGGCATGGCTCATTAAAAACTTCCTCCAGATAAAAGTCATGAAACGACGGCCCCTAGTATATAAGGAACCGTCAGCGTTTCATACTGGTATGTAAAACCCAATGCAATAAGAAGACAATAACATGTAATTCCATTGTGCTATTTGTCATTAATAATATAATTTGGGTTACATTGGCTTTGCCTAATATTACTAATTGTGTCTATTCTAAGCTATTTTAGTAATAAAATAAATTCGCTTGTGTAAAAATAAAAAAACCCTTGAGTCAACAAGGGTTTTTTTAGATAAAACATGCAAATAATATGTAGCTCGTTACATAAATTAACGTTTAGAAAATTGTGGACGTTTACGCGCTTTGCGTAGACCCAATTTCTTACGTTCAACTTGACGTGAGTCACGTGTAACAAAACCAGCTTCTTTAAGTGCAGGCTTTAATGTTTCGTCTGATTCGATTAGCGCACGAGTGATACCGTGACGAATCGCACCAGCTTGACCATTGATACCACCACCTTTAACAGTAGCGTAGATATCATAGGTTTCAGCAGCGTCTAGAAGTTCTAGTGGCTGACGAACAACCATGCGTGATGTTTCACGACCAAAATATTCATCAAGTGGCTTGCCGTTTACAACGATGTTGCCAGTACCTTTTGATAAAAAGACGCGGGCAGTTGACGTTTTACGACGACCAGTTCCGTAATTGCGTTCCATAACTTACTCCTGATTATGCGATTAAATGTCTAGTTCTTGAGGCTGCTGGGCGGCATGTGGATGCTCAGTACCCGCATATAGCTTCAACTTCTTGATGGTAGCATAACCAAGAGGGCCTTTAGGTAACATGCCTTTTACGGCTTTTAAAAGAACTTCTTCTGGCTTATGAGCGATCAGCTTAGTAAAGTTAGTTTCTTTAATGCCGCCAGGATAGCCACTGTGACGATAGTATTTTTTGTCTTGGGCTTTCTTACCAGTCACTTTTACTTTGTCAGCATTAATAACAACGATATAATCGCCAGTATCAACGTGTGGAGTAAAAGATGGCTTATGCTTACCGCGTAAACGGGCAGCAATTTGGGTGGCAAGACGACCTAAAGTTTTACCTTCAGCATCGACGATATACCAGTCGTGAGTAACCTCAGCGGGCTTTGCACTTTGTGTTTTCATGATTAAACCTTAAGTTGTCGAGTGAAGCAGGGATCACGGAAATTATGACTTTCTGCTTCACTGTCGTTGAGAGTGTTAGGGGAAACGGGGCTCTCAAAAAACAGACGCACATTGTATGCATTACACAGACAAAATGCAACCAGTGAATGTAAATACAGGCGTTTTATTTTGTGATTTTCACCGTTTTAGAGCGTATTTTGCAAAAACATCCTAAAAATGCTGCTCATTTTGGTGAGACTAGCATTTAATTTGAATCAGATTGGCATGGATTTGACCGACTTTAGTAGACTTTAAAACTTCATAGGCAAGCGTAAATCCGTCTAAGGTTTCAGATAGTTCTCGTCTGTCTTCAATATAAATCAAGCTGTCTGAGTCGATAAGCTTATTTTCAATCAATTGTTGCAGTATTGGCAGCCATAAATCTAAATCATAAGGCGGGTCAATAAATACTAAATGATAATAGTTATTTGCAGTTACCGATGACTCGCCTGCTAGCTGACCATTAGTTATGTGGTCTTGTTGTAACTGAGCACTTGATTGGTCAATAACTGATGCAGATAAGTGGGGTAGGACGCTTAGGGCGTCGCCAAGATGCAGCTCAAATTGTGTGTCTACTAGTTTTAACTTTTGAGCGGTTTCATTAATCAGCTCCGCTTGCTTTGATTGTAATTCAATAAAGGTAACATGAGTAGCGCCACGTGACAGCGCTTCAAAACCCAATACGCCACTACCAGCACACAGGTCCAACACACGAGCATCGGCCAATTCAAATTGTAACCAGTTGAACACCGTCTCTCTTAATCTATCCGGACTAGGTCTTAGGCCGTCGGCATCGATAAAAGGCACCCATTGACGCTTGAATTGACCACCAATGATACGTACCTGACTGACCGCCTTAACGGCCTTGGAACGAGAGGCTTTGCCTTTGTGTCTGCTGCGTTTGGCACTCATAGTCAGATACTCTTTATTCAGTTATAAACGACTGCTTATTAAATGATAAATTATGGCTCGCAATTATCTTATTAATAGATGCTATAAGTTATTCGCTTCTATTCTTATATATTTCTTATATATTGCTGCTGTCTTAGTTAGTGCTGTCTGCATCTTCTTCAATGCTTTCGCCAGCAGCTTCTGCTGCTTCCTGAGCTTCGCGTTCAGCATCGAGTCGTGCTTTTTCTTCAGCTTTTTTGGCTTTTATTTCAGCAAGCTCTTCTGGGGTTGGCGGTAAAATAGGGTTGTTTGGACGCTGTAATACCCAATAATCAAACAGCACACGTCCAATAGGGGCCGCTGTACTACTACCACCGCCACCGTTTTCTACTAAGATAGCAATCGCAATTTGCGGATCATCAACCGGTGCAAACCCAGTAAACCAAGCATGGTCCCAGTGGCGTTCATCAAGGGCTGCCTTGTTATAGCTTTTGCCTTGGGCAATTGACTTAACCTGAGCGGTACCGGTCTTACCTGCCATGCGGTAGCGAGGGTTGTAAATACGACGAGCCGTACCACGCTTGACCGTTTGTTCCATGGCACTTTGCATTTTTTCCCAATCTTGTTGGGTACCATTAAACTCAATCTCTCCGGTTGGCCTATCAATCGGTGTTACTTTTGCTGCACCTTCAGAGCGCTTAAGCATGTGCGGGGTAATAATTTTGCCTGAGCTGGCAGTCATTGCGGTAGCATTAGCAACTTGTAGTGGGGTGGCCAAAAAATAACCCTGACCAATACTCACTGAGATGGTCTCACCGGGCAGCCAATCTTTATCATAGGTGTCTTTTTTCCACTTTGGCGAAGGCATAATCCCAGACTTTTCGTTGGGTAGGTCAATACCAGTGTCTTTACCAAAGCCAAATTTGACCATCCAATCATGCAGGCGCTGGATACCCAATTTATGCGACAGCTTGTAATAGTAGGTATCTACCGACATCACAATAGACTTGGTCAGGTCAACCGTGCCATGACCGCCTTTTTTCCAGTCACGGAAACGGTGACTGTCACCCGGTAAGGTAAAGTAACCTGGATCATAAATGGTATCGTTCCAGCCCATAATCCCATAATGAATACCCGCTAAGCCTTCGAACGGCTTAATGGTCGAAGCTGGGGGATACATGCCCTGTAGCGCACGGTTATATAATGGCTGATCTGGGTCATCACGCAGCGCGCCGTAGTCTTTAAATGAAATACCTGAGATAAAAGGGTTGGGGTCAAAGCTTGGGTTACTGACGAAGGCCAACACATCGCCATTACGCGGGTCAATGGCCACAATCGCACCGCGACGACCATTTAATTGGTCTTGAGCTACTTTTTGTAGACCATAATCCAAACTGAGATAGATATCGTTACCAGGTACCGGCGGTATGCTTTCAAGCTTGCGTAGGACATCACCATGTACGTTGGTTTCAACCGCTTGGTGTCCAGGCTGACCGAGCAATAAGTCTTCATAGTATTTTTCGATACCAATTTTGCCGATAAGGTCGGTACCGGCATAGCGCTCTTTATCGATCTCTTTAGTTTCTTTGTCATTAATACGGCCAACATAACCGATAACATGCGCAAACAGCTCATCATAAGGATAGCTGCGCGTCAGCTTGCTTTGAATGCTAACCCCTTTAAAGAAAGGTTTGCGCTCACTAAACTGCGCCATTTGCTCATCTGTGATGTCAATTTTTACGGTTACCGGATCGTTTTTGTTTTTATCAATCCGCGCCAAGATATCGGTAATCTCTTCATCAGTAAGATTAAAAATCGGCGCTAATAGCTCTAGCGTGCGTTGTGGGTCACTGACTTCATCCGGACTTAGCATGGCAGTAAATACGGGCTTGTTATCTGCCAGCAAAATACCGTTTCTATCATAAATATAGCCACGCGAAGGCGGATCTGAGATTAGCTTAACTCGGTTATTCTCAGCTTGGGTGATGTATTTTTCATGTGAATAAACCTGCAAATACCAATAGCGAGCCATGAGTACGGCCAACCCCAATAGTATAAATATGGCAGCAAACACGATGCGGTTAGTAAACACACGGTTTTCTTCGCGAGTATCGGTAGAGATAGGTTGTTTCATTAAGGATATTTCATTAGTAAAAGAAAGTTGTTTCGTTGGCTCATCATCTGCAAAGCGACCCTAAAAATAACCATAAATTATATCATATCAGGGCTGTAGAGATATTAAAAAGCAAACCCTAAGCGTATCAAATTATAATTGGTCGTTAAATGGGTTATAAAAGGGCATGAAGTTGTAAGTAAGATAGTTAAGTAGGGTCTAAATGGCTAAGCAAAGAGGGCGTATCTTACCTGAATCAATAGGGTGAATAAACGATAAGTTTAAGAAATAACATCAGACAATGACTGTTGATTTACTAATAACTGATTTAATAATAACCAACTATCTAATATGGTCTGTTAAGTCATAAATTAATTTTTAGATTATCGGTTGCAGGCTTTATAGTTAACAGGCTATTATCAATAACTTAAAAGGATTAGTCATGCTAAATCAACGCCTTATCTGGTCAGATATGCATTATGCTACACTATGACGACAAATCAGGTTAGAATTTAGCATTCTAAAATGACAATAAACATGGAAATAGATTGTTATAAACAGTCTAAGTATAAGTGATATACCCAACATGCTCTCTTCAATCTGGCAATACTTAAGTGCGCATCCTGAATTCTTCGCGATGATGACCATTCCCTTTGTGACAGCATTTGTTACATGGGCGCATGTGTGGATGGCGTTAAAGATGTTATTTTACCCCATCAAATTTTGGGGTATTAAAATTCCAAATCTACCCTATGACTGGCAAGGATTAGGTTGGCAGGGGATTGTACCGCGTAAAGCCGGCAAAATCTCAGGTGTTATTGTCGATCAAACCTTATCTAAGTTGGGTTCGCTAGATGAGTTCTTTAAGGCAATGGAGCCTGAAGAGATGGCAGATTTCATCACTCAAACTGTTGATGAAAACTTAGAGCAGCTGATTGATGAAATTATGAATGAGCGCTCAGCTTCGCTGTGGACCAACCTGCCTTATGCAGTCAAGCGCCGTATTTATGCCTATGCGCATGAGCAGTTGCCAGAAATCATGCGTGATTTGGTGGTTGACTTGACGCACAATGTTGAAGAGCTGGTGGATATGCGCCAGATGATCGTCCGCACTATGGAAAACGATCGTCGCTTAATGGTCAATATGTTCCTAAAAGTAGGCCAAAAAGAGATTAACTTTATTTGGCATATCAGTGCTTTGATTGGTTTTATATTCGGTATTATCCAGATGTTTATTTATCTGTTGGTACCTCAGCATTGGACAGTGCCGTTCTTTGCGGCAATTTGGGGCTTTTTGACCAACTGGATTGCTATTTGGATGGTGTTTAACCCAGTAGACCCGCGTCCGGTAAAATATTTACGCTTATTTAAACGCATCAAAGGGTTCCCCTTTATCGTGCCTGTTATCCCTCGTATCGATACCTATAACTGGCAAGGCGGCTTTATGAAACGTCAGCCTGAAGTGTCAGAGGTGTTTGCTGGTATTGTGGTTGAAGAGCTGGTGACCCTTGAGAACATCATGAATGAGATGATGTATGGTCAGAAAGCGGCTAAGACCCGAGTATTAATGAAAGAGCATTTATATACCTTATTAGAGTCGCCTGTGGTCAGCACCACTTTACGAGTCGGCTTAGGGCGTCGTGAATTTGGTCAGTTAAAAAACACCATTATTGATAAGTCGATTGACGCCACAATGGTGCCTATTCGTGATCCTGAGCTGAATGAAAGTCGTGCCAGTAAAATATATGGCTTATTCTGTGAGCGAATCAAGGCCTTGACCTCACATGAGTTTCAAAACTTATTACGTCCTGCGTTCCGTGAAGATGAAACCACGTTGATCATTCTAGGTGGTTTGACAGGCTTCTTAGCAGGTTGGCTGCATTTGATATTGGTATTCTTCCCGGTCAGCGGCTAGATTGCCTGAGCCATGCGTCTGCATATAGGAGTATAAGCCGAGTATAGAGCGTGCTATAATGCGACTTAACTTGATAGACCGCGATAATTTAAAGCGCTATGACATTCAATAATGGTAATAAATATAGCGCTAAACGATAAAGCCACTCGACTAAAATGAGTGGCTTTGTTCGTAATGACACTAGGCTAATCTAAACAGTCCATCAAGCAGGGTTAATAAGTTGTTTATAAGAGTAGCGCATTAGAAAAGTCGCTATGATTCAGATTTGAATTGGCTTTGTTATTAGCCGTTAATGTATAGCTAAAGCAATCTATTTATACTGGTTGGATTAAGGCTGTTAAAAAATAGTAAAACCGAATAAGTGATAAATAACAGATAAGTTAATTGATTTGATAGCGATTCTTAACAGGCTATCATTCGCTAAAATTAAGCTTAAATGTTAATCAGTGCGAAATAAAACACATACTGAACCCATAGTAAGTATTCATACGCTTAATCAACGCTGAATTATGCTAAATTAGACCATAATTTAAGCATTCGTATTAAGCAACAGCGACGTAGTTTTAGGGCGAGCAAATATGTTAATCACTGAGCTAGGATATTTTGCATTAGTTGCATCATTGATATTGGCTTTATTGCAAGTTGTACTACCAAGCTTTGGTATTACACGCGAGCAACCGCATCTGCAGCGTTTGGCACCCAGTTTGGCATGGGCGCAATTTGTTGCCGTCTTTGTGTCATTTCTGACCTTAATGGCCGGTTTTTATTACAATGACTTTAGCTTGGTCTACGTAGCCCAGCACTCCAACTCATTATTGCCTTGGTACTATAAGCTGTCTGCGACTTGGGGCGGTCATGAAGGCTCGCTATTATTATGGGTGACTATCTTAGCTGCCTGGTCAGCATTGGTGGCTTGGTTTAGCCGTGGTCTGCCATTGAATATGCGTGCTAGAGTGTTGGTTATCCTAGCCGCAGTGCAGTTTATGATGCTGGCGATGCTGATCTTTACCTCATCACCTTTTGATCGCACCCTACCTAATATTCCTGTTGACGGCGCTGATCTCAACCCTTTACTTCAAGACCCTGGTCTTATCTTCCATCCGCCGATGCTTTATATGGGCTATGTTGGCATGTCTGTGCCTTTTGCATTTTGTATGGCAGCCTTATGGGCAGGTCGATTGGATGCGGTATGGACACGTTGGTCACGTCCATGGGCATTAGCAGCTTGGGGCTTTTTAACGTTAGGTATCGCTTTGGGTTCTTGGTGGGCTTATTATGAGCTTGGCTGGGGCGGCTGGTGGTTCTGGGACCCGGTTGAGAACGCGTCGTTGATGCCTTGGCTGGCGTGTACTGCTTTGATTCACTCACTGGCAGTCACCGAAAAGCGTGGTGTATTTAAAGCATGGACCATCATGCTGTCTATCTTTGCGTTTGCGTTAAGCTTACTGGGTACCTTCTTAGTTCGCTCTGGTGTGATTACTTCGGTGCACTCATTTGCTGCCGATCCGACACGCGGACTCGCCATTTTAGCTATTTTAGGTATTGTGATTGGTGCCGGTCTGTTGATGTTTGCTGTACGTGGTTGGCGCTTAACAGTAGAGAGTCATTACGGGCTGAAATCACGTGAGACCTTACTGGTTATCAACAACATTATTATTTTAGTTGCAACCTTAGTTGTGCTACTAGGGACGCTATATCCTATTATCGCTGATTCATTTAACCTAGGTCAGGTTTCGGTAGGTCCTCCATACTTTAATGCGCTGTTTGTGCCATTAACTTGGTTGTTGCTATTGGCACTGGGCATGGGTTCGAACCTACGCTGGAAGCAAGACAAGCGTCCATTATTAGGCGTGGTCAGCACTATCTTTGTTAGTAGCGCATTATTAGCCGCTATCGCTACCTATATATTCACTCAAAGCTTAAACTTACAAATTGTAGTGACTGGTTTGCTGTGTCTGTGGGTGCTAGGCTGGATAGTGTATGACATCAAAGACAAAACCCGTAATGCCACGTCTTTATCTAAAGGTCTACGCCGTTTAAAAGCGCATTACTGGGGCATGCACATTGCTCACTTTGGTATTTTAGTGCTTGCTATCGGTATTGGGGTGACCAGTGCATTAAGCGTTGAGCGTGATGTGGCGATGCAAGAAGGCGATTCTGCAGAAGTCAGTGGCTATGTGTTTAACTTGGTTGAATTTGATGAAGTGCGCGGCAAAAACTATGATGCCACGCAAGCAGAAATCAGAGTGACCAAAGATGATAAGTATGTCACTACTTTATATCCCCAAAAGCGTAACTATGTCGTCAGCAGCATGCCAATGACAGAAGCCGGTATTAACACCAGCTTTATGCGTGACCTATATGTCGCACTTGGCGAGCCGATTGATGACACAGATCCTGATGGTAATTGGGCAGTGCGTATTTATGTTAAGCCTATGATTGCTTGGCTGTGGACAGGTTCTATATTAATGGCGTTAGGTGCTTTGGTTAGTATGCTGGATCGTCGTTATCGTCTTAAGAAATCTTAGTCTATCAAAGCTTTTGGCAGCAGTAGGTGACCATCAGCTGCAGCATTAAATAAATCGATGCATAAGATTGTTTGTTGAGGAAAATAAGATGTCAGACCCTATTATGAGTAAGTCACAATTTAAAGTCTGGTTTTTGATCCCATTGATCGTATTTGCAGGGCTTATCGTGATGTTCTTTACGCGACTGGGTAAGCCGACCGATGTGGTTATTGATAATGCTTTAAATAGACCGGTGCCTACTTTTGATTTACCGCTGCTATCAGACACATCAAAAAATATGACCAATGCTGATTTGCCCAATCAGCCTTACTTGATGAATGTGTGGGGCTCTTGGTGTCCAACTTGTATTGTTGAGCATCCATTTTTGATGGAGCTACACAATCGTGGCGTACCTATGGTTGGTGTCAACTATAAAGATGAATTAGACAATGCGCATCAATATTTGAACGATGGTGGTGATCCATTCTTATTTAGCTTCCGTGATGAGTCAGGCAGCTTTGCTATCGATTTAGGCTTAACGGGTGCCCCTGAGTCATTTATTGTTGATTCAGAAGGTAACATTCGCCAACACATTATTGGTGAAGTGAGTGAAGAGAATTGGCAAGCACGCATTGAGCCTTGTATGTCATTATTATCGGAACTTGGCAGCCAACAGGTTGATTTAAATAGTAATGATACGGCTACTCGTATTGCTGAGGTTTGTAAATGATAAGCTCAATCTACGCTAACACTATTGCTGCTAACAAAGTCAGCAAAACCAGTCTGACCACTATTTTTGCCAGTATCTTGTTAATGCTAGCGATGGCAGGTATTAGCCTGCAAGCGCATGCGGCAATTGAAGTCTATGAGTTTGAAAACCCGCGCCAAGAAGCACAGTATAAAGGGCTGATTGAAGAGTTTCGGTGTCCAAAATGTCAAAACCAGAATTTAGCGGGCTCAGACTCTCAAATTGCTCAAGATTTAAAGCGTAAAACTTATGAAATGGTAGTCGCTGGTCAAACAGATGCTCAAATTCGTGAATATATGTACGAGCGTTATGGTGACTTTATTAGCTATAAGCCACCAGTGCGTCCATCGACTTGGATTCTATGGTACTTTCCACCTGTCTTTTTATTATTGGTTGTCGCAGCTTGGTTATGGCGTACTAAGCGCAGACAGTTCCAAGCCAGTCTTAATGCTGGTGCTGGATCTGAAGGTGTCAATGAAGCACAGGTTAAACCTGAGGTATCAGAGATTGGTGCCAACTTATCGAGTGAAGAGGCGGCCAAATTAAAAGCGTTATTAAAAGAACATGGTGTTAATGATACTGATGTTAATAGCGCTACAAAAAAGTAAACGCTAATCATGCACAAGTAAGCTAAACCAAAGATAAGTAGCTATTAATCAAGATAAGTAGCTTTTACTTAAGATAAAAAAGACTACCAAATAAAGCACACATCAACTGTCTTATTGGCGACTAACTAAAAGAGCAATTAAACGCCTTATCGCGTATCGCTCACCCAATAGGTTTGTATCTCAACTTGTAAGGAGTTAACACATGCCAACGTTAGTGATTTTTGTCGCGCTGGCAATTATTTTAGCAATTTTATTGGCAGTGATTGTATTGCTGCCATGGTTGCGAGTGGATAAATCTGCGCAAAATAATCAACTAATCGCGCTTAATGTTGAGGTATTCAAAGAGCGACTGGCTGAGCTTACCGCTGATTATAGTAACGGCAGTATGACTGAGTCTGAGTTTAATACTCAAAAGACCGAACTTGAAAGACAGCTGCTGTTAGCCAGTGAAGATAAAAACAGAGTAGTGGTAGACCAAGGATCGTTAAATAGCGATTCGACAAACGCGGCCTTGTTAAAAGCCAAACGCGAGATGCAAGTCACTCGCAGTGGTAAAGCACGTTTGACCATACTGGTGTGTGTGCCTTTATTAATTGTCTTAGGGTATTTTTTATCTGCGGATCGCAGTGCTGTGGTTCAGTTTTGGCAAGCACAAGATAATGTTGGTCAAGTCGCTGATGACTTATTAACTGGCAAGATTGATGCACCGCCTGAGTGGGCAGCAGAAGACAGCGCTGGCCTGATGGCTGCGATACAAGCCAACGTTCATCATCACGCACATGATGCCAAGCGCTGGATGCGTCTTGCCGATATTTACTTAGCATTTGAAGCCGTTGATCAGGCTTTAGAGGCTCAGTCTCGAGCGTATCGTTTGGCACCTGAAGATGAAGAAGTGGCTGTGGGTTATGCACAGACAAGATTCTTTGCTAGTGGTGGTATGCTAGACAGTAGTGGTCGCCGTGCATTACAGACTGCGCTACAAAAAAATCCAGATCATCAAGGCGCACAAATGTTAATGGCGATGGGTGAGGCGCGTGCGGGTAATTTTGAGCAAGCGCATGCCTGGGTTGCCCGTCTTAAAGAGGGCATCTCAAAACGTGATGGCGATCACTCAGCGGCTTTAAATAGCTTAGATGAGTTAAGTCGTAGCATTACTGAGCAGCAACAAGCGGCCAGTCAGCAAGCGGCTAATGACGCTAATCCACAAGTAGACAGCACACAGTCAATTACTGCTCAAGCGGTAGCAGTTACATTAACTATAGACAGTGAGATTGCCAAAGCTGTCTCAGACAGTGATACTCTATTTGTCAGTATCCAGCAGCAGCAAGGCGGCGCACCATTGGCTGTAAAGCGTCTACAAGCTAAAGATCTGGTTAACGCTAAGCAAGGGTTAAGCGTGCAGCTATCAGATAATGATGCGATGATGCCAACCCATACGCTGTCAAAAGCGATGAGTGCGGGTCAAGAGTTGGTTATCAAAGCCCGAGTTAGTAAGACAGGCAAAGCGATGCCTGCTTCTGGTGACTTGGTCGCAGCCGATAGCAAACTTGATTATCAAGATAGCGAGCAGCAACAGGTTGAGGTCAATATGAATATCGACCAAAAACTGCCTTAATCATATCTAGAATAGAACGATATTAAGTTCGAGAAATTAGGGTAAACTTTAACTGACTAATAAGTTTTGGTTATAGCGATATTTATTAATAAAATAACTTGAGCTTTTTTTCATCACAATGTAAGGTATTTATGCTTTATATAACAGTGGATACGATGGGATGGAGAATATAGACAACCAAAACCATCAATCTCTGACAGTGCTTTCAGTTGTAACCACCTGGTAGTGTATTTAGTAATTAGGGCTAGTGGTTATGGGTTATAGGCGCTTAAATTAAAGATGATATTTGCTCATCTATACAACACAAGAGGATAACAATTATGATGCGTATTATTTTGCTAGGACCGCCAGGAGCAGGTAAAGGAACCCAAGCACAGTTCATCTCTAAAGAGTATGATATTCCACAGATTTCTACCGGTGATATGCTACGTGCTGCCATCAAAGAAGGTACTGAGCTGGGCAAACAAGCTGAAGGTATTATGAAGTCAGGTGGTCTGGTATCAGACGATTTGATCATCAACTTGGTTAAAGAAAGAATTAGCAAGCCAGATTGTGCCAATGGCTGCATTTTTGACGGTTTCCCACGTACTATTCCTCAAGCAGAAGCATTGGTAGAAGCCGGTGTTCGTATTGACCACGTGGTTGAAATCAGCGTTCCTGATGACGAGATTGTTGCGCGCTTATCGGGCCGTCGTCAGCATCCAGGTTCAGGCCGTGTATATCACCTAAAATATAATCCACCTAAGCAAGAAGGTGTTGATGATGTGACTGGTGAGCCTCTAATTCAGCGTGAAGACGATAAAGAAGAGACCATTCGTGATCGTCTAGCTACCTATCATGCACAGACTTCAGCTCTGGTTGGTTTTTATCAAACCAAAGAAAAAGAAGATGCTGATGCTGCGAAATATCATCAGTTCGACGGTACTAAAGACATTGATGTGGTAAAAGAGAACATCCTAAGCTCATTAAAAGGTTAATATAACCCATTAATCTGACTGTATAAACTGCATAAAAAAACCGCTTTCATAATCATGAGAGCGGTTTTTTTGGTCTAAACTTTGGCTTTGAACTGATTTTTAACTGACTTCGATCGCCTTATCAATAACAAATCGAAGTCTAAGCTCAGTTTGGCTTAAAATTAAGCATCACCTTCAGCTTGTTGCTGGCTTTGAGCATAAGCTTGGTCAAAGTTTACAGGTGCTAATAATAGCTGTGGGAAGCTACCACGTGTTACGATGTCGCTGATCACTTCACGTGCATATGGGAATAAGATATTTGGGCAATATGCACCTAGAATCTGACCCATTTGATCT
Organism: Psychrobacter sp. FDAARGOS_221; assembly: GCF_002313155.2. NCBI lineage: Bacteria > Pseudomonadati > Pseudomonadota > Gammaproteobacteria > Moraxellales > Moraxellaceae > Psychrobacter > Psychrobacter sp. FDAARGOS_221. The sequence goes on from NZ_NWFK02000001.1 coordinate 2,925,554, forward strand.
TCTGGAATATCTTTGATTAAGAAGATACCGGCTTGATGAACTTCAGCGATAAATGCTGGGGCATCAGCGTTTTGAGCATTAACAGTAACGGTTAATACGACTTGATAGTGATCTTCATCTAGCTTTTCAGCGTTGGTTGCTAGGTTGATATCTAGCTCTGGTTGCCACTCTTTAGTGAATACCGATGCGCCTGGTACTTCAAGTGACATGTCTTTTACATAAATGCGTTCTAGGGCTAATTGTGGTTGTGCTTGTTGTTCTGCCATTAGGTTTGTCCTTAATAATTGGCTGTGATGGGTTAAAAATTAAATTGAATTATTAATAAAAAAATAATACAAATTAGGCGTTTAGCATCTCATCAAGTTTACCGCTTTGATTTAATGCGTTTAGTTCGTCAAAACCACCAACGAAGGTGTCGCCAATAAAAATCTGAGGCACTGTTCTATAGTTATTGGTCTTTTTCATCAATGCCATACGCTCATCTGAGCTAATATCGTGCATACCAATTTCTTTATAATCAATATCTTTTGACTTTAACAATTGCTTTGCATTTAAGCAGTATGGGCAAATTGGTGTGGTATATACAGTAACAGGAGCTGTCATGAGTTATCCTTATGGTTGTACATGGGTGAGTAAATGAATCTTAATGGCGCTCAATTTAAATGCCGCTAAAAAGGGGTATTAGGTTAGCCTACAGGCTTCGCGTAACTGATTTAACGCACTTTTTTAACGAGCTTTAGCTTTACCCGTAACAGTTTTACCTTTTTTGCCGCCAACTAGGGGCATGCCTGCAGCTTGCCATCCGCCAATACCGCCATCTAAGCGAAAGACATTAGGCTTACCAATTAACTGTACCGCAGCGCCTGCTTGAATACCCATATCACAGACGATAACCACTGGTACATCAATAGCACGAATCTCTTCAAGATGGTCTTTTAACTGTGTAAATGGGATGTTGCGGCTGCCTTGAATGTATCCCGTTTCAAACTTCTTTTTGGCTCGGATATCAATAATTTGAGCGTTTTGCGAGTTAACCATAATCCCTAAAGCACTTGGTGCAATTTTTTTGCCACTGCGTTTGTTCTCTAGTGTAAAAAACAAAAAAATCAGAACCAATAAAGTACCAAATAACACAGGGTGGTTACCCATAAACTCAAGCCAACGATCTAGTGACAAAACACTTCTCCAGTAAAAAATTATGTTGCAAATATTATAACGTGATACAGCAAGGATTGCATTAGCTCAGCAAGATTTAGCGGCATCTGTTATCAATATGTGGGGGTGTCTGCCTCGGCTTGCAAGGTGACTAAGCTTTCGACACGTCTTTGCATCACTTTTCCTTCAGCAACTGCCTCCCATAAAGCACAGCCTTTACTGTTGTGAGTGTGTTTACAGTCACGGAATTTACAGTGGCCAGCAAGCGGCGCTAATTCGACAAAGCCTGCCATAATATCCTCAGGTGTTAAGTGCCAAATACCATATTCACGGATACCTGGAGTATCGACAATACCGCCCTGAGTTAAATCTTCAGGCACGAAGGGCAGTAGGCGACTGGTGGTTGTTGTGTGCTGTCCTAACTTGGAGTTGGTTGAGATGACATTCACGCTTTGATCAGAGTTGGGTAATAAGGCATTCACTAGGGTGCTTTTACCAACACCAGACTGACCGGCAAAAATTACCAGTTTATTTTTAATCTTTTGCTGCAAGTCACCTAAGCCCAGCTCTGTGACTTGTTTAATGTCCTCTAAGCGCTCGGAGTCGATGTTCTCAGGGTCAACTGGACTGTTTTTAGAGTCTGTGTTAGCAGCGTCTTGAGAGTCTTTTGAATCGGCTTGCAATAAGTTTTCTGGACATGGGGCTGCAGTTAATACCGTCTCATAACCAAGCGCTTGATATTCAGTAAGCAGATTTTGAGTAAAGGCATAGGCTTCAATGGTCAATAAATCTGCTTTATTTAATACCAATAACGGCTCAACATCGGCATGATGACAGACTACTAAGTAGCGATCAATTAAGCTGGGTGCAGCCGCTGGCAATGGGGCAAAAACAATGGCCAAAATATCGACATTAGCCGCCACAGGCTTTAGCTTATGATAACGATCAGGTCGTGATATCAAAGAGGTGCGTGGCTGCACAGATTCAATACGACCAAAACCAGTATTGGGGTCTGCAATCCAGCGAACATGGTCACCGGTGGCAATCATTGGCAAATTGGTGCGTACATGGCAGCGCCAAATATCGCCCAGTTCAATCTGTTGCCAAAATGGCTCTGGATCACCTTCGGCAACCTCTGGCGGAGTAGGGATGATGCTTGGCATCGAGGTAACTTGAACTTCAAGCTGCTTGCCGTAGTGAGCCATGACCACACCATCTATCAAGCTGCCATCGAGCGAGTCTTGCTGCTCAGCTTGTTGTTTATCAATACGTCTAAGTTGTTGTTTGGTGAGCTTACGTTGTCGTATCAGCGCCATAAAGTTTCGTTACCTATTATTTTATTGTTTAATGTATTTGTTGTATTGAATGTACTTTTTTTAGTCAATACAGGTATGTGTGTCAAATATTTAGTTGGATTGGTTTAGTGGGCTTAGATTAATAATATAAGCCTGATTATTTAAGTTGAATGTTTGATAAGTGAGTTAATAATCTGGTTAAACTGAGTATGTTATGACTCATTGAATTGTCTTAGATTATAAGGGGGAATGCGTCTATAGCATATCGCTTTTATCATGCTTAAACAATTTTATTAAGAATATACAAGAAAGTGAACAAAACTGAAGTCTTAGTGGCACGAAATTTGATACCATAGTGATGTTATCAATATTTATCATATTTAACAGCGCGATTTATAGTTAAGTTGAGAGTTAATCATTAACTTTTAATGTATTTTTAGGAAAAAAAATGAGTGACCATCCGAATAAAATTAGAATTAGAAATCAGGGCAAAAAAGGGCTGATTTGGATAGACCTAGAAATGACAGGTCTAGACACCATGAATGATGACATCATCGAGATTGCTACCATTGTAACGGATGATGATTTAAACGTATTGGCCGAAGGTCCTGTGCTTGCTATTAAAGTATCTGATCAAAAGCTCAACGCTATGGATGATTGGAATACCAAGCAGCATGGTCAATCAGGTCTGATTGATAGAGTGCGTAGAAGTTCGGTGACAATAGAAGAAGCAGAGCGTCAAACCATTGAATTTTTAAGCAAATGGGTTGATGAGGGTAAGTCGCCAATGTGTGGTAACTCAATCTGCCAAGACCGCCGTTTCTTAGCGCGTCAAATGCCCCAGCTTGAGAAATTTTTCCATTATCGCAATTTAGATGTGTCTTCTATCAAAGAGCTGTGCTACCGCTGGCGCCCAGATATCTTGAAGGGAGTAGAGAAGTCAGGCACTCACTTGGCCATGGATGATATTCGTGACTCGATTCGTGAGCTTAAACATTACCGTCAGCACTTTTTTAAGCTGCTAGACTAATAAGTTACTAAATTAATGGGTTTAAGACACTAATCGATTTAATATCCGTTTTATGTTATAAGCTTAAACCACAAATTTAAGCAACTGTAAGCGCTCATTTAGCAACTCGCTAGATTGGGCGCTTTTGTTTTTCTGAGTGCTTTTATTTTTCTGTGTGTTTTGTTGGGTGCGAGTCTGCTGCTGCAACTCTGATTGCTCGGTTGGTTCGACTGTCGTGACGGCGATAACCGCTTCAACTTGCTGTCGAGAGCTGTCACGGTGAAGTACACGCCAATCACCGAGCACATAACGAAAGTGAGTATTGTCTGAGCGAACGTTTTTTCTGCTAAATTTAGATAGCAGCTTTGTTTTTTTATTTTGATTAATAGAATGATCAGCGTCTTCAACCAAATGAATATCTGGTCGGTGGGTGTGGCCATGTAGTAGGTTATCGACATGCTGCAAGGCTTTGATAACCGCCTGTTGATTGACATCCATGATGGCCATTGGTTTATGCACCTTATCTTCACTGCTGTGTCGGCGCACTTTTTGAGCAAAATTTATGCGTTTTGATAAAGGCTGCTTTAAGAACAACCATTGAACTGCACGATTACGTGTCACTCGGCGAAAGCGCTGATATGAGATATCGTCAGTGCATAAGGCATCGCCATGCTCAAAGCGATAGCGTTTGTTACCCAGAGTTATCAAATAAGGCTCATTAATCAGCTTACCTGCGAAAGTATCGCAGAACGGCTGACCCAGTAAGAAATCACGATTGCCATGCATGACTAAGGTTTGACAGCCATGCTGCTTGAGCTGATAGAGCTTGTCGATAATGGGTGTCATCCAGTGCACTCGCTTTTGCTTGGCAGATAACGATAAATAAACATCATCACCGACCCAAGCATCAAACCAGTCACCTAGGATATAAAGTTCAATAATATTGGGTAATTGCAATAAATCATCGAGTAATGTCAAAAAAGCCTGCACTAAGGCAGGCTCTTCAGCAGACAAATGCAGGTCACTGATGACTACCCGGCGAATATCATGCGGCCGAGTCGTGATCAAGTGGCTATAGTTTGGTAGTAAATCCAATGAACTTACCGTTGAATCCGACAATAGCGATTCTGCATTGGTCATAATGGATAACTCATACGAGATGGCGTTAATATTATTCGCTGATAACTTTAGCAGAGTTAATTACTACTGGCTCTGTTGGTACGTCAGCGTGCATGCCGAAACGACCGGTTGGAACGCCTTCAATTTTCTTAACCACGTCCATACCGCTGGTTACTTTACCAAATACAGTGTAGCCCCAACCTTGCATGTTTTTGCCAGAGTGGTTTAAGAAATCGTTGTCTTTAACGTTAATAAAGAACTGGCTAGTTGCTGAATGTGGGTCTTGCGTACGCGCCATAGCGATAGTGCCTTCGTCGTTCTTAAGACCATTATCTGCTTCGTTTTCGATAGGGGCGTTGGTGCTTTTTTCATTCATTTCAGCGTCCATACCGCCGCCCTGAATCATGAAGTTTGGAATCACACGGTGGAAGATAGTACCGTTGTAATGACCTGCATTCACGTATGAAACAAAGTTTTCAACGGTTTTAGGTGCTTTTTCAGCATTAAGTTCGATAGTGATGTCACCCATAGAGGTGTTAAGTTGTACTACTGGCATATCTGTATCCTTAGTTTTTGTGGTATTAGTGTTTGTAGCAACGTTGGTGCTGCTGTTTTGATTGGTAGTGGTCTGAGTTGAACTGGTGTTAGAACAACCCATTAAAAATAATGGCAACATTAAACTGCCATAACCGAAAGCTTTAAGTGCTGTCACTGTGTATCCTTTTTGTTGTCTTGTTTAATGGCCTGTCTATTTTGTTAGCTTATTAAATTGCTTAAGTTATTAGTCAGGTCATTGACTGCTTTTAGGGTAAACTAAACTTGTTTAATGAACACATCAACTCAATATAGTTTATATAGGCCGGTTTTTATTAACAGCCACCCGTTTATACAGTCTTATTTTTTTGAAAGTGGTTAAATTTAACCGGTAGTCTAACCTCTTTTTTTTAGGTTGTCATCCTTCAAGCTGTTACACGCCTTATTAAACCTGATAGAATGGGGCACAATTTTGACTGCTTTTTAAGTTTTGAACAGTAAAATCTAAGATAGCGTTCATTTATTACCTTTTAAATCATTACAAAAATAGATTGGTTTAAGTCAGTTATTGGAATTAATTAGGAGAAGTTAGTCGATGAGCAATGAAAACAATAAAGCCTCTGCGTCACACAACGAAGAGCAAAAAAATGACTTTATTCGTCATATTATCCGTGAAGACTTAGCGCAAGATAAATACCAGCAAATCGTCACCCGTTTTCCACCGGAACCAAACGGTTATTTGCACTTGGGTCATGTGAAGTCGATTTGTTTAAACTTTGGTATTTCTGAAGAGTTTGACGGTATTTGTAATTTACGTTTTGATGACACCAACCCAACTGCTGAAAAGCAAGATTACATTGATAACATCAAAAACGATGTTGAGTGGCTTGGATTTAAGTGGGCAAACCAACCGTATTATGCGTCAGGTTATTTTGATCAGCTTTATAAGTGGGCGATTCAGCTGATTGAGCAAGGTGACGCTTACGTTGACTTGCAGACGCCTGAGCAGATTAAAGAAAACCGTGGTTCATTTAATGAGCCAGGTAAACCATCGCCACAGCGTGATGCTAGCGTTGAAGAAAACTTGCAACGTTTTGATGATATGAAAAATGGCAAATACGAAGAAGGCGAGGCAGTATTGCGCGCCAAAATCGATATGGCCAGCCCAAATATGAACATGCGTGATCCGGTTATTTATCGTGTGATGAAACAGTCGCATCACCAAACTGGCGATAAGTGGTGCATCTATCCGATGTATGACTATGCGCATCCATTATCAGATGCGATTGAGGGCATTACGCACTCATTATGTACGCTTGAGTTTGAAGATCATCGTCCGTTTTATGATTGGGCCGTGGAAAAAATCGGCTTTGACTTACCGCCACATCAGTATGAGTTTAGTCGCTTAAATGTAGATTACACCATGACCAGTAAGCGTAAGTTAAAGCAATTGGTTGATGAAGGCATTGTTAGCGGTTGGGATGATCCGCGTATGCCGACCATCGCTGGTATGCGTCGCCGTGGTTATACACCAGAAGGCTTGCGTGATTTTTGTGACCGTGTGGGTGTAACCAAAGCAGACAGCGTGGTGGATTATCGCCTACTTGAATTTAGCATTCGTCAGTCGTTAGAGAACACCACAGCACGTGGTATGGCAGTGTTGAAACCGCTTAAAGTGACCATTACTAACTTCGAAGAAGCAGTGAGTGAGTGGGAAAGCTTAAAAGCCGATAGCGTTAATGCACGCTGGGATGAAGACAATCAGACCTTATGGTTAAATCAGCCTAAGCACCCAAATATCGATATGGGCGAGCGTGAGATTCCGTTTACTAAGACCATTTATATCGATCAGGCTGATTATGAGCTTGAGCCGCCTAAAGGCTATAAGCGTCTATCTCCTGAGAAGACAGAAATCCGTCTGCGCAATACTTATGTGTTAGCGGTGACTGAGCATGTACTTGATGATGCCGGTAATGTGGTTGAGCTAAAAGCGACGATTGATAAAACCACATTAGGCAAAAACCCAGAAGACCGTAAGGTGAAAGGCGTTATCCACTGGGTATCAGCCAGCCAGGGTGTACCGACCAAAGTACGTCTGTATGAGCACTTATTTAATGTCGAAAACCCAGGTGCGGCCGCAGATATTCACGATGTGCTAAATCCAAACTCATTAACTGAGTTGGACGCTGTCGTAGAGCCATCGATTGCTAATGCAGAAGCAGGTAGCCGCTTCCAGTTTGAGCGTGAAGGTTACTTTGTGGCGGATGCGAAAGAGCACAGCAGCGATAAGCCAGTATTTAACCAAATCGTAAGCTTACGTGATAACTATAAACCTGAATAAGGGCTATCAGCCTGAATAACGGCGATAAGTCTGAGTAAAAACAGTAAGCCTAAGTCAGTAGGGCTTACCGTTAATAAAACAGTCGCAAATAAAAAAGGTGCTCAATTAAATTGGGCACCTTTTTTTATCGAGATTTTATAAATAGTACTAAATTTTATAGATAGCTGTTTTGAATATAACAGGGCAACAGATTTTATGAGACCAGAAGTTCAGTGCCGTATTGCTTACGCTTATTGGCAAAGAAGCGATCCAGTCTGTCCATGGCATCTTCTAAGTCCAGTAAGTTAGGCAAGAATACCACACGGAAGTGATCAGGCTTATCCCAGTTAAAGCCTGTGCCTTGAACCATCAACACTTTTTCCTCAATCAGTAAATCCATCATGAACTGCATGTCATCTTGAATCGGATAAACCTCAAGGTCTATCTTAGGGAAGCAATAGAACGCACCTTGCGGCAGAGTACAAGAAATACCTGGAATCGCATTTAGACGCTCAACCGCCAGCATGCGCTGCTTGTACAGACGCCCTGATTCAACGGTCAAATCTTGCATACTTTGATAACCGCCCATCGCAGTCTGGATGGCATGTTGGGCTGGCACGTTGGCGCACAAGCGCATAGATGCCAACATATCCAAGCCTTCGATAAAGTCGCTGGCATGCTCTTTGTAACCAGATAACATTAACCAACCAGCACGGAAACCAGCAATGCGGTGTGATTTAGATAAGCCGTTATAAGTCAGTATTAACACATCTTGTGCCAGAGTACACATTGGAGTATGTACCGCGTCATCATATAAAATGCGGTCATAAATCTCATCGGCCATAATCACTAGATTATATTCACGTGCCAACTCTATGATTTGCAGCAGCAACTCGTCTGAGTATAGGGCGCCGGTTGGGTTATTGGGGTTAATGACTACAATACCACGGGTTTTGTCCGTAATTTTGGCACGAATATCTTCGATGTCAGGCTGCCAATTGTCATCTTCATTACAGCGATAGTGTACCGCTGTACCGCCAGCAAGGTTGGCTGCAGCTGTCCATAGCGGATAATCTGGCATTGGAATTAATACTTCATCTCCGTCGTTCATCAAGGCTTGCATGGTCATGACGATCAGCTCAGACACACCATTACCCAAATACACATCACGCACATCTACTGCCGATAACAGCCCTTTAGATTGATAATACTGAAGGATTGCTTTGCGTGCTGAAAAAATACCTTGTGAATCAGAATAGCCGGTCGCATTGTGAAGATTTAGCGCGACATCTTGCAGAATCTCGTGCGGTGCATCTAAATTGAACGGGGCAGGGTTACCGACGTTTAATTTTAAAATACGTTGACCTTGCGATTCCATCTGGTTGGCAGTTCTTAACAGCGCGCCACGGATGTCATAGCAGACGTTTTGAAGTTTGGTTGATTTTCTTAAAGGTTTTTTATTGGGAGTAGCTGGAGAGTTTGTCATAATGCTATTGCTCGCACTGTGAGTGGGTGTGGTTGTTTCAGATGTTGATTTGGTTTGAGTATTTGATGCTTTCTCAGAGATGGCGTCTTGGGCTACATTACCTTTAGAAGCCTCTTGGTTTTTTCCTGAGCCTGTGGATGAGTTAGTCTGTGTCGAAGATTCTGACTCGCCACGTAACAAGTAGCCCTCAGAGCAACCCAAGATGGTAGCCAAAGTAGGCAGTTTTGAAGAGACAATACCATTGATGCCTCGCTCCCAATTTGAAATGGCACCACGGCTCACTTTAGAGCCAGCTTCTGTCATGGCGCTGGCCAACTGCTCGGCGGTCAGTCCTTTTGCCTTACGCAATTTGCTCAGGCGCTCACCTTGGGTTTTATAATCGGATGGTTCGCTCATAAGGGCACTCAATTATCAGACTAAATTGGATTGTTAGTAAAGTTGTCAATTAATAAGTTAGTAAAATAGAAGGGTCAATAATCAAGCTGCAAACAGAAAGTTACTATAAAAAGTTACTATAAATTAAAAAATGCAAGTTTGTTGCTTGTGGCATATTTAATCTCAACCTTAATGCAAGATATTATTGCATTATCAAATTATTTTCAAGGATTAATTATGCAAGTTATTCTTGCATTTGTTGTTATTGATTTATCCAACGTTAGACCACATAGTGTTATCCATCTACAGCAATAACAATAAGCATAAGCAGAACAATAATAACACCAATAAGTTATTAGTATTGAAAGCGATTAGTTGCTACTATTAGATGAATCGTTATTCAACTTAACCGTTATCTAAATTCAAATATTTAAATATAAATATCTAAATTGAAATAAAAGTGCCAACAAATAGGAAGTAGGGGAAGTCATGCAAGATTCACAATTAACCGCTCAACAAATTGCACAACTTACTGAAGCTGATTGGCGTCAGCGCTTAACCGATGAAGAATATAGAGTGCTGCGTGAAAAAGGAACAGAGCGTCCGTTCACCGGTATTCATAATGATATGAGCGAAGAAGGTGTTTATCGCTGTAAAGGCTGTGGTGCCAAGCTGTTTGATTCTAATAATAAATTCGATGCAGGTTGTGGTTGGCCAAGTTTCGATGCCACTATCGATGAGTCGGCAGTAGAGGAGCATTTAGATACCTCTCATGGCATGCGACGCATTGAAGTGACTTGCCGAAACTGCGGAGGACATCTGGGGCATGTATTCCCAGATGGCCCTAAAGAAACGACCGGCATGCGCTATTGTATTAACTCAGTGGCCATCGACCTTGATGAAAAGTAGCTTTTTATAACCAAGAGGTAGGTTATAACCAACAAGTTGATCACGATAATAAGCAGGTCATAAAAGAATTTATAGGTCATAAAAAGCCATAGGTAATTCATTAATAACAAATAATAGCCTAAGCAAATAAAAATGCGTAAGAATGGGTAACACTTAGTGGTGTTATCCATTTTGTTTTTTGGCTATAGTGCTACACTATATATAACTTTAGTTTTGTGAGAGTCCACATGCGAATACGTAAGCTTTTTAAATTTGAAAACGCCCACATTGTGCGTAATTGTAGCTCTGATAGATGTAAGCGCTCGATTCATGGTCACAGTTATCAAATTGAACTGATATTGCAAGCCGATCGCCTAGACCATGGGCAGATGGTGTATGACTTTGGCTTATTAAAGTCATCAATTAAAGACATTATTGACAGTTTTGATCATGCCATTTGTTTTTGGAACAAAGACGATCCTGAATACATAAAAATGTGTAAAACCTTTAGTGCGCGCTGGATTAGCTTACCAGTTTCACCTTCTGCCGAGCAATTTTCACGGGTGATTTTCTTTTGGGCACAACAAATTTTGAACCAAACCAAGATGGTTAATGGTGAAGCGGATGTCAGTGTATATTCAGTAATCGCTCATGAAACAGCGACCGGTTATGCACAGTGCTTTGCAGAAGATGTGGCCAATGAGCAGATGGGTAAATTATCACTTGAAGACTTTGAATTTAGTGATCAAATTAAGCAAGAGTGGCACGACCCTTCAATGTATGACAAATTGATCGCTGGCGAGTGCTTCGTTAATCCACAAGTGCAAATGCAGGTTGAGCCTTAGGTTAATAGGTTAAACTAAGTATAGTTACACATTAATTCAGCTTGATAGATAATAAGCTGTTATAGCTACTACAACTATTTAAATCCAAAATTTAATAAAATAAACGAGTGTTGATATGACCCGTCCTGATAAGTCATCAAAGTCCGAACAACAAGTGCTGCTAACCTCTGAGGCTGACACCCAAGCTTTGGCTGAGCAATTGGCCGCTGCCAATATCCATGGCAGTGTTTGGCTATCCGGTGACTTAGGGGCCGGTAAAACCACGCTAACCCGCTACTGGCTCAGAGCACTGGGTCATCAAGGCTCAGTAAAGAGCCCGACTTATACCTTGGTTGAGCCCTATCAGCTACAGCATTCCGCACAAGGTCATGTGGAACAAGGTATGGTTAAGCGGGTGTATCACGCTGACTTATATCGCCTTCAAGATCCAGAAGAGCTGTCGTTTATCGGCTTTGAAGAATATCTAGATGATGAGCAAGCGCTTGTGATTATTGAGTGGGCGAGCCGCGCCGATGGTTATTTACCACAGCCGATGATGACTATTAATATCACGGTTGAGCAAGTAGATGGTCAGCCGGTTAGACGGGTAGTCATCGATTGTGATGACAACACGCACTTTGAATTAAAGCCATTGCATTAAGACGTTTCGATTTTAGCGTTTTATCTAAAGTCGCGACATCGGTCATAGCTGATATATTTAAAACTTGCTAATACCAGTCAACATAATCTTTTAATCCATAAGTAGATAATGAGCGCCAGCATCAATCAAAACAGTAACTCCTCACAAAAACGTATCAAAAAGCTGCCTCCGTTATTGGTTAATCAGCTGGCTGCCGGGGAAGTTGTCACTCGCCCAGCCTCAGTGGTGAAAGAGCTGATTGAAAACGCACTTGATGCTGGCGCGCGACATATCGATGTCCGAATCACTCAAGGCGGGATGGGCAGCATTGAGGTTAGAGATGACGGTGAGGGCATACATCCTGATGACATGGTAATGGCTGTTACTCGCTTTGCGACCAGTAAAATTGCGGATGTGGCACACCTTCAAGGCATTGCTACGCTAGGCTTTAGAGGTGAGGCATTGGCAGCGACGGCAGCGGTGTCTCGCTTAACATTAACGAGCTGTGCCGATCAAAGCGGTATTGGCCGAGAGCTCAATGTGGCGGGTATTTTAGAAGATACCCCAGAGTTGGTGCCTGTGGTTCATCCCCAAGGCACGACTGTGATTGTCAGGGATTTATACTTTAACGTGCCGGCTAGGCGTGGCAATTTAAAATCAATCTCGACCGAGTATGCGCACATCGAAATGGTGGTCAAGCAGCTGGCGTTAGTCGCAAGTAATGTCAGCTTTAGTCTTTGGCATAATGACAAGCGCCGATTTCATCTAGAAGCGATTGATATTGATTATCAAGACATGAGCGTCAATCCTTTAGCTGGTCAAGTGTCTGGGCAAAATACAACAGACCATCACTCAACGGTTAGCAATAATAACCATTATCACGATAGCAACAATAATAGATTGTGTCACCCTGATGTCATAACAGACACTAATAATGATAGTAGTTCTAGTGATGATAACAGTGCCGATAAACATTCAGATGGCTATTCAGTAGGGCATAAAGACAGTCCAAATAAAGACATTTTAAGTACCTCGAACACTCATCAATCCGCTTTAATGCAGGCCGTTTTGGCTCGGTTAATGGCGGTGCTACCAGCAACCCATGATCAGGCAGAAGTGCTACATTCAGACAACCTTGAACCTATTGCGTTGAATTTAGAAGGGCTGCTTAAGCAACAAGCAACGTGGCCACAGCCGAATAATGACAGCAGCAGTATTGGTAGTAGGGACAATGTCAATAATACGAATAGTACGAGAAATGATGGCTTTATTGGAATAACTGGCCTGTTAATTCCTAGCGCAAAGTCTTTGACCAATGCCGCTTACAAGCTGATTTATATTAATGGACGCTTGGTAAAAGATAGGCGTATTGCACAGTGTTTGCGTGAATGTACGAACAGTGTCGAAGGATTGCAAAGCCTAGGGTATGTGCTGTTTTTTAACGTACCCACAGCTTGGCTAAATATTAATGTGCACCCGTCAAAGCAGTGTGTAAAGGTGCAAAATTTAGCCAATATTGTGGCGCACTTGCAGGTAGGGGTGTCTGCTGGTTTGCAACGTTGGAAAAATCGCCAACATGAGCTTGCCCAGCAACAACTGCGAAAACAACAAGAACAAATAAACCAACACTCAAATCTGTCTGATAACACTCATTTAGATGATGCGCAGCATGCACAACCATATTCACAACCTCAGCAAACGCCTAATAAGCTCAGCGCGGTAACACAGTCTAATCGAGACTATCGCCGCAATTATCAAACAGATATTGAATACAGTCGTTCAAATGCTTCTGCAATGGTTGGCTCCGTTACTGGTAGTTTTGATAGTTCTAAAGATATTGATACCTTCAAGAGTGTTGATGCGTTGTCCGTATCTGAGCCGCTGCAGTCTTATCAGGCTCATAATAATAACCCTCAGTTATCTGCGCATGCTTTACATCAACAGACTCAAAATAAGCAGTCTTTAGATGAGCAAACACTAGCCGCAGAAGTTCAATGTTTATTTGTCGGGCCTTTAGATTCAAATTTAGAGATGACTGATTGTGCTGATGACTCATCAAAAGATGTAATAACAGAGCCTTATGTTTTGCTGCTGATTAAAGAGGTGTTATATGTCTATTCAGAGCAGGGAGTGTTATCTGCGTTAGATAACTCACAGTTGCTGGGTAGCCTTAATACGAAGCATTTTAATTTGTCCAACACCGATTTGAGTGAATCTGACTTGAACCAAACTGATCTGAGTAGTACTGAGCATACAAGTGCTGCGATACAGTCTTATGCTCATTATCATCAAGCAGATACCAGTGCTAAGCAGCAATTAATTAATAAGTGGTTGCAACAGATAATAACCACAAATCAGACCAAAGACAGTCAGCTCAACCAGCTTACTAATAACGCCCTAGGCAAACTATCGTTAGCGCAATTGATGAGCCAGATGCTGTCTTAAATTTAAAACTAAAAATCCGTCTGCCACTTTATTCATTCGCAATATTGATTATTTATTCATAACATCTAATTGTAATGAGGCAATCCAAAGCGCAGCAGACGTAAAAGAGTATACAACATGAGCAATGAGTCACAGATAGAGTCAAATAATTACCACACATCCAGTGGCAGTGCTAGTGCTACTATTAATACTACTGAGCTGCCCGATAACGCCGTGGTGTGCTTAATGGCACCAACTGCCAGTGGCAAGACAGCCTTGGCTTATCAATTATATGACTCGGGTCGCTTCGAGATTGTATCCGTAGATTCTGCTTTGATTTATCGAGATATGACTATTGGTACAGCCAAGCCAACGCCACAAGAGCTGGCACGCTATCCACATCATCTGGTTGATATCATTGATCCAACCGAAAGCTACAGTGTGGCCAATTTCGTTGCTGATGTGGAAGCTTTGGTTGAGCAAATTCATGCGCGTGGCAAAATCCCATTATTAGTGGGTGGCACTATGATGTATTACATGGCTTTATTTACTGGGATGTCTCCGGTGCCCGATACCGATCAACAGATACGTGATGAAGTCGAAGCTTGGCGCCAAGCAGAGGGTATTGAGGCGTTACATGAGTACTTAAAGCAGTTTGATCCTGTGATTGCAGAACGTTTGAACGCCACTGATACACAAAGAGTGACACGTGCAGTTGAAGTGTATAAACAAACCGGTAAGCCACTTAGCGAATGGCAAAAACTGCCAAAACAAGCGCTTGCGGATAACACTGAGCAGTATTGGCTAGGGCTTGCAGTGATGCCAGATAGACCTTGGTTGCATGAGCGTATTGCCTTGCGTTTGCAAATGATGTGGGATGACGGATTGGTTGAGGAAGTACTGCAACTGGTCAATGACTATCAACTGTCGCCAGATACACCCGCTATGCGCTGCGTTGGCTATAGACAGGTAGTGGACTATCTGTTAGCAGTCGACCATCTGCAACTAAAAAAAGGTATACTAAGTGTTAACCCTGAGGTTTCTAACGGCGGGTTAAGTACTGA
Organism: Psychrobacter sp. FDAARGOS_221; assembly: GCF_002313155.2. Taxonomy (NCBI): domain Bacteria; kingdom Pseudomonadati; phylum Pseudomonadota; class Gammaproteobacteria; order Moraxellales; family Moraxellaceae; genus Psychrobacter; species Psychrobacter sp. FDAARGOS_221. The sequence continues at coordinate 2,940,687 of NZ_NWFK02000001.1, forward strand.
TATAGACAGTGACGCTGCTTGTCAAGATATGAAAAATAAGGCACTATATGCGACAAGACAGTTGGCAAAACGCCAGTACACGTGGCTTAGGAACCTAGTTGCGACTCATGGGCCAGATGAAAGCAACCAGGCTGCCAATAATAAAGTGGTTTGTTCTTTTTCAAGCATGGATGAAGTTAAACAGTATCTTTTCGCTTCAGCTAACCAATAATTACCGCTACTTTTGGGTTAATAATCAGGTTTAGGGGTATTTGATACAAATCTTCACCTGTGTTTTGTAACAAAACTATAATTATAACTACCAATAACAAACCCTATATTATTAAATATAATTTAACATTGTTTAGGGGTGTAATTTTTCATAACTTATTTGTCATCCACTTATAATAAATTAGAATTAAGGAGACAGCTCATGTCAAAAGGACAAACATTACAAGATCCGTTTTTAAACGCTTTGCGTAAAGATCGCATTCCTGTATCTATCTTTTTAGTTAACGGTATTAAGCTGCAAGGTCAAATTGAGTCTTTCGACCAATATGTGGTTTTATTAAAAAACACTGTCAGCCAAATGGTATATAAGCACGCCATTTCAACGGTAGTTCCTGCACGTAACCCCCGTAGTAGTTCAAGCCCATCGACCACAACCAGTGCACCACAACCAGCAGGCTACCAAGGTGGCTTTGGTGCTGCATCTGCTGCTCCTGGTGGGTTTGAGCGTGGCACGCCTGGATTTGAAGCAGGTGGTTTTGCTAATAAACGCGGCGGCTTTAGTCGCGGTGGTTTTGCAGACAGAGGCGGCTTTAATCAAGAGCGCTCAGGCTTTATACAAGAGCGCGGATTCGGTGTTGAGCGCGGCTTTGAAGACGATCGAGGCTTTGGCGCAGACCGTGGTTTTGCGGCTAACCGTTCGCAGCGTCGTTTTGATGAGCGTAGTTTTGAAAAGCGTGGCTTCACATCAGCGCCATCTGCACCGTCTGACGATGACAACTTAAGCAATAAGTTTTCAGACGATGATTAGACTGTTTAAGTAAGGTGTTACTCATTAATACTAGTTAATGAATACTAGCGCTTATTATCAAAAACCTGTCCATGTGGGCAGGTTTTTTTATTGTCGTTTTTGCTATTACAGGTAAATATATTGGTAATGGGCAAATTTATGAGGAACAGTCAGGTATATGGCGAGTACATGTCAAGCACATGACAAGAACATAAATAGGAACCTAGAGTCACTAAGGTTAGGATTTGCTTTAAATATTTACACCGACTTACATAGCGACACTGCTCGTTTATTGGCTGAATATGCTAAACTAAAAGCCATAATTTTTTGATAAAAGTACCGTTATGAATGTAAATACACCACATCCGACTGCTCAGCAATATATCGATTATGCCACCAATGCCATACGCACGGAGCAGGCGGCGCTTGATTTATTGATAGATCAACTCGATGAGCGCTTCGTACAAGCCTGTGAGCTGATTTTAAACTGTAAAGGCCGTGTTGTGGTGACCGGTATGGGTAAATCTGGTCATATAGGCCGAAAAATTGCAGCCACTTTTGCCTCAACTGGTTCACCGGCATTCTTTATGCATCCTGGTGAAGCCGGACATGGTGACTTGGGTATGCTTGTGGCAGGCGATGTGCTACTGGCTATCTCAAACTCAGGCGAGTCAGATGAAATTAAAACCTTATTGCCAGTAGTGAAGCAGCTATCTATTCCTCTGATAAGTATCAGTCGTGATAAGCGCGGTATGCTGCCACAATCTGCAGATGTTGCTTTAACGCTAGGTGCCTCAGAAGAAGCCTGTCCGCTGGGACTGGCACCAACCTCGAGCACCACAGCGACTTTAGCCTTAGGCGATGCCATTGCTGTGGCATTAGTCCATGCGCGTCATTTTACGTCTGAAGACTTTGCCATGTCTCATCCTGCTGGTGCACTTGGGCGTAAGCTATTGATGCGCGTCAGTGATCTGATGCATCAAGCTGACCCTAGCTTGTCATTACCGATTGTCAGTGCTGATACCAGCTTGCACCAAGCTTTATTTGTGATGACCAATGGCCGCTTAGGCATGGCAGTTGTGGTAGATGATGAGCAGCGTGTTGTCGGCATCTTTACCGATGGTGACTTGCGACGTGCGTTAGAAAAGCACATTGATTTAGACACCGCTATGGCAGATATTATGACTGCTAATCCAAAGCAGGTCTCTAAAGAGATGCGTGCCTCTGATGCGTTAAGCTTGATGAATGAAAAAGCGATTAGTCAGTTACTTATTGTCGATGATAAGCAGCGTCTAGAAGGGGTGATTACCATCCATGATTTATTACAGGCTGGGGTTAGCTAAAGTCTCATTGATTCACTATAATAAGCCATGTTTTAATGCTACCTAAAGCTCTATTTACTAGACCGTCAATTATCAGACAACTATCTAACTAATAATCGAACTAATAAACAGTCCAAATCTAAAACAGTTCAAAACTATAAAAAAACAATAAAGAAGATAACTATGCAAGATTTAATAAAAGCGGCCGCAAATGTAAGATTATTGGTACTTGATGTCGATGGTATTTTGTCCAATGGCTATATTATTTATGATGCCAATGGTACAGAGATTAAATGCTTCAATGTTAAAGATGGTATGGGCGTTAAATCACTGAAATTTGCCGGTGTAAAAACAGCGATTATCACGGGTCGCTCTAGTGAAATGGTTAATATCCGAGCGCAGGAGATGGGCATCGACTATGTGGTACAAGGACGCGATGATAAATTGACGGCGTTAAAGCAACTGCTACTCGATTTACCTTATGAGCTAGAGCAATGTGCTTATATGGGCGATGATTTGCCAGATCTTAAAGCCTTGCAATCGGTAGGGTTGTCAGTGACTGTGCCTAATGCGCACCAAGAGGTATTAAGTCGAGTGATGATGGTGACAACTAAAGCCGGTGGAGAAGGCGCTGTGCGTGAGGTTTGTGACTTGATTCTCAAAGGGCATGGCAAATATGATGAGTATTTAAGTCAGTATGTGATAGATTAGAATCTGCCTAACGTTATTGCATCTTAAAGAGGTTAAATGAACACTCGATTTTTATTTATCTTATCCTTGATTGTCTCTGTTTTTGCCGTGTGGTTTTATCGTCACCAGGGTGAGCTCGATTCTATTTTAAACTTCTCGACCACTAACATTGAGTACGAAGCAACCGATATTCTAGCCGTGCAAACCGATGAAGATGGGGTAGCAGAGTATTCGCTGACTGCCGATAATCTGACGCATTATGCGGATGAGAACTTAGATAAATTGCAAAAAATGCGCTTAAATTGGCGACCTAGCGCTACGCGTAGTGTGATGGTCGATGCCGATGAAGCAGCGATGTATCATGAAGAGTCGAAAGTGGTCATGACCAATAACGTCTTGTTCTCTAGCCGTGTTAATCCGTCAGATGCCGATGGTTCAGCGACTAAGCCGCCAATGAAATTAGTGGCGTCTGAGTTAATTGGTGATTTGCAGCAAAAACGTATTTATAGTAACAAGCCTATTGAAGTGACTCAGGCAGACAACAGCTTTGAGTCAGATAGCTTTGTGGCAGACTTGGCAACTGGAGAATATGACTTTGCACAAGTGGCGGTGACTTTTATGCCGCCACCGCGTAAAGAAGTGCCTTTATTCTAGTCGCTTTATTCAAATATCAGTTTGATTTAATATTATTTCGTTCTAGTGCACTTTTGGCCTTGTAGCTTGTAGTATTTTGTTCAAATTGCATTTTGCTCAAGTCGTATTTTGGTTTAGTACAAAATATTTGGTTGTAGCAATATGCTTGCAACTAAAGGGCTTTAATAAACTTAGTGTCCACTATCATAAGCTTGTATAATACTGCCTACTTAAGCCGCTTTAAAAACATTCTAATTGTTAACGTCTCAATATGCAGAGGCTGACTAAAAATAAACACTGAATAATTGGCCACAACGCCGACATCGATAAAACCGACAACTGAAAGAATACATTTAGGAAAAAACTGTGAATCAACGCTCAAATATCTTAGCGCAAACCGATGCAACCCCTTACTCAAAACGATTGGGTATGATAGCTGTGGTCGCAGCAACTGCTATCGCTTCAATGGCGTCTATGCATCAAGCAATAGCCTTGCCATCTGATGCCCAACAGCCCATACGTCTATTGGCCGATAGAGCAACCTATAGTGAGCGCACGGGTGTTACCTCTTACTCGGGTAACGTGACGATTACTCAGGGTACGCTTAAATTGGCAGCTGATAACATCACAGTAAATCTATCAAATGGGCGTAGTATTCAGTCGGCAGTGGCAACCGGTCGACCAGCTACTATGCAACAAGTCGTGACCAAAGAAAAAGGTCTGGCTAAAGGTCAAGCCAATAAGATCGATTACAATGCACAAAGTGGTATTGTCACTTTAACCGGCAATGCAAAACTGACCCAAAATGGGGCCAGCTTTTCAGGTAACGTAATTCGCTACAGCCTAAAAGTGGGTGATGTTGAAGCGACAGCAGGCGGTAGTCAACGTGTTGAACTTATTTTCCCGCCGAGTCAATCCAATAGCCGTACAGGAATCAGATAGGTTATGAACAATCCACAACATGACAGTTCAGACAAGGTCGAAGCCAACAGCAGTCCGCTGACTGATTCTCAGCAATCCTCTTCAGAGCTTAGTGGCTTAGATAGCAGTTTAGTTGCTGAAAAGCTTGCTCAGCAGTTACCGCAAGACAATGATGCCAATGTGTCTGCAAATGCGTTAACCATGCGTAATCTAGGTAAACGCTATGGCAAGCGCTGGGTCGTTAAAGACGTGTCATTTAGCGTTGAGCCGGGTCAAGTTGTGGGCTTGCTTGGACCGAACGGTGCTGGTAAAACCACTAGCTTTTATATGGTGGTTGGCCTAGTGACGATGGATAAAGGCGTGGTACGCCTAGGTGGCCAAGATCTATCTAAATATGCAATGCATGAAAGAGCGCGCGCAGGTATTGGTTATCTGCCACAAGAGGCGTCCATCTTCCGTAAGTTATCGGTGGAAGATAATATTATGGCGATTCTACAAACGCGCAAGGATCTTGATACTGCGGCACAGAAGCAACAGCTAGAAAGCTTGATTTCAGACTTTAGCTTAGGTCATGTCAGACACTCATTGGGTATGAGTGTTTCAGGTGGTGAGCGTCGTCGCTGCGAGATTGCTAGAGCATTGGCAGCAGATCCTAAGTTTATTTTGCTTGATGAGCCATTTGCTGGTGTCGACCCAATTTCAGTAAGTGACATTAAAGAAGTTATTATTAAGCTTAGAGACAGAGGCATTGGGGTGTTAATCACCGACCATAACGTTCGTGAGACGTTGGCCATTTGTGATCATGCTTATATTGTTAGTGAGGGCGCCATCATTGCACACGGTACGTCACGTGAGATCTTAAGCAATGAGTTGGTACAAGAGGTTTATCTAGGTAAAGACTTCCAGCCTTTATGCTAAAAGCTCATGCTAAAAGCTAGGCCGTTTAAAAAGTGATTTAATCAAATAAATATAAATATAAATAGCTGGCTGCGATATGCCGGCTATTTTTTTGAACATTATTACTTAAAAATAGTACTTAAAAATATAATAGACGATCGGTTGCAATCATTTGGCTCAGTCTGTATTTAGACTGCCAAGACAGCATATAAATCTACATATAAACGATAATAAGATAATAAGTTAAGAGAAAAATAAAAGGACAAGGGTTATGGCTAAAGTAAAAACCAGTTTTGTGTGTCAAAACTGCGGGGCACACTATGGTAAATGGTCAGGACAATGTTCAGACTGTGGCGAGTGGAATACACTGGTTGAAGCCCCAAATATCAGCCTGCCACATCATAAAGCCTCTAATAAAGCGCCCACGCCTGCTTCCCATGCCGGAGCTCAGCGCACAGTGAGTGCCGGCGAACGGGTCAACTATTCAGGCTCTCAAAGCGGTGTAGTAACGCTAGGCTCAGTGAACGTCACCTTTGATACACGGCTGCCAACTGGTATTAGTGAGTTTGATCGAGTCTTAGGCGGGGGACTGGTTGCCGGCTCGGTGGTATTGATCGGCGGTGACCCAGGTATCGGTAAGTCAACCATCTTATTACAGACAGCTGCCAATATGGCGCATCCGGAATCGTTGTCAGGCAGTGCCTTATATGTGACAGGTGAGGAGTCGTTATCACAAGTGGCGATGCGTGCACAGCGTTTGGGCTTATCAAGCGATTATCTAAAGGTTATGACAGAGACCAATGTTGAGACCATCTGTAGTGCCTTGACCCAAGAGCAACCAGCAGTCGCTATCATTGACTCGATTCAGACCATCTATACCGATGCGATTAACTCAGCTCCAGGCGGCGTCAGTCAAATTCGTGAGTCAGCTGCGATGCTAACCCGTTATGCTAAGCAGACCGGTACCGCACTATTTTTAGTGGGCCATGTCACCAAAGAGGGAACGCTGGCAGGTCCAAGAGTACTGGAGCACATGGTAGATACGGTGTTGTACTTTGAGGGGCAATCAGACTCAAGATTCAGAATGATACGTGCGGTCAAAAACAGATTTGGCGCGGTCAATGAGCTGGGTATCTTTGGTATGACAGATACTGGGTTAAAAGAAGTGGCGAACCCCTCAGCGATATTTTTAAGTCGTTATGATAAGCCGATTTCAGGCTCTGTGGTCATGGTCAGTCGAGAAGGAACACGACCGCTACTGGTAGAAGTACAGGCCTTGGTTGATGATTCTTCAGGACAGCCCAGACGTATGGCGATTGGCTTAGACCCTCAGCGCTTAGCAATGCTACTGGCTGTTATGCACCGTCACGGTGGTATTCATACCAGCGGACAGGATGTCTATGTCAACGTGGTCGGCGGGGTTAAGGTACTTGAGACAGGTTCAGACTTGGCGGTGTTATTGGCCTGCGCCTCTAGCATTAAAGAAAAGCCATTGCCGTCATCCTTAGCGGTGTTTGGGGAGGTTGGGTTATCTGGCGAGATTCGTCCTGTTCCCAATGGCCAAGAGCGTCTAAAAGAAGCAATGAAGCATGGTTTTACCCATGCCATTGTGCCCAAGGCCAATGCGCCCAAAAGCCAGATGGCACAGTTTGCTGGTATCAATGTGATTACTGCTGATCGACTCGATGATGCGATTGAGCGTGCGTTTGAAATTTAGTCGACGTTATTTCTAAGTTTGGTAACTGTTTAGTATAGACAAGTGGCTTAATTATTCTACGATGATGTTGTGTTAAGAATGGGGTATTTATAGCAGAGGTATACAATGCAACAAGATAAACTATATGGGTACTATAATATTGATTTTGAAAAAGAGATGAATATTAATGACTTTGAAAAGTTGCTGATAAAAAAATTTCCGACATGTAATATTCATATCGAAAGTGAGGATGAAACCATAGAGCACTGCTTTAATAATGATAATGACAAGTTTGAGATATGGATGACGGTTGGGTATTTAAAAACAGATGGCATATATGATTTTGAAGATGTAAAAATTAGAGTAATGTTAGATATTATGACTGATTTTGAAGTTAGGCCTATAGAAGTAATCATTGCATTAAAGGAGGTTTCAAGAAAATTTAATACAAAAATTTACATCCCTATGCAGGATGTAGATAAGGGAGCCTCCTTCACCTATAGCGATTATACCTTTTGGTGCATTGATAATGATAAAAGAAAAATTGTCTTTGATTCTGAAGAATTTGATATGAATCCCAAAAATCTATATTGTGATTATATGCCTTTTTAATGAACAGGAAAAAATAGTAAAACTTTTTACTGAGAAATATAGCTTTCAGTCAGACTGCTTTATATGAAACCGATACGGTTTATAACTCTGAAGTACAAGACTTTAGTACCTATCATATTGGTGACTATTTATGACTGATATAATTAAATCTAGATTTACTCCTCGGGATGTTAACTATCCTTCCTGCGCTGACGTATATGCAGAGTTTTTTGTATATTCTAGGTTTGAAGATGCAGAAAAGCTGTTTCAAGGGAATGTTATTAAACCTGACTTTCAGCAAGTAGTTGGAGATACTTTTACGAATAAGTTAGATAGAGTAAGGATTGCAAAGCTTGATCTATGGGGTATCTCAACAGACAAAAAAGTAGTATCTAAAGACGCTAGAGATCATTTAGACTATTTATTATCTAAGCTAATAATCGAAAAGAAGGCGATATTAAGCTTGCAAAAAAATTATAAAATGGGAGTAAAATGTGTCTGGTTTGCAAGTTCTACTGGAGGTCCTGCTGTTTGGCCAGAACAAATGAGTATACTAAGCGAGCTAAATCTTGAGCTTGCATTTAGCGTTTATTGTTTGGATTAAGTTATTAAACCTATTTATATATATGGCTTTATAAATATTAATCATTGAAATCTGTAAAAAGCTACGATGCTATTGATCGTGCGTTTGAGATTTAGTTGATGAACCATTGCTTGAAGCACTTTGACCCCTGCTTAGTATAGACTAGTGGCTCAATTATTCTACAATGATGTTGTGTTAAGAAAGGGGTATTTACATATTCAAGTCACTTTATTTTAGTTTGATAAGATCAAAAAAAGCCTTGTAAATGTACAAGGCTTTTTTATTAGCTAACAGCAGTTAGATGATTAATCTTAGAATGAATCGCAAAATTAATAGTACTTATAAAAATGATGTACAGGACCTTGGCCCTTACCAACATTTAAAGTATCTGCTTTGCTTAATGCGCCAGTTAAATATGCTTTCGCTTTTTCACAAGCCACATCTAAGCTATCGCCTTGACCCCAGAAGGTTGCAATGGCTGCTGATAAAGTACAGCCCGTGCCATGACTGTTTTTGGTAGGGATGCGCTTACCTTCAAACCAGTGATAAGCATCACCGACACGTAATAAGTCAGGCGACTCATCAAGGCCAAGATGACCGCCTTTTAATAAAGCGGCGACACCTAAATGCTTGGCTTGGCTGACCATTTGCTCGCGGCTTGTTGCTTCAGCGACACCCAATAAATCAGCTGCTTCAGGTAAGTTTGGTGTAATTAAGCCCACTTGCGGGATTAACACATCACGTAAGGCAGCAATCGCATCTTTGTCTAATAATCTATCGCCACTTTTGGCTACCATCACGGGGTCTAATACCACTTTACTAGGCTTGTATTTGGCCAGCGCTTCAGCGACACAGGTGATGATGTCTGCCGTGCCTAACATACCGATTTTGATTGCATCCACTTTGACGTCAGTAAAGACAGAATCGATTTGGGCACGAATCAAATCAAGAGGCATGGTCTCGATTTTCTGAACCCCTTGCGTATTTTGAGCGACAACTGCAGTGATGACACTCATGGCATAGCTGCCATTAGCACTAATGGCTTTGATATCTGCTTGAATGCCAGCGCCGCCAGTACAGTCGGTGCCTGCGATGGTTAAGGTATTGGTAATCATGTTTAATCCTTATAATTTCTGTCTAGATCTCACGTCTAGTTCGATTGTTGCTCAAGCAATGCTTGGGCAGCAAATTTAGGGTCTTCTGCAGCACAAATAGCGGAGACCACGGCTATACCAGAACAACCCGTACGATAGACATCACGGGCGTTGGCTAATTGTATGCCGCCAATAGCAACTGTGGGTAGTTGACTGGTAGTAACCAGCGTCTTAAGCCCTTCAGGCGCTAGTGGCTGAGCATGATTTGGTTTGGTCTGTGTTGAGTAGACAGGACCGATACCAAAATAGTCTAAATAGGGGAGGTGATAAGTTTGAGCGTGTTGCAGCTGATGCATGTTATTGATGGTTAATCCTAAAATGGCATCGTTACCTAAGATGTCACGCGCTTGTTCAACCTCGATGTCAGTTTGCCCAATATGGGCGCCATCCAGCTGCGCTCTTTTGGCAATCAGCACTCTATCATTGATAACCAGAGGAACCCGTCCGGCAACCGCTTCTTTGAGTTCACAAGCAATCTGATATAAGCGTTCGTCATCAGAGGTTTTGTCACGCAGTTGTACAAAACTCACGCCGCCCTCAATAGCGGCACACACGGTTTCTATCAGTCCACGCTTAGCACACATATTGGCGTCTGTGACCAAATACAGGCTTAAATCAGGAATTGAGCGCGATGTTGATGGCATATTGCCTCCAATTAAGGGCAAAATTATTTATTAGTGTTTAAATGTTTCTTTAATTCAATAGGATAACATCAAATTGATGTATTTATAATGCATGATAGCTTACATTTATTTATTTACAAGTCTTGAGTTTTAAAATAGTTAAAAATTTTGATAAGTTTTTATTAAGCATAAAAAAAGACCTGCTAAGCAGATCTTTTTTTAGATAATTTAAAGAATCCTATTCTTTAAAGTGTGCTGGTCACCAATTAAGGCGCGCTCACTCTCTCAATAGTGACGTTAGCGATACCACGGCTAACTAAGCCGATTTTCTTCGCTGCGCCATATGATAAGTCTAGTACACGATTACCATGGAATGGACCACGATCATTAACCTTAACTATCACACTTTGACCATTTGACGTGTTTGTTACTTTCAATAAGGTGTTGAACGGCAATGAAGGGTGTGCCGCCGTTAATGAATGCATATTGAAGCGCTCACCACTGGCTGTCTTTCTACCATGGAACTTACCACCGTACCATGAGGCACGACCGCTTTGCTTAAATTTGTTCACCGCATTAGATGCCACTAAGGTTAGGTGTGACAACACATCTTCATCATTTTGATTAACACCAGATGCTTTGCTGTTGATAAGCGAGCTGTTGGTCGCTAAAGATGACGGCTCAAAAGAGGTCTGTAGTAGAGAAGTTGGGTGGTTTTGTTTACGTGCTAACTCATTGAGTACACTGTCGATATCGCTTGGGGCTTTAACGCTTATAGTTTGCTTAGAATCCGTAGCGTGAGCTAAAGTAGATGCTCCAACCATGCATGCTAGCGCACATAACGCTGATGAGAATGTCTTCATAATTGCCTCGTAAGCATTTATCTAATGTAATAGAACTCAAAAGATTATGCATTTACTATTAAAATATATCTTAAATCAAAACTTAATAGGATGAACTGAAAATATCAGTACATTAAGTCGATTTATATAAAGGGGGATGATTAATCGCTGACTAATAACAAGCGCTTTAATCAATTCTGTTTAGTACCATGACTGTTAAAAATCATGTTGCTAAAGATACACAACAAGTGTCACAAATAGATTTGTCTGTGTTGTGGTTTTGTAACTTAACATTAATCGCAGGTATTTAGCAAGTGACCGACGCGTTTAATTCTAAATTATTTCCGAATTTTGCAAATAATAGCACAAATTGGCATAGGTCAAACTAATACTTAAGGCGTAGGCTGCACACATAAAACGTTAAATTAAAGTTAATTTAGTGGCAGCCTACAGCCGAGGACCTAATAAAAGCTACTCAATATAAGCCACTTAATATTAAGCTAATTGCTTGATATTAAATTATTGAGAGTAGATTAGTCATAGACGACTTCAACAATTTCAAACTCTACAACGCCACTTGGGGTCTGAATACGGGCTTCGTCGCCTTCTTCTTTACCAATTAGGCCACGAGCGATAGGCGAGTTGACAGAGATTTTGTTGTTTTTAAAGTCTGCTTCGTCGTCACCAACGATTTGATAGCGTTTCTCTTCTTCTGTCTCTAAGTTCTCGATAACAACAGTAACGCCAAACACCACACGACCTTCGCGAGGCAGTGTTGTTGGGTCAATCACCTGGGCACCAGAAAGTTTGGCTTCGATATCACGAATACGTGCTTCACAAAAACCTTGTTGTTCACGGGCAGCATGATATTCTGCATTTTCTTTTAAGTCGCCGTGTTCACGGGCTTCAGCAATCGCCGCAGTGATACGTGGACGATCAACAGTCTTTAACTCTTTTAACTCAGCTTCAAGTGCTGCATGCCCTTGTGGCGTCATAGGATAACGTTGCATATCATCTTCCTTATATAGATAAAACGAATAAACCAATAAATGACCAATCAATAAGCTAATAAATCAGCTAAGTGAATAAATAAAAAAACACCACAGCGCCTATTATTATAGGCACTGTGCGTCTCATACATTAATAGTGTGCTTAAACGATCTGTTAGAAATGGCTCGAGTACAGCCAATAATCGCTGACGCCGCTCCTAACAAAAATTGCTAACCGAAATTGTCGATTAGCAATTAAAAAACGATTAAGATTTGAGCAAATAAATTATTTAATTAGCCGTTATTTAGCAGTAGCGGCTTGCTCGTGCAAGGTTTGCAACTTGTATACATCAAATGGCAAATCAATGGCGTAAGACTTACATACTGCATCAGCTGCGCCTAAGGTTGTCACGTAGAACACCTTGCTTTGTAGAGCGTTGCGGCGGATAGAGAATGAGTCCTCTTGCGCTTGTTTGCCTTCAGTAGTATTTATAATAAGGTCAATCTCACCATTTTTCAAGGCATCAACCACGTGTGGACGGCCTTCAGTTACCTTATTGACGCGCTGACACTCGATACCTTGCTCATTTAAGAAGGCTTGTGTGCCTGATGTAGCAATCAATTTGAAGCCATAATCGATAAGCTGCTTAGCGATAGGGGCAAGGCTTGGCTTATCACTGTCACGTACTGAAATAAAGACAGTTTTGACCTCATCACCTTTAGGTAATCCTGGTAGACGCTCATTGGTACCGATAATACCTTTATAGAAGGCTTCACCAAAGGTTTTGCCAACACCCATAACTTCACCGGTTGATTTCATCTCTGGGCTTAAGATTGGATCAACACCTGGGAACTTAGCAAATGGGAATACTGACTCTTTCACCGCAAAGAATGCAGGCTTAATTTCTTGAGTAAACTGCTGCTCTTCTAGTGATTTACCAGCCATGCTGCGTGCTGCAACCTGTGCTAAAGAAGTACCAATACACTTAGAAACAAAAGGTACGGTACGTGCTGCACGAGGGTTCACTTCAAGAATGTAAACCGTGCCGTCTTTTACCGCAAACTGTACGTTCATCAGACCAACAACGCCAAGCTCTTTGGCCATCGCAATAGTTTGCTCACGCATCTCATCGCAAATCTCTTCAGATAGCGAGTAAGGAGGCAATGAACAGGCTGAGTCACCTGAGTGAACACCGGCTTGCTCAATGTGCTGCATGATACCGCCGATTACCACTTGCTTGCCATCACTCACACAGTCGACATCCACTTCGATGGCGTCATCTAAGAAGCGGTCAAGCAATACAGGTGCTTCGTTAGAGGCCTGTACCGCAGTGCGTAAGTAGTGCTTCAGCTCGTCTTCGTTATAAACGATTTCCATCGCACGGCCACCTAGAACGTATGATGGGCGTACAACCAGTGGGTAACCTACATCTTGGGCTTTGACCAGACCATCTTCCATGCTGGTTGCTAAAGCGTTAGGCGGCTGAATCAGGTTTAACTGCTGAATCATGTGCTGGAAGCGTTCACGGTCTTCAGCGCGGTCGATAGCGTCTGGAGAAGTACCAATAATGTTAACGCCAGCCGCTTCTAAGCTACGCGCAAGTTTCAATGGTGTTTGACCACCAAACTGTACGATAACGCCGTCTGGCTTCTCAATGCGCACAATCTCAAGCACGTCTTCTAAGGTAATAGACTCGAAGTATAGACGGTCTGAGGTGTCATAATCGGTAGAAACGGTTTCAGGGTTACAGTTAACCATGATGGTCTCATAGCCGTCTTCACGCATTGCAAGTGCCGCGTGTACACAGCAGTAATCGAACTCAATACCTTGACCGATACGGTTTGGACCGCCGCCGATAACCATGATTTTCTTGTTATCAGTTGGGTTGGCTTCACACTCTTCGTCATAAGTTGAGTACATATAAGCAGTTGAGGTCGAAAACTCTGCGGCACAGGTGTCAACACGCTTATACACAGGGTACACTTCTAGGTCCCAGCGTTTTTTGCGTAATTGCTTTTGCGATACGCCAAGTAGCTTAGCCAAACGTAAGTCTGATAAGCCTTTACGTTTGAACTTGCGTAAGTTTATCGCATTGATACCACCAAAGCCTAACTGTTTCACTTGTTCTTCAGTTTTAACGATATCTTCAATCTGAACTAAGAACCAAGGATCGATATTGGTTAGGTTAAACACCTCATCGACACTCATACCAAAGCGGAATGCATCGGCAAGATAGAATATACGCTCAGGTGTTGGTACGGTTAGACGCTGTTTAAGCTCTGATTTTACTTTATCAGCACTTAGCTTGCCTTCTTTAAGCGCAGCAAAATCAATTTGCTCATCAAAGCCGTCAGCACCAGTCTCAAGGCCACGTAATGCTTTATGCATAGACTCTTGGAAGTTACGGCCGATAGCCATTACTTCACCAACAGACTTCATCTGAGTTGATAAGATGTTTTCTGCTTGCGGGAATTTTTCAAAGTTAAAGCGTGGAATCTTAGTAACGACGTAATCGATTGATGGCTCAAAGCTGGCTGGTGTTTTACCGCCAGTGATGTCGTTTTGAAGCTCATCTAGAGTATAACCGACTGCTAGTTTTGCAGCGATTTTAGCAATAGGGAAGCCGGTTGCTTTTGAGGCTAATGCAGATGAGCGTGACACACGTGGGTTCATCTCGATCACAACCATACGGCCTGTTTTTGGATTGACACCAAACTGTACGTTTGAACCGCCAGTTTCAACACCAATCTCACGCAATACAGCCAATGAGGCGTTACGCATGATTTGGTATTCTTTATCGGTAAGCGTCTGAGCAGGGGCAACAGTGATTGAGTCACCGGTATGTACACCCATAGGGTCTACGTTTTCGATGGCACAAATAATGATACAGTTGTCATTTTTGTCGCGTACCACTTCCATCTCGTATTCTTTCCAGCCGATTAATGACTCATCAATCAATAACTGGTTGGTAGGCGATAAATCAAAACCACGCTCACAAATTTCGATAAACTCGTCACGGTTATAAGCGATACCGCCGCCAGAACCACCCATGGTAAATGACGGACGAATGATACAAGGGAAACCAAGTTTGCTTTGAATATCAAACGCTTCTTCCATGCTTTCCGCGATTTCAGCGCGTGGACACTCAAGACCAATACGCTTCATCGCTTGGTCAAATAGGTCACGGTCTTCTGCCATTTCGATGGCATCTTTGGTAGCACCGATCAACTCAACGTTATATTTTTCTAATACACCGTTTCTATCTAAATCTAATGCACAGTTTAGTGCCGTTTGACCGCCCATGGTTGGCAAGATAGCGTCTGGACGTTCTTTGTCGATGATTTGCTCAACCGTTTGCCAAGTGATTGGCTCAATATAGGTTGCATCTGCCATGACAGGGTCAGTCATGATAGTGGCAGGGTTTGAGTTGACTAGAATAACGCGGTAGCCTTCTTCACGAAGCGCTTTACAAGCCTGCGCACCTGAGTAATCAAACTCACATGCTTGACCGATAACGATAGGGCCGGCGCCGATGATTAGGATGCTTTTAATGTCGGTACGTTTTGGCATAAGTCTCTCTTTTATTTCTTCAAATGTGTATTAGTAAGTAATATCAACTCGCTCTTTTAAAGCTTAAATATTGAAAAAAGTTAAAATGGCATGAGCATTACATAAACTTTAGTGAATATTATCAAATGCTATATTCAGGTCTTTAAAATATTCTTCCCAGCTTTCAATTGAGTTCGAATAGTTGTAATTACCAATATTTACTATATGTTCAATGACTTGTAGAGATTGATCGAAAGTTAAATACTCATTATTAGCTAACAATTCGGCAAACTCCCCCATTTCAGATATTGTAAAACCGTATTCATATTTAGCCTGCAGTATGTCATCTTTAAGAACTGCAGTGAGCTCATCATTAAAATCATCATTATGAATATATACGATCTCGGGAATAACACGCTCTAATAATTCAAAAGGGTAGATCTTATTAAGCTTTAAAAGTATAGAGAATGCCCAATTCCAGCGTTCGTAAGGCTTTAAGGATTGCATCTTAAATTGGCACTGATTTCTAAAATTATTAACGGCTAACTGCCAAGTATTCTCATTAGATGCAGATCTCACTTTACAAAAGCTCTTACAATGCTGAATACTAGCTATAAAAATATTTTTTATTTTTTCGACCATCTAAACTAACTTTTAGCGTCAGCCAACATCTGTGCAAACTTGTTAAACAACAAAGCAGCATCATGTGGGCCGGGGCTTGCTTCAGGGTGACCTTGGAAGCTAAAGACAGGCTTATTGGTCAGCTCAATACCTTGGTTGGTACCATCGAATAACGAGCGATGCGTTGGCTTAACGTTATCTGGCAGTGTTGATTCATCAATTGCGAAGCCGTGGTTCTGGCTGGTAATCATCACCTTTTGAGTCTCAAGGTCTTGTACTGGATGGTTCGCACCGTGATGACCGGTTTTCATTTTCATAGTTTTTGCACCGCTGGCAAGACCAACCAACTGATGACCTAAGCAGATACCAAAGGTAGGTACGTTGGTTTCTTCAATGATGTGACGTACGGCCTCGATTGCGTAGCCACAAGCTGCAGGGTCTCCAGGGCCGTTTGATAAGAAGATACCGTCTGGGTTCATCGCTAATACATCTGCGATAGGTGTAGTCGCTGGAACAACGGTTACTTTACAGCCGATGTCGACCAGCATACGTAAGATGTTGGTTTTGGTACCAAAGTCGTAAGCAACCACATCATATTTGTGCTCAATGTGCTCACCTAGCTGTTTGTAGTAGCCGCCAGTCTCGCTTTCGGTTACGCCATGTACACCGCGGTCAGCCAGTTCCCACGTGCCTGCTGTCCATTCAAAACCGTCAGGGTGGGTGCATTCTTTTGCTAAATCCATGCCTTCAAGACCAGCAAAGCCTTTGGCAAGTTCTAATGCTTTTTCGATATCGTCATCGCTTAAAGTTTCACCATTACTGGCGGTCATAATACAGCCATTTTGAGCGCCTTTATCACGCAAAATTCGGGTCAATTTGCGGGTGTCGATTTCAGCGATAGCAACGGTTTCTTGACGAGTAAGATAATCAGATAGACTTTCTGAGTTACGGAAGTTTGAGGTGGTCATAGTGGCATCACGGATGATAAGTCCTTCAGCCCATACTTGATGCTTAAAATCAATATTACCTGATTCCGCATCTTCACTGTTGGTACCTGTGTTACCAATATGAGGGTAGGTTAGGGTGACGATTTGCTTGGCATAGCTGGGGTCAGTCAATATTTCTTGGTAGCCAGTCATTGACGTATTAAATACCACTTCACCAACACGGTGACCTGCAGCACCTATTGAGATTCCACGAAAAATACTGCCATCGGCCAACGCCAGCACAGCTTCAGTTTGTTGAGAGTTATTGTGTGTTGTGTCTTGTTGTACGCCCATATTACCACCCTTTTAATTCGTGTTTATCATGACCTGAGAGTTATCCATATTGCAACCATTGTTGGTTTAAAACAAGCCAAAAGCTTAAGTTCAAACAAGTTTAAAACAATTCAATTAACAAATTTTGGTCACAAAAAAGCGAGCAGGCCAATGACAGAAAACAACAAGATCACTAAAGGAAATTTTATTAGTGAGTGTTGCCAACTGTGTCATGTCTACTCGCTTAGGTACAGATTTCGCGTATTATACAAAACATAGTATTAAATGGCTACAACTATTATGCAATTTTTTTAATCTGTTACGCCTATTTTTTATTACTCCTACTGTCTATAAAACCAAACAGGACTTTACTGTTAAGAAACCATCATATTAGAAGCTATAATGTACCGCCAATTGGTACGACTCAGGTGCTAAGTTAGCGCTGACATGTAGGGTATCGTCATAATAGCTCTTAGTTAAAAACATGCTACTGGCCACGCCCAACGCTGCGCCGGCAAGGACATCTGTGGTGTGGTGTTTGTCTGCTTCTAGTCGACTGTAACCCACAAAGGTGGCACCGATGTAAGCGGGAATACTGTATTCAAAGCCATAACGCTTATGAATAAAGCTGGCGCCTTGAAACGCAATCGATGTATGTGCAGAGGGGAATGAGTCGTTATCACTGTGATCAGGGCGCTCACGGTCTACGGTTTTTTTAAGTCCATAAGTGGTCACCGCATTGGCAGCAAAGGATTTATAAAACTGCATTCGCCCTTCAGGGTCATCCATATAATAGGTAGAGCCATAGGCCAACGCAGGGATGGCGACCATCATGATATCACCGGCGGTCTCGATATCTGAGCTGTTGGCATAAGAAGGGGTTGCTGTCAGTAACGAGCCTGAAAGTACAATAAGTGCTGCGCTGTGCTTATGCGACATGAGTGTGTCCTAATAAAGTAGCTGTTTTTATAAAGTTAGCTATTGTTGACTATCTAATTAAAAATCTTTTATTAACTGGCTTTTGTTAAGTAGCTTGTTAGTCACTAGTATCGATAACCAGCTATTGCTGAGCTTGACGCTTACGATACTGAATAGAGTTAAATAATGATAAGCCAATAAATGCCACACCAATCAATCCAGTGACCAGCTCTGGAACATGAAACTTCATCGACAGTAGCATAATAATGGCCAACGCACCGATGGCATAATGGGCGCCATGCTCAAGATAAACGAATTCATTAAGTGTGCCTTTGTCGACCAAAAATAAAGTCATAGAACGTACAAACATCGCACCAATTGCCAAGCCTAACATGATGATAATCACATCATTGGTAATGGCAAACGCACCAATAACACCATCAAAACTAAAAGAAGCGTCGAGCACTTCAAGATAGATAAAGCCAGCGATACCACCTTTTAAAATAGTGGTCGACACGCCAGCGGTATTGGTAATCACATTGCCTTGTGCGTCAGTCAGCACCTCGTCATCATCTTCAGCGCCGCTACTGCCTTCAAGCAGGCTTGAGAGCACATTCACGCCCAGATACACTAAGATACCCCAAATACCAGCAATCAAGATGGCCGACTCTTTGGCTTCATCAACCCAACTAAGTGAAATCATCAATACCACGATGGCCACAAAGGTACTCATGGCATCCACTTTGCTAAAGCGGGTCAATTTGCGCTCAAACCAGTCAAACCAATGCACTTCTTTATCACCAAAGATAAAGGTTAAGAACACCAATAATAAGAACATACCACCAAAGGCAGAAATTTCAGCATGGTGAGCGTTTAGGTGCTCTGCATATTGGGCTGGATTGTTTAAAGCCAATTGAATCACTTCGACGAAGCCAAGCTTTGCAGTGACGGCCACAATGACGATAGGGAAGATAAGGCGCATGCCAAATACAGCCACTAAAATACCAAGGGTTAAGAAGATTTTTTTCCAAAAATCATTCCAACCTTTTAAGATAGAGGCGTTTACCACCGCATTATCAAAAGAAAGTGAAATCTCCATCACTGCCAAAATAGCGGTAATAGCCAGTGCGCTAAATAAGCCAGCAATACCGCTGTGAGAGTAGCCCCACCAAGCGGCAGCGATTAAACAGGCGATGGTGAAAATGATATCAAATAAAAAATGACGCATAGGGTGTCCAGATAACCAGATAAATAGTGCTATAGTTGCTGATGCAGATGATAGCATGAGATGAGGTGACAATAAATTGACTTTAGTTGCCGAGCTCACCAAGATATATAAAACATTTATAAAAAGTGTTTAAGGTCGTTATTGTCAGTCAGTGTCAGTGTCAGTGTCAGTGTCTGCGCTTTAAAAGTGTTGAAAACACTGACTTTTCAGGTTCTATAGACCTAAAACAATAGCTGCGAGTATAAACCATAAATGAGACAAGGAATATATAATGATATATCAATTTTTGGATAAAACGCCTAAGTTTGCTGCTCCCTTCAACGGTTGGGTTGCAGAGAGCGCTCAAGTCATTGGTGATGTCTATTTAGGGCACAAGGCCAGTGTCTGGTTTGGCGCAGTGATTCGTGGAGATAACGAGCGCATACACATCGGTGATTATACTAATGTGCAGGAAAACGTGGTGATTCATACCGATGCGGGTATTGAGGTGAATATTGGCGATTATGTCACTATTGGTCATTTGGCAATGCTGCATGGCTGTCAGGTTGGTGATAATAGCTTGATTGGTATCGGCGCAGTGGTGCTAAACAATGCCAAAATTGGCAAAAACTGTATTATCGGTGCCAAAGCGCTAGTGACAGAAGGCAAGGAGATTCCAGATAACTCATTAGTCATGGGCGCACCGGCAAAAGTAGTGAAAACCTTAAGTGATGAGCAAGTGGCCATGTTAAAATTATCGGCGCAACACTATGCTGAAAAGTGCCAACAGTTTAAAACAGGATTACTGGCGGTAGCGCAGCCTGAATAATCGCCTGTTAATTGGTGTTTTATTGAAGATAGTTTTTTAACTGTTTATTAAAGACCGTTTATTAAAACTGTGTTTTAAAGTTTGGTTGTTAAATAACGTATGAGAGAAAGTATGCAAAATCAATCTGTAACAGCATCAGACGCCCAAAAAACGTTGGCCTTATTCGATCTGGATCATACGCTACTCGATGTCGATAGCGATTATCTATGGGGTGAGTATATCGTCAATAACGGACTGGTTGATGAGGCGCAATATCGCACCGCTAACCAAAAGTTTTATCAAGACTATATCGAGGGCACCCTAGATGCCACTGAGTATAATGAATTTGTGGCGCAGTTTTTGACCAGCCTGCCGATGGATGAGTTGTGTCAAATACGTGAAGACTATATTGAGCAAGAAATCGTGCCGCATATGCGCCCTAAGGCGATTGACGCCATTCGTCATCACTTAGACTCAGGTCATGATGTGGTGATTATCTCAGCAACCAATGATTTTGTGGTATCTGCCATCGCTGAGCGCTTTGGTATCAAGCAGTCGCATGTGTTAGCCACGCCGCTTGAAATTGCTGACAATCGCTATACTGGCAAATTAACCGACAAGCCAAACTTTCAAGACGGTAAAATATACCACTTGAATAAATGGCTAGAGACTAAAAAACAGCAGGGCGTTGAGTACGATAAAACCTATGCGTATTCGGATTCAAAAAACGATTTGCCACTATTGCAATGGGCCGATGTGGCGATAGCGGTGACTCCTGATGACACGTTGCATGCGCATGCCTTGTCACATCGCTGGGCGGTTGAAGACTGGTCACTTTAACCTTAAGGTGCTGACTTAAGCCTCTAAGATCAAAAAGACTAAGCCCTTTGCTACTACAATGTTTTACAAGTGAAATAACTGGAACTTCTATGGAAATTAACCAATATCAAGAACAAATTAAAGACCTAACCACACGAGCTCAGGACCTACGGAGGTACCTTTGACTTTGATGGCAAATCTGAACGCCTAGAAGAAGTCAATCTTGAGATGGAGTCGCCAGACTTATGGAATGATCCAGAGCGAGCGACCAAAATCAGTAAAGAAAAAAGTCAGCTAGATGGTGTGATTAATACCATTACTGGGCTTGAAACTAGTCTGGAAGATGCGGCAGCGATGCTTGAATTAGCGGTTGAAGCAGAGGACGAGTCACTGTTGGCCGATGTCCAAAGTGAGTTAGACGCCGCGCAAGCACAGGTCGATGATCTTGAGTTCAAACGTATGTTTGACGGTGAAATGGATGCCAATAACTGCTTCGTTGATATTCAATCGGGCAGTGGTGGTACTGAAGCACAAGACTGGGCAGAAATGCTACTGCGCATGTACACCCGTTGGTGCGAGTCGCATGGCTTTAAGGTTGATATTATAGAAGTGTCCGCAGGTAGTGTGGCTGGCGTGAAGTCGGCCTCATTTAAGGTCAGCGGTGATTATGCCTTTGGTTGGTTACGTACTGAAACCGGGGTGCATCGCTTAGTGCGCAAATCTCCTTTTGATAGCAATAATGGCCGCCATACCTCGTTTGCAGCGGTATTTGTGTCGCCTGAAATTGATGATGATATTGAGATTGATATCAATCCAGCTGACTTACGCATCGATACCTATCGCTCGAGTGGGGCCGGTGGTCAGCACGTTAATACCACCGATTCAGCGGTACGTATTACGCATGAGCCAACCGGTGTGGTGGCACAGTGTCAAAATGAACGCAGCCAACATGGTAACAAAGCCACGGCAATGAAGATGCTACGTGCAAAACTGTACGAGCTTGAGATGCAAAAGCGCATGGAAAAGCAGCAAGCAGTTGAGGACAATAAGTCGGATGTGGGCTGGGGCAGTCAAATTCGCTCTTATGTGCTTGATGATTCGCGTATTAAAGACTTGCGTACTGGGGTTGAGACCTTTAACACGGGCGCGGTACTTGATGGTGACTTAGATCAATTTATTACCGCCAGTCTTAAGGCTGGGCTGTAGTTTTGCAACTATAATGATTGTTTATTAGCTGGTAATGATCGCCTAATAGTTGGTCTAAAGCACAACTACCATTATTAAACAAAACTTTAACAAAATAATTGCAGTAAAGTTTAACTTATCAATGTAATCTACGACTGGTATGACAATCATGCCAGTCTTTTTTTTGTCTCTAACGTTGTCTCCGATAAGGGGGAGTTTATGAGTAAAGTATTATTTAGTTCTTTATCTCGGTTTGAGCCTTATGTGCTAGCCATCTTACGTATTGTGACAGCGTATGCCTATTTACTAAACGGTACCACCAAGCTATTTGGTATTCCTGTTAGTGAGCATCCAATGCCTGAGCTGTTCTCATTTATGTGGATGGGCAGTGTGTTAGAGGTTGTGTTAGGGGTTATGTTGTTGGTCGGCTTTCAAACACGTTTGGCTGCCTTTATTAGTTCAGGTATGATGGCTGTGGCCTATTTTGGTTTTCATGCTCAGTTAGATAATTTTTGGTTACCTTTAAACAATGAAGGTGAGGCGGCTGTATTATATTGCTTTATTTTCTTATATTTATGGGTGCGTGGTAGTGGTGCTTGGGCTTTTGATAAAGAAACCTATTTGCCTGTTCATTCAGATGCTCATTTGTCTAATAAACGCTAAACTTAAGTTGTTTTATTCCATTAACGATTGATAAGTTTGTCATTAAAAAACCGTTTAACATTGATGATGTTAAACGGTTTTTTAATTTATATGTTTTATGATGATTAAATTCAGTCAAGTAAGTGTTGTAATGCAGTTTGAACACCTTGCTCTTCAATGGAGCCAGTAATAAAGTCCGCTTTTTGTTGCAGTGCTGGCTGGCCATCTCCCATTGCCACGCTATAGCCAACCAAATCAAACATCTCTAAATCATTAAAGCCATCGCCAATGGCCATCGCCTCACTGACATCTATACCAAAGTAATTACAAACGTCCTGCACACCACGGGCTTTGGATGCTTCAATTGGCAAAATATCACCGCCAACATGATGCCAATGTACCAACTTTAATCCATCAGCAGCAAAATCAACGTCCTGCATTTTTTCGACTTCATCATTGAAAAACACCGAGCACTGATACACTTGATGGTGTTTAAAATATCCAGGGTCAATAATGGCGCTAGGATTTTCGGCAGCAAAAGCACGAATACGCTCATTATCATTGGCCCATGCCAAGTGCTGTGCTGAGTCAAACTTATGCACAAGATGGTCTTGTCGGCATAATGTATCTATTTTGGTTGCTTGCTCTAGAGTTAATGGATAGTGGCTGATGACGCCTTTTTTATCAAAGTTATATTGTCCATTGGTGCAGACAATGGCATCAAACACATCACGTTCAAGCAGTGCCATGATATCTGCCGGTATGATAGATTTTGAACGTCCAGTGGCAATGGCTAGTTTTACATCGGTTTTAGCCAGTTCAATCAAAGTCGCTTCATTATGGGGTGCAATCTCGCCGCCACGACTTAAGGTATCGTCAATATCAAAAAAGATAATTTTTGGTATAAAAGTAGGAAGATTGGTTTGAGTTGTCATGTCAGTCCTAATACTTGAACATTATTTATAGGTTTATAGGTTTATAGGTTTATAGGTTTATAGGTTTATAGGTTTATAGGTTTATAGGTTTATAGGTTTATAGGTTTATAGGTTTATAGGTTTAAGTGAAGCTTTAATGATTACCATAGCATAAGTGGTAGAAATTAGGGCGTGTCTGCGAGAATGTGGGTTATAATCAGATATCGATAGAGCAATGTGATTATCACAATAAACAATAACAATGGCCAACCGCCAAAATCCTTAAGAGCAATATAAATGATTAATACTAAAATTTATAAACAAATATATTTACTGGCAGAAGAATTGCTAGCCGCTGACCAAGCGCAAGACCAACCGCAGTTCGATGCGTTATATGACGAGCTGAAAGCGCTATGTAACACCCATGAAAATACTGACAAAGATCATCCAGAGCAGTGGGAAACCTTGGCTGACTTTACCTCAGACTTGGATTTAGCATTGGCACTATATGACAAAGCGCTGGTCAAAGCTGAGGCAGTCAACTCCAAGGACCATATGGCATCGATTGCCTTTTCAAAAGCTGAGCTACAGCAGCAGTTAGGTGAGTTACAAGCGGCGATAGAAAGCCTGCAATATGCCAAACAACACGCCAATAAAATCGAAGATAAAGAGTTTAAAGTCGAAATTGATGACAAACTACAGGCACTGCTTAAAATGGTTTAAGCCTGCTGAGTCAAAGCAACCAGCTTAGCGATCGCTTCAACACAAGCATCACACATCTGTTCAAGATAGGGGCTGCTGTCTTGATCAGCAAACAGCACAAACTCGTAATGGCTGTCATCTAAGCTGTAATTAACGCCAAACCCGCCGGCCATCACTGGTGCAAATAAAATGCGTCGAACCGGTGACTGAGTACCCATCGATGAGGTAGATAAAAAGTCGCCGCCGGTCAGGGTCTTATAGCCTGGGCTGTTGAAGAACTCAGCCATACTTGAGTCATTAGCATCCGCATCGGTCATCATATATTTTAATCCAGACAGGTGACGATCAAAGGCCTGACCTGTTTTACAGGCTATCACTCGTTGTTTATGCGCATCTAACGCTTGCTGTAACAAATCCATATCAGTAGTTGGCTTAGCATTGTTACTGTCTTTGTTGTCGTCATCTAGCAGTTCCTGAACCAAAGCAATCGCTTGCTCACTATTAGGGCGTAACCCTTCTGTGCGCCCGGCCATAAAGTGACTGGTATCGACAGCCTCATAGGTATTACGCACTTGACCAAAGGTTTTTAGCTGAGCATAGAGCAGCGCAAACTGCATTAGTGCATCATGACTGACTTTACCTTGAAGCCCACTATAATCTGCTAGGCTGCGTTGAACCTTAATTTGTTGGGCACGCTGGCGGATGTCTTCAATGTCCTGTTGAATCTGCAACAATAGCGACTCATCGTCACATTGCCAGTCTAAGCGCTGAGCTTCAGATACTGACTTTTCACTGCTATGACTGTCATCATCAAAATTAATGTGTGATTTTAACGCTTCTGGGGCAGCATCGACTAAGCCAAAAGCATAATTAAACATGTGTTGTAGAGCCGCGCCATCTATTTCACTGTGCTCGAAGTGAATGGCCAAAAAGTCAGAATCCAAATCCATTTGATAGGTATTGGGTTTTAATTGCCAAGCATGTCCTGGCATAAAGGTTTGTTGCTGAATCTGAGTGACATCATCCGCACCCGAGCGATACAGTGACAGGCAAAATAGACTGTCTTTAACCGCTTGATAGGCTTGCTTATTGTGCGGCTGCTGACACAGCTGATTTAAATAGCTAGCGACTTTAACACTGCCCAATGCACTCACTTCGGTAAAGTCGATAACCGGCTTTTCATAATCCGCATTTATAATCAATTCTAGGATGGCTTCAATTTGAGCTGCAGATATCAGCTTGCCGGTGTTGTCAGTTAGGGGCAGCGTAAAATGATGACCTTGCCAAAATAGGCTCATGCTGCGATTGGCCGCTTGTTTCGGTGCGTAATAATAACTATCCTGCACCGCCTTATCGGCACTTGGCTCACGAATGGCACCAGTTAATAGTCGCCAGTTGTACATAGAGATGGGCTGGCCACGTGGATCAATCGGAGGCTCAATGTTGTCATTAATATAATCTAGATGTAACCACGCCAATCGATAGATAAGGCTAACAGCTCGCTTAATGCCAGTGTGTGCGGTCTGATAGTTGATCTGTAAGCTGGCGTTATTGGTAATGGCGTGTGGGCGGGTGTCTTGCAGGTACTCTGCCAACTTAAGCTCAGTCAACCAGCTTAGCCCTTGATTTTCTTGAGTCTGTGCATAGGCTTGTAATCGTTGTTGCAGGATGGGGCCGCCTTGATTTTGAAAGGCTTGTGCAGCAGCTGCGGTAGCATCACGCTGCTGTGGGCTTAACAGGGGTGAGATGCCGCCCATAAAGCGCTGCAGGGTTTGATCTAACTTAGGAATAGGAAGCGATTGCATACAGTATCCTTAATGATAAAAATGATTTTATTATTGTGCACATTTAAATAAAAAAACAGCCTTTAAAATCTAGTCTATGCAGTAAGTTAACATCATAAGCACTGAGTATCAATTAAGCCAATATTTAAGCCGATATCGTTGTGCTGATATTAAATATTCACGCTATTCACATCGCCTTTTAAGTCATTAAAAAGTCAATCAGTTTGGCTTGGAATGTCATGCATAACACATTCTAATGCGATAAACTATCGCACATAATAAGTGCCACTGATGACACTTAAAAACTATTAAAATATTTAGTGGCATTTAAACCAGCACTATTAAAATCAACAGAATTAAAATTAGCATTATTTAAAAAGGATATCCGCTTTGACTACATTATCGCTGCCAACACTTGCCACTATTGATGATGACAACCTGCAAAGTGAAATACAAGCGCTGTGGGATAATAAAACCAAGCCACAAGGGTCGCTTGGCCGCTTAGAATCATTAGCGATGCGTATTGGCTTGATTCAAGGCTCAACAACGCCAAGCGTTGATAGGGCACACATTCGTGTGTTTGCCGCTGATCATGGTCTAGCGCAGCATGGTACTTCTGCTTTTCCAACCGCTGTCACTGCTCAAATGGTATTGAACTTCTTAAACGGCGGCGCTGCTATTAATGTGCTCGCCCGACAGCATGAGATAGAGTTAAAAGTGGTAGATGCTGGTGTGGCAGCGGATTTTGCTGATTTTGGTATCACTGATAATCCGCAATTAATTAGCCAATACAAAGTCCGTTTAGGCAGCCGTGATGCGCTAAATGAGCCTGCTATGACTCAAGAGGAATGTGTGCAAGCCATTAATGCCGGCATGGAAATTGCCAAGCAGCTTGACGCAGAAGTATTTATCGCAGGAGAGATGGGCATTGGTAACACCTCTGCTGCCAGCTTATTATTATCACGATTAGAAGATATTCCTATTGCCCAATGTATTGGTCGTGGCACCGGTCTTGATGATGCCGGACTTGCTCGCAAAATTGACACCTTAACACAAGTGCTACAACGTCATCAGCAGGTAACTGAGCCATTAGAAGTATTGGCAGCATTGGGCGGATTAGAGATTGCAATGATGGCAGGTGCCTTTATTCAAGCCGCGCATGAAAGACGAGTATTATTGATTGATGGATTTATTACCAGTAGTGCCTTGTTGGTCGCTGAACGTTTAGTACCAGGGGTGGCACAGTTTGCCGTTTTTGCCCATCATTCTGTAGAGCCCGGTCATGCGCACTTATTAAAGGTTTTAAATGCTCAGCCATTGCTGGACTTTGATTTGCGCTTGGGTGAGGGCAGTGGCGCAGCTTTGGCTTATCCACTGTTAAAGTCAGCCTGTTTAACTTTTAAAGAGATGGCCAGCTTTGCAGAGGCTGGTATTAGTGAAAAAGACAGCCATTAATTTGTCAGTGATTAATATCTAAGTCATTAATATTTAAGTCGCTAACAATAAGTTTATTATCATTAAGTCTATTAGCAACCAAGCCATTGATAATCCAGCAATGAGACAGATCATTCATGTCATCAACATCCCCACATCCTAAGCGCTCAGTAATAGAGAGCATCAAAACTGAATGGCGATTGTTATTGGTCGCCATTCAGTTTTTAACCCGAATTCCGGTCACCTTAAACAGCTATCAGCCCAATTGGCTCCATCAAAGCAGTCGTCATTTTCCAGGCGTTGGGTTAATCGTCGGGATGCTGTGTGCGGCTGTTTTTGCTTTGGTCAGCTACTTTTTTAACCCTTTGGTAGCAGCCATTGCCAGTACCGCTTTTGGTATTAAGTTAACCGGTGCTTTCCATGAAGATGGGTTAGCCGATACCTGTGATGGTCTTGGCGGCGGCTTAACCCGTGAGCGTACGTTAATCATTATGAAAGATTCGCGTATTGGTACTTATGGGAGCCTTGGCTTGGTATGCGCTTTGCTATTAAAGGTAAGTTTGCTGGCATCAATGCCAACGTCTGTCGCACTGGCTGCCTTAATTGTGGCACACAGTGTGTCACGATGGATGTCTACCAGCTTAATTGTAGCATTGCCCTATGGCGGTGAAATTGAACATGCCAAAGCCAAACCAATGGCGCAACAAATGTCTAGCAAACAATGGTTTGCTAGTGGCTTATGGCTGATTGCGGTGGCTATGGTCTTAGTGGTAGTGCTACCTGATGGCTTATGGCAAATTAGCTTGGGGCAATGGCTACTGGCTATAACATTTGTAGCTATTGCCATGGCTCATATGTATCGTCTATTAAAACGCCGCTTGCAGGGTTATACCGGTGATGGATTGGGTGCCACGCAGCAGATTACTGAAATTGCCATTTATGCCGGTTTAGCAGCGACTATTAACTTTTAGCGGTGACTTACTATTAACCAAGTATTCTAAATTTCAGAGCGCAAGTTACAGGGCCTAAATTGAAGCATAGTGCTTAAGGACAGTGTTTAAGGACCGTATTTAAATGTTGAAGTTGTATATTTGGCGTCATCCAAAGCCCAGTGCAGTGCGTGGGCTGTGCTTTGGTCAGCTTGATGTTGCGGTAGATAGGCGCAAGGTGAAGCGT
The DNA here is from genome assembly GCF_002313155.2 of Psychrobacter sp. FDAARGOS_221. Classification (NCBI taxonomy): domain Bacteria; kingdom Pseudomonadati; phylum Pseudomonadota; class Gammaproteobacteria; order Moraxellales; family Moraxellaceae; genus Psychrobacter; species Psychrobacter sp. FDAARGOS_221. Next base: position 2,969,644 of record NZ_NWFK02000001.1, read on the forward strand.
TTGGCCAACCAAATAGACCGTTATGTCAAAAAACATAAGTTGCCTAAAGTCATTTGGGTCAGTCATTTACAGCGTTCAAAACAAGTGGGTGAGGTGTTGGCAGCACGAGGCTATCAATGCTTGGTTGATCCACAATTAGCAGAAAGCTATTTTGGTGCTTGGGAGGGCAAACCTTGGACTCAAATTAGCAAGGCTGAAGTAGATGCCTGGTGCAATAACTTTGCGCATTTTGCACCAGAAGGCGGTGAGAGTTTAACGCAACTATTTGCACGAGTGGCCGCATGGATTAACAAGCAGCAGACTAATCAGACATTACAAACCGCTACCCATAATAGTCATACACCAAGCCATCATACACCAAGCCATCATGACATACACAGCAATAAGACATTAAGTCTGGCATCAGTGAGCGAAGAAGAAGCTAGAACTATATTAGTAGTGGGTCACGCCGGCTGGATCACCACAGCAACTCTGATTGCAAAACAAATTCCGGTACCAGAAAAGGCCATAGACTGGCCAATGCCTGCTAAATACCAAGAGCTGAGGGTATTATCCTATCCAAATTTGGTTGATGATTATAAATAGCTAATAACTAATAAATAGATAATCAATAAACTGAAGGTTTTAGTCAAAAGTTTAAGACTAATAGCGCTTAGTATGATAGTTTAGCGACCAGTATTAGTATTGACGATATGACATGATTTTATAGTCAATCAGGTGCCGTTAATAATAAAAATAATTTAAAATATAGCGCGCGTGTCGCATTTTGAACAACTCATCTATGATTAATATAAAAATTCATAGATACTTTTGGCACACATAAGCTTGAAACAATAATAATTAAGGGGAATCATGGAGATTTACGCCGCAGCACTGACTTTGTTTTTAATTATGGATCCTTTGGGTAATATTCCCATATTTTTGGCAGTATTGGACAAAGTCCCTGAAGAAAGGCGCAAGTTTATTATTGTCAGAGAGCTGTTGATTGCGTTAGCGTTAATGGTACTGTTCTTATTTGCCGGTGGTAGTATCTTACACACCTTAGGCTTGAGCACAGAAGCTGTCGCTATTGGTGGTGGTCTGGTTATGATGATTATCGCCATCCGTATGATTTTCCCAACCCGAGGCGGGGTGATGGCCGATGACGATGATGATGATGGGGAACCATTTATTGTACCGTTAGCGGTGCCTTTAATTGCAGGCCCTTCGATTTTAGCAACCTTAATTTTGCTGACTGAAAAAAATCCAGAGAGTATCCCCAAGTCATTGGCTGCTTTGTTGCTGGCGTGGTTTGTATCCTCAGTTATTTTATTCTTCTCAACTAAGCTTTATAAAATATTGGGTCATCGTGGACTTAAAGCGGTTGAGCGCTTAATGGGTATGATTCTAATCTCCATTTCGGTGCAAATGCTATTAAATGGTTTCGCATCATTTATGAACTAGTCCAAATCTATTAAATAAATAAAAAACCTCGCTAATACTAATTAGCGAGGTTTTTTAATGGGTGCTCTGATAGTCGGTGTGAGCGTCTCAGGTTCTATCTGTAAAATATGAGATAGAGACCAAATTTTAAGCTAGGTTGGTTGATTTAACCTGACCATTAATCACAACCATATCTAATGGGTTTAAACCCATCTGATAAGCAAGATCGGCAGGACGCTCGATATTCCATAAGGTTAAGTCAGCATCGACGCCTACTTCAATACGGCCTTTGTTATCTAGTCCTAATGCCTTTGCTGCATGAGTCGTAATGCCTGCCAGTGCCTGCTCAGGGGTCATACCAAATAAAGTGCAGCCCATGTTAAGTGTCATTAGCAAAGAGGTTAAAGGCGAAGTTCCTGGGTTACAGTCGGTCGATAAGGCAATGGCGACATTGTGTTTGTACAGTGCTTGCATCGGCGGTAACTGCGATTCTTTTAAGGTATAAAATGCTCCTGGCAATAGTACAGCGACCACATCGTGCTCGGCCATCTTCTGAACGTTTTTCTCAGATAAATACTCTAAGTGATCAGAGGATAAACCATTGTAGTCGGCAACCAAGCCACTACCATCCATATCACTTAACTGTTCGGCATGTAGCTTAACGGGCAGCCCTAGCTGCTTGGCGGCATCAAATACCTTGGCCATTTGTGCTTTACTAAAGCCAATGTTCTCACAAAAGCCATCAACCGCATCGATTAAGCCTTCCTCATGTAAAATAGGCATCCATTCGCAGACCGCATCGATGTATTCATCGGAGCCATTTTCTTTGTTTTTATACTCAGTCGGTAGGGCGTGTGCGGCAAGGTAAGTGGTCTTGACCGTTATGCCATAATCTTGGCCCAATTGACGAGCCACTTGTAGCATTTTGCGTTCAGTGTCTAAATCTAAGCCATAGCCAGATTTAATCTCGATAGTGGTAACGCCTTCAGCAAGTAGCGCTTGCAAACGACGCTCGGTTTGCGCATATAATTCATCAAAATCAGCCTCACGAGTGGCGGTAACTGTCGCCACAATACCGCCGCCATTATCAGCAATTTCTTTATAACTCACGCCTTGCAAACGTGCTTCAAATTCATTGCTTCGGTTGCCGCCATAGACCAGATGGGTATGACAATCGACTAAGCCAGGGAGCAGCCACTGACGATTGGCATAAATGATTTTGTCATCAGCATCAGCTTGCATAATTGCTTGATGATAAGCAGGGCTGTTTAATGCGCTTTGACTGTCGCCAATCCAACTGATTTTGCCATCTTTAATGGTCAAGGCCGCATCGATAATCTGACCATAAGGGCTATGGTGTTTGTTGGCATCCGTATTTTCTGAATGAGCGACTGCTAGGCTTCTATCAAAGCCATATTGTTCAGAAAAAGTAGCGATATTGGCATGTAAAATGAGAGTGTCAAAATCTTCTGGGAAATTTTTAATCATTGAGGATGTCATAAGTGACTCCGAGTCTATAAATGGGTTTGTTTTAATATTTATAATCTTTTTAACTGTTGAATCTTTTAATTTTTTAATAACAAATGGTGCTGAATCATCAGTGCCAATAATCTTGCAGTGACTTTACAGCTGCGACCATCAATGTCATAAGTGGGGTTAATTTCGGCAAAATCAGCCATTTTTACTTTACCACTGGCAAAAATAACCTCAAGGCAGCGCTCGGCAAAATCAAGGGAGATACCCTTGGCAGCAGGCGCGCTAACGCCCGGTACTACGCTGGCAGGGAAGGCATCCATATCAATAGTGACATACAAGACGTCAACTTGCTCAATAAATTGCTCTAATTGTTGTGCCATAGCATCCCAGCTACTACGCGCACAACTGTCATCACTAATAATAGTCACGCCCAGTTCATTGGCGCGATCAAATAAGGCGGTAGTATTAGAAAACTGACTGATGCCAATAGCACAGTAATGAAACGGTTGGCCGTTTGCTTGGTTGTGTTCAGCAATTTGGCGAAACGGGGTGCCAGAGGTGCCTTTTTGCGCATTACGTATGTCTAAATGGGCATCAAAGTTGATAATACCAATCTTAGGGCTATCTGCTTGATCGGGCTGGTTCAGCGCATGCCATAACCCCATATAACTTGCATATGCAATGGCATGACCACCGCCTAAACCGATGGCCAGGCTACCTTGATTGATAATCTCAGTCACTTGCTCACTGTATTTGGCTTGGGTTTGCTCAAGTACCTCTGGCATCAAGCGGTCATTGTCATGACACACGATATCGCCGGCATCACTTAATAAGCTAGCGTATTGTGAGCTGTCGAACTTATCTTGCAACGCTGGTGTAATCGGTAGCTTCGCAAAGCTTTGACGTATGGCAGGCGGTGCGTTTCTGGCACCGACACGGCCTAAGTTACGACGCACGCCCTGATCACAGGCAAAACCGACCAAGGTCACTTTTGAGGCAGGTTTATTATCTACGCTGTCAGATTGAGTATTGTTGTCTTGAGCAGCGCTATAAGGTTGCACCAGCTGATACCAATAAAGCGCACGTTCTGACTCGTCAGGCTCAGCTCGACCTGTCCAGAGACTGGCATCAAAAGGATTGCGCGCCACACCAGCGTTCGTGCTGTCTATGGAAGAAGACGTCATTGACATAATAGACACTCTCAAATGTTAATAATGGGTTTTAGTTTGCTGTTACTGCCTTAATCTTGCATGAACCAATCTGCGCGAAGCTCAGACCAATGTTCATTCAGCGCTGCAGACAGTACCAGTTGCTTAGCTGCTTCGATGTCAGGGGCCAGATAACGGTCTTTGTCATAGAAGGTCACTTTTTCACGTAACAAGCCATGCGCTTGGCTTAACAGTTTCGAGGTTTTTAGCCCTTTGTGGAAATCAATCCCTTGTCCTGCTGCCAATAATTCAATACCAACGATAGTAGCGGTATTCTGTGCCATATCATACAGGCGGCGGCCAGCAAAGGTTGCCATAGACACATGGTCTTCTTGGTTGGCAGACGTCGGGATGCTGTCTACGCTGGCAGGGTGTGCCAATGATTTATTCTCTGACGCCAAAGCAGCTGCGGTAACGTGGGCAATCATAAAGCCTGAGTTAACCCCTGGATTATCCACTAAGAAAGGCGGTAGACCGCCATTCAGGGTGGCGTCTATCAGCAGTGCCACGCGGCGCTCTGACATAGAGCCAATTTCTGCGATGGCAAGGGCTAAAGTGTCGGCAGCAAAGGCAACTGGCTCGGCATGGAAGTTACCACCTGAGATAGCAACCGGACCGTCTTCGTCTCTGAAAATAAGCGGATTGTCAGTGACGGCATTGGCTTCGATAAGTAAGGTGTTGCCAGCTTGATTGATTATGTCTAAACAGGCACCGACCACTTGTGGTTGGCAGCGCAGACAGTATGGGTCTTGGACACGGTCATCGTTTTCGGTGTGCGACGCACGAATTTGGCTGCCATCAATTAAGCTGCGGTGCGCTTTAGCAATTTGAATCTGACCATGATGGCCACGTACGTCGTGAATACGCGCATCAAAAGGTGAGTCAGAGCCACGAGCAGCGTCAACTGATAATGCACCTACCACGGTTGCTGTCGCCACTAAGTCACGGGCTAAGAAGTAACCTCTTAAGGTTAAAGCAGTCGATACTTGTGTGCCATTAATCAGCGCTAAGCCTTCTTTGGCAGCTAAAGTGACTGGTTCAAGATTAGCTTGTGCTAGTGCCTCTTTGGCCTGCATTTCTTGGCCATTAACGTAACAGGTTCCTTGACCAAGCAGGGTCAAGGTCATGTGTGATAAAGGCGCTAAATCGCCTGATGCACCTACTGAACCTTTGGCAGGAATATGTGGAATGATGTTGTGATTAATCAGATTGATTAAGCCATCAATCACCTCACGACGCACGCCAGAGAAGCCTTGTGCTAGGCTAGCCACTTTCATCACCATAATCAGACGTACAACGCCGTCTTCTAAGCGCTCACCGGTGCCTACAGAATGCGACACAATCAGATTGTATTGTAATAAGCCGAGCTGATCATCACTGATGCGTGTTTTTGCCAATAAGCCAAAGCCGGTATTAATACCATAAGCACTTTTATCACGGCCAATGATTTCTTTCACACAATCGTGCGAGGCGTCTATGTCTTTGTAAGCGCTGTCATCAAGACTGACTTGTACTGGCGCATCATAAACTTGGCGCAGTTGTTGGAAGGTGAGTTTGCGAGGGGTTAAGATTAGGCTTTGAGTGGTCATCGTAAAGTCCTTTTTATCTCTTGATTTGTTGTTATTAAGCTGTAAAAGGTGTTACTTTTTATGATGTTATTTAACAGGTATAGGGGTATAGCGAGGGTGTTCTAATGATACTTTTAATTTTTTATCAGTAATAATGGGTGTGTAAAATATAAATAGCCAAAATCGATTATTAAAAAACAGTGTGACAATTTAATTTAAAACTAAATTGCCACATTGAAACCTGCCATGTACTTCAGGCTTTTAATAGTTCAGCGTTAACTAAACAAAGTGCTAAAGCGACTAATATTCGAGCTAAAAAAACTATCCAAGCTTAAAAGGCTATCCAAGCTTAAAATATCCAGCCCATTGATAGCGCTAAGTGACCAAAGGCACCGGCAATTAAAATACTAAATACCGTACGTTCAAACCAAATAACCAGCATTTTTGGAATAGATAATGGAATTTTGGTCGCGAGTACACACGGAATCATAGCTGAGAAGAACAGCACGCTACTAATAGATACCACACCGGCCACATAACGTGTCATTAGGTCAGCTTCACTTAACAGTAGAGCAGGCAAGAACATTTCGGCCAGGCCAGCAGACATACCTTTTGCCGCTTCCATCGGATCGCCAACACCGGCTAACCAAGTAAATGGGTATAGTAATAAGCCTAAGATATCAAAGGCTGGGGTGAACTTATCCAATAATAAGCCTGCCAGACCAACGGCGATAATAGAGGGTACAATCGCTGCTGCCATCTCTAAACCATCACGGAAGTTATCCCAAAAGATTTTTGGAATATTGCCAGCACGTCTTGAGGTTTCAATCCCTAAATCAAGCGCTGCCGCAAAACGGTTGCCTTCATTGGTTTTACAATCACGGGCTTCGACATCGATGTCATCATCTGCCGCCATACTAATAGGCGGAATGCGCGCAGTAATGGCCGTCACTAAAAAGGTGATCACTAACGTTGACCAGAAGAAGACGTTCCAAAACTCCATTAGGCCCAGTGTTTTGGCAACAATTACCATAAACGCTGCTGATACCGTTGAGAACCCAGTGGCGATAATCATCGCTTCACGCGTCGAGTACATGCCTTTAAGGTAAACACGATTGGTGATTAGCAAGCCAATAGAGTAGCTGCCCACAAATGAGGCCACGGCATCAATAGCAGAAGAACCAGGGGTACGCCAAATAGGCTTCATAATCGGCTGTAGAAGAACACCAATCATTTCGAGCAGACCAAAACCAACCAATGCCGCGAGAATAAGCGCACCAATCGGCACAATCATGCCAACAGGGAGTGCCAATTTCTCAAATAAGAAAGGCATCATATCTGGTGTCATAATCACATCAGGCGCCATGCCCATGACATAAATAGCACCAAGTATGAGACCGGCAACCTTGGCAAGGGTTAACACAATATCGGTCAAGCTTTCTTTATATTTGCCGGTAACGATTGGTTTAAAAGCACCATATATCATCATTAAGAATAATAAAAATACTGACACACTGTGCATCTCAGTTACTAAGAACTTAGAGGCGTGGTCAAATAAAATGGTGCTTTTATCGTTAATGGTGAAAGGTATAAAGAAGCAGACAATACCGATAATACTGAAAATAATAAGCTGAATAACAGCTCGGCCGCGACTCAGTACAGGCTCATGTGCCGGTTGGTTTAACGCAACTTCACTGGGCATGGCTGAGTTAATATTGTGTGGGTCGTTCATAAAACATCCTTGTTTTTTGATAGTGGGTCTACTGAATTGCTTGCCATAAATTAGTTGCTATAAAAATTGAGTAATATCAAATAATTAATGACAAATATTAACAGCGTGCGCTATTTAATCATAGGTAATTTTAAGCCGTACTCTTTCGCTGTTTTAATCGCTAATTCGTAGCCTGCATCCGCATGACGCATCACACCAGAGCCACAGTCATTGACTAATACACGTGCTAGACGTTTGGCAGCCTCATCGGTACCATCAGCAACGATAACCATACCAGAATGCTGTGAGTAACCCATGCCAACACCGCCGCCATGATGCAATGATACCCAAGTAGCACCGCCGGCAACATTTAGCATGCCATTTAATAATGCCCAGTCAGATACAGCATCACTGCCATCTTGCATGCTTTCGGTTTCACGGTTCGGGCTGGCAACAGAGCCGGTATCTAAATGGTCACGACCAATAACGATAGGACCTTTAAGCTCGCCGCTTTTCACCATTTCGTTGAAAGCAAGACCGGCTTTATCACGCTCACCTAAGCCAAGCCAGCAAATACGGGCAGGCAGACCTTGGAACTTAATACGGTCATTGGCCATATCTAACCAGTTATGTACGTGTTTGTTTTCTGGGAATAGCTCTTTAATCTTTTGGTCAGTCTTGTAGATGTCTTCTGGATCACCAGATAGTGCTACCCAGCGGAATGGACCTTTGCCTTGACAGAATAGGGGACGCACATATGCAGGAACGAAGCCTGGGAAGTTAAACGCGTCTTTAATACCTTCATCAAAGGCAACTTGGCGAATGTTATTACCATAGTCAGTGGCAGGCACGCCCATTTTTTGGAATTCAAGCATGGCTTCAACATGGATGGCACAAGAGCGCGCAGCGTCTTTGGCTACTTTCTCAAATTTGCTTGGATCTTCTTGAGCTGCTTTCCATTCTTCGACAGTCCAGCCAATAGGCAGATAGCCGTTAACTAAGTCATGTGCAGAGGTTTGGTCGGTCACTAAGTCAGGTTTAATCTCGCCTGCTTTAGCACGTTTTACCATTTCAGGTAAGATTTCAGCGGCGTTGCCTAGTAGTGCGATAGAAACCGCATCACCAGCTGCAGTATGTTTTTTGATTAGCTCATAAGCGTCATCTAAATCTTTGGCTTGCATATCGACATAGCCAGTACGTAGGCGGAAATCGATACTGGTTTGCTGACATTCAATGTTTAATGACACCGCGCCAGCGAAAGTTGCTGCTAATGGCTGAGCGCCGCCCATACCGCCTAGACCTGCGGTCAGAATCCAGCGGCCTTTCCAGTTATCTGGGCTGGCAGTTTCTGCGCCTGCACCATAATGCTGACGACCTGCTTCAGCAAAGGTTTCATACGTACCTTGTACAATACCTTGGGTGCCAATATAAATCCAGCTGCCCGCGGTCATTTGTCCGTACATCATTAAGTCTTTGCGATCAAGCTCGTTAAAGTGCTCCCAAGTGGCCCATTTAGGCACTAAATTTGAGTTAGCAATTAATACACGCGGTGCATTTTCATGAGTTTGGAACACACCAACCGGCTTGCCTGATTGAACCAATAAGGTTTCATCATCTTCAAGCTGTTTAAGAGATTCTAAAATTTGATCGTAGCATTCCCAGTTACGTGCAGCACGGCCAATACCGCCATACACGACTAAGCTTTTTGGATTTTCGGCAACGTCTGGGTGTAAGTTATTTTGAATCATACGAAACGGCGCTTCGGTTAACCAGCTTTTACAAGTTAACGTTGAGCCAGTTGGAGAGGCGATTTCGCGGCTTTCATCTCTGCGAGTAAATTTAGAAGTCATGGCGAGTCCTTATGCATGATTATGGGGAGGGGATATTACAAAAAACGTGGTTAATACCAATAAGTTGTATAGACAAATTATCAAGAATGATATAACTATGCAAGGTTTTTTTTTAACAAAAATGTGCTTGTTTGGGCTGTCAGATAGTAGATAGTGGAATATGTTGGTTTAGTGACAGCCATTTTTTAGCTGCTATACTAATGCACTTTATTAATACACTTTCACTCAATCAATTAACCTACTAATTAATGAGCCCGTTCACATGGCAAAAAAACCGCAACAAGCAAAACGCACTAAGCCCGCCTATCAGCGCATTAAAGAAAATATTTTAAAGAATATTCATTCCGGTAAGTGGCAGGCAGGAGAAGCTATTCCAACTGAAATGGCGCTAGCAGAGCGTTTTTCAGTGTCTAGAATGACTGTCAATAGAGCATTAAAAGAATTAAGCGAAGATCGTGTCTTGGAACGTAGACAAGGCTCAGGCACCTATGTGGCGCAGCAACAGTATAATCATACCGTTGTTGAAGTGCGTAATATTGCAGCCGATATTAAAGCGGCGGGTAAAGCTTATGAAGCGCAAGTGATCTATCAAAAGCGGCTCAAAATTAGTGAAGTCAGTACTCATGTGTTGTCCATGTTCAACACCCCTATGATTGACAAAAAAGGGGGCAATAGCATGTGGATTAAAACTGAGATAGCGACCAGTAGCACCCTAAACAAGTGGCTAGAAAGTGATGAAGATGAGGATATTGATAGCGTTGAGATTGTGCATATTGCCGATGGTAAGCCGGTGCAATTTGAGGAGCGCTGGGTCGATGCCTCGCTAGTACCAAACTTTATTGATCAAGACTTTACCGTGGTCAATACCAGTGAATATCTGATTGAACAAGCGCCATTACAAGGCGGCAGCTATACCATTCGAGCAGTCGCTGCACCTAAAAAAGTAGCCAATGCGTTGCAAATCAAAGCAGGCGAGCCAGCCTTACTGCTAAGTCGTCAAACCTATTCAGCAGGCCGTGTAGTGACCTTTGTTAACATGTGGCATGCTGGAAATGGCTATCAATTTTCAGGCATTTTATAGCTAGCAGAATAAATAACTTGTTTACTAATGGTAAGTTGGCATATACTTATGCCTTAATAATATATATTATTGTATAATATAAGCGTCTCATAAAGGTATATAATAAATGACATTTATAGCCCAATTAAAGGAATGTCATCATATGTTAAACAATATCAATGAGATAGAATCTGTTGATTTTGAGGCATTAAAAACATCTGCTTCTAAAGCATCTGCTTTACTCAAATCCTTATCCCATCCTGACAGACTGTTGTTACTGTGCCAATTGGTACAAGGTGAGTCATGTGTGCGTGATTTGGAGGTGACAACCGGCATTAGACAGCCCAGCCTATCACAACAGCTTGGTGTGTTACGTGAATCTGAATTGGTTAGCACCAGACGTGAAGGTAGACAGATTTTTTATAGTATTGCCAGTGACGATGCGCTGTCTGTGATGCGAGTGTTGTATCAGCTATATTGTGCACCGCAGCAGTCAGAAGATAAAAACAAGCAGTCACAGTCACAGGTTTCATAACCAGCCGCTTAACTGTTTAAAAAATTAGCTACTTCAAAATAAGCTACTTAAAAATCAGTTACTAAAAAGTCAGCTGCTTGATAAAACAAATGATGTGCCAGGTAGCGTTTACATTATCGATTATCGATACCCCTGACGCTGACAGATATCACTATGGGCCACAATAACTGTGGCCTATTTGTTTTTTGTGGAACAGTGCTTTAAGGATTAACGCTTACTTTATCGGTTAATGCATAACCGTTCTTAATGTCCAAATTTTGTAATCAGCCAAACGTTATTTAGGAAATATATATGCAAAGTGGTATAGATATGGCGAACTTTACGCCGTGGAGCGCCTTGATTGGCGGTATTATGATTGGTCTGGCAGCTTCGATTCTTATTGTCGGTATTGGCAAAATCATGGGCATGAGTGGAATTTTGAAAAGCAGCCTAGTGAGCTTACCTCGCTTTAGCTGGCAGTTGATGTTTGTTATCGGTATGGCCATCACTACTTGGCTGTATAGTTTATTCGTTGGATTCCCAGAGCTTGAGATGGGGCAGCCACTTTGGAAAATAATAGCGGCAGGTTTACTGGTTGGTTTTGGGACACGGTTGGGTTCAGGCTGTACCAGTGGTCACGGTATTTGTGGTATTTCACGCCTATCAGGTCGCTCGATTACAGCAACCGTACTGTTCTTATTTAGCGGTATTGTCACAGCGACCTTATTTGCAATGGCTTAGCTAAGGCTTTTATCAGCATTGTAAAACTTACCTGTATTGAGATAATAAAATGAACACATCAAATAAAACCAATCCAATTACGCTAATTATCAGTCTATTATCAGGTTCCATTTTTACCATTGGCCTTATCGTCTCTGGCATGGTTAATCCAGAAAAAGTATTGGGTTTCTTACGCCTATTTCATGGCTGGGATCCGTCGCTCGGTTTGGTTATGGGCGGCGGTATTGCCGTAGCAATGCCAACTTTCTTTTATGTGAAATCACGTATTGCTAAAGGCGAGAAAGCGATAGACGAGGGCAACTTTGATTTACCAAAAGCGACCAAGATTACACCGCAACTGGCCATTGGTAGTCTTATCTTTGGTATTGGCTGGGGCATGCTTGGGTTTTGTCCAGCGCCTGTATTGGTTACTGCATTTGCCGGCTACATAGAGTCGATGATATTTGTGGTCGCGATGCTGGCAGGATTCTGGTTATACGCTAAATTAATCAAAAACTAGACGTTAATCTGAATCTATAGGGGCTAGATATTCCTAATCAAATGGTCGTCCTTTCTAATATAAACATAGTTTGATATATAAATTAAATGCTAAACTGCTAACACAGGGATACTAGATTCTCATAAAACAATAACTAGCCATAATTTCCTAGGTCAACAATATGACTCCTATATACACTGCATTGGCTGTACTAGTAACCTTTATTTGGGGTGTGAACTTTACCTTTATTGCATGGGGACTTGAAAGCTTTCCACCGTTAATGCTCTCCGCCCTGCGTTTTTTCTTTACCGCTGTACCATTGATTTTCTTACTAAAGCCGCCAAAATTTAACCGTACATTATTTATCTATGCTATCGGCACATTTGTCATGCAGTATGCTTTTGTATTTACTGCCATGCACTTAGGTGCATCAGCAGGATTGACGGCACTTCTGCTACAAGTTCAGATTTTTATCACCGTATTTCTGGCATATTTTATATTGGGTGAGGCAGTGAGTCGCTTGCAAATCATTGGTATGCTAATTGGTGTGCTAGGGCTTAGCGTCATCGCGTTAAATCTTGGTGGTGATATGCCTTTGGCTGGGTTTGTCTGTATCTTGATTGCGGCCATAGGTTGGAGCTTTGGCAATATTGCTTCAAAACAGGCATCAACACAAGCGGCGCAGCAAGCAGCAAACGGAATTATTATTTCGTCTAATACTGGGAAGAACAAGGCATCCGCGTTGTCTGCTCTCACTCTTGTGGTTTGGGGTGGTCTGATCGCTTGTGTGGTTTTAACTCTATCTTCTCTCATATTTGAGACTGAGGCATGGCAGCTGGCGACGTTTACCGAGGCATCGCTTAAGTCTTGGTTATCACTTGGGTTTATTGTGTATGTCTCAACTTTGATAGGCTTTGGACTATGGGCGCATCTGCTTAGTCAAAATACGGCTTCTAAGGTTATGCCATTTGCTCTATTGGTGCCAGTATTTGGAATGACAACCTCCGTATTGCTCACAGGAGAGGTCGTGACATGGTGGAAGATGCTGGCAATGGTATTGATATTATCGGGGTTGGTGTTAGCGAATATGAAAATTAAACTAGGAAAAAAGCTCCAGCCAATATGATGTTATGTACTTATTCCTATATTTGCTGTTAACTTGATTGTCCCGTATAATACGACTCACTTTATCAATCCACGCCATGACACATCTGTGTATTTGGCCACAACCTACGGAGGAATCAGCATGTATTTGTTTCAAAAAACTGTATTACAGATGACGCAAAACACAATGAGCGATGACCTCGGTACGGTTCATCTAAGCGATAACTAAGCTTATTCTACCTCGATCATTTCTCTAGGCCAGCGACTGGTCACATTCCAATTTGCATTGTCTTAACTCATTGACCTTAGGTTAGTGGGCTTTTTGCGTCTGTCACTTATCACAGTTTCAACTCACAACAATCTATTAATAAAAAAACAAATATAAAGCGAATGGTGCTTTTTTAAATCAATTTGATTAACAAGCACATTCGATTAAAAATAAAGGTAATAACAAAATGGGCATACAGCTAATTTTGAATGAAAACAGTAAAAAGGGCGTACCGGTTAAGGTGTACACCCAAGATATCGCGCAAGAGGCGATACAGCAATTACGTAATATGGCACAGCTCGAGTTTGTGCACTCACATATTGCGGTGATGCCAGATGTGCATGTAGGAAAAGGCGCGACAGTGGGCAGTGTAATCCCGACTAAATCCGCCATTATCCCCGCCGCAGTCGGTGTTGATATTGGCTGTGGTATGAATGCGGTGCGTACCTCGCTAACCGCCAGCGACTTGCCAGACAGCCTAAGAGCCGTACGCTCAGCGATCGAGAAGCAAGTGCCGGTTGGCTTTAATATGCACAATCAAATCACAGCCAAAGCCTCGACGCTTGATCCGCTCGGTAAACGCTTAAAGCCAATTACCGATAAGCACCCAGGTCTGTTAAAGATGCTTAAAGGTTTTGAGCGTACCTGGGCTAAGCAGCTCGGTACGCTTGGCGGTGGCAACCACTTTATCGAAATTTGTCTCGATGAGAATGACGATGTGTGGGTGATGCTGCACTCGGGAAGCCGAGGTATTGGCAACTGTATCGGTCGCTATTTTATTAATTTGGCCAAAAAAGAGCATCAATCACGCTTTGGTCATGTGCCTGATAAAGACCTGTCTTATTTTGCTGAAGGCTCAAGCAGCTTTGATGACTATGTCGAAGCGGTACAGTGGGCGCAGGATTATGCGGTGCAAAACCGCAAAGAGATGATGCGCTTGGTATTAAGTGCGATGCAGTCCAAGCAGGCAGGATTACCCCAATTTACCTTGACCAAAGAAGCCATTAACTGTCACCACAACTATGTGGAAGAAGAGACACATTTTGGCGAAAACGTCTATGTCACTCGTAAAGGCGCTATTAGTGCTTACGAGGGTGAACTGGGTATTATTCCAGGCTCAATGGGGGCTAAGTCCTTTATCGTGCGTGGCCTTGGTAATGAAGAGTCCTTTTGCTCATGTTCACATGGAGCAGGACGCAAGATGAGCCGAACCAAAGCATCTAAAACCTTTACTGTTGATGAGCTTAAAGCACAAACCGCAGGCGTTGAGTGTAAAAAAGACAAAAGCGTACTTGATGAAATCCCTGGTGCGTACAAAGACATCGATGAGGTCATGGACAACCAAAAAGACTTGGTCGAGGTGGTGCATACCTTAAAGCAGGTGCTTTGTGTCAAGGGTTAGTTCTGCGAACTCTTTCAGTCTGCTACGTTGTTAATCTCGCTTGAAGTACTAGGCGTACATCAGCACTCGATTGCCTCGTAGCAAAATGAAATAGTAACGAATAACCCTTTATAGTAAGAAAAATAGGTCGGTCAACATATTAAGGAGAATAAAAATGTTTTTAATTAAAAAACCAAATTATAAAACAAATAAAAAACTAGAAAATTTAGGAAAAATATATGAGCTTAAAACAAACACTAAAGCTGGCTAGACAGCTAGAAAATCAAGCCAAAAAGAGTGATGGTAGTCCTGATAATAATACGGCGAACCTCAGCGCTTTAAAAGATGCAACCAAACCACGTAATCATATGGCGTTTAATCCGCTACTCAAAAAAGGCGGCGTTCATGAAAAAGACAATATCGAAGCGGTGCGAAAGAAAAAGCGTCGTGAGACCAAGAAAATTCTGCGTCAAAAGGATTGGTTGTCAGAAATCTAAATGGTTTTATTCTGCTTGTTTATCCAAGCAAACAAAAAGCCCATTCTATGCAAGTAGGATGGGTTTTTTATTAATGGTATGAAAACATTTAAGTCTATTAAAGCGGTTTAAAAACGCCCATCTAAATATATTGCGAACTTCTGCAAATGTTATTTGAATGTTGCTAACGGTTTAAAAATTCTGATTTAGTCCCATTAAATAATCAGCATTATTTGCCAATGATTTAATAAGTTAATTAATTAGTCATTACCTCAGTTAGTATTGCCACTAAGGAGCCTCATGAGCCTATTTTTCGAAAAACTCGTCAATCCTTTCCCTAAAATTGATAACCAAACCCCGCCAAATACTTTGTGGGGCTTTATTCGTTATCATAATCAGGGTTATGGTTGGGTGTTTCTCGCATTGGGCATCTTAGAGGCGCTGTCGGCTGTCAGTGAAATCGCCATTTATGCTTTTATGGGGCAATTGGTTGATTTGCTCAGCGAGCATGACAAAGCGACCTTTTTGCAAAGCGAGATGCCAACCTTATTGGGTTATTCGGCGTTGCTGCTGATTGCGATGCCCTTGATTAACTACCTTCGTACCTCACTCAGAAGCCGTACCTTAAATGGTAACCTACCGATGAGTGTCCGCTGGCGTTCACACCGTTATTTGCTTAATCAAGGCATGTCGTTCTTTCAAGATGAGTTTGCAGGGCGAGCGGCGACCAAGGTGATGCAAAGCAGTATGGCCGTGCGTGAAGTGACCTTGATTACGGTCTCGGTGATGGTCTATGTGCTGGTTTATTTCGGCAGTATGCTGTACGTATTGACCAATCTAAACACCTGGTTCTTAGTTCCGATGCTGGTGTGGCTGTTCATTTATACCGCATTGCAATTCTACTTTAATCCAAAGGTGCGTCAGTACTCTCAAGCGCAGTCTGATGCACGCTCGACCATGACTGGCCGTATTGTGGATGCCTATACCAATATCAATACGGTCAAGCTATTTGCACATACCGAGAGCGAAGCAGAGTACGCGCGCGACAGTATGGACACGTATTTGCAGACGGTTTATAAGCAAATGGGCACGTTATCAACTTTGATGATAACCATGACCATTTTGAACTATATCCTTATCTTTGCGACCAGTGCGCTGAGTATCTATTTGTGGCTTAATGATTTGGTTGGCCTTGGTGCGATTGCGGTTGCGGTATCGATGGCATTAAGACTGCTCGGTATGTCACGTTGGGTAATGTTTGAGCTGACCGATTTGTTTGAAAGCTTAGGTACAGTGCGTGATGGTATGAGCTTGCTGACTAAGCCATTAACGCTAACCGATAAAGAAGGTGCTCAGCCATTGGCCGTTCAAGGTGCGCAGGTTGACTTTAATAACGTGAGATTCAGCTATCACAGAGCCGGTATCAATGATGGCGACAGTGAAGCTGATAAAGAATTAAGTATCTTTAAAGATTTAAATCTGCATATAAAACCTGGTGAGCGTATTGGATTAGTCGGTCGCTCGGGTGCGGGCAAGTCAACCTTGGTGAATTTGTTACTAAGATTTTATGATGTGCAAGGCGGTAGTATTTGTATCGATGGGTAAGATATTAGCAAAGTAGAGCAAGAAAGCTTGCGAGAGCACATTGCTATGGTCACCCAAGATACGTCACTGTTACACCGTACCGTACGTGAAAATATCATCTATGGTAAGCCTGATGCCACAGAAGAAGAGCTACAGCGTGCGATTAAACAAGCCAATGCCGATGAGTTTATTGATTCATTGGTAGATTTAAAAGGTAATAAAGGGCTTGATGCGCAAGTCGGTGAGCGCGGGGTGAAATTATCAGGCGGTCAACGTCAGCGTATTGCGATTGCGCGTGTGCTGTTAAAAGATGCGCCGATTTTAATTTTAGATGAAGCAACCTCCGCACTTGATAGTGAAGTAGAAGCGGCGATTCAAGAAAGCTTGGACAGCTTAATGCAAGATAAAACGGTCATCGCTATTGCCCATAGACTATCGACCATTGCATCGATGGATAGACTGGTAGTGATGGATCAAGGTCGTATTATCGAGCAAGGCACGCACCAAGAGCTGCTTGCGAAAAAAGGTGTGTATGCGAGTCTTTGGGAGCGTCAGACCGGTGGCTTTTTAACGGATGAATAGGTGAGCTAAATCGCTATTCATCCTAGCTAATCTATACATTAGCAGCCAATCAACTAATCTGGAGTGGCAACTGGTTACAGCGTATCATCAGGATTGGCAATCTGGTCTAACTTATTATCAGGTAGCATCATAAAGGTCTTGATTCGCTGAGCCAGTTGCATCTCAACACGAGTGTACTCGTCATGTTCGGTTTCAATGCTGGTATCTTCTAAACTCGGATCAGTGAAATGCCAATGCGCAGTGATGGTATCACGTGCTAAATCATCCCATATGTTGAGCTCGGCTTCTTCAGCACTGTCCGCGCATAAGGTGAACACGAAGTCTAAATGCGGCGCATCATCTTCTAAAAAGACGCTATAGTGCTTGGGATATAAGCCCTCGGTATCAAAGCCATTGTCTTTAAGTATTTGCATGGCAACAGGATTAGCTTCATCTAGAGGTTGGATACCGGCGCTATAAACTTCGAAGCGGCCATGGCCTAATTTCTTTAACATGGCTTCTGCCATTAGACTGCGCCCTGCATTTTCTTGGCATAAGAAGAGGACGGTATAAGTGGTGTTAGGCACGGGCAGCTCCATTATTTATTTAAGATTAAAATATTAGCGCCAGTATAATAGATTACTATTGTCAATCATATTACAATCCTGCTATAACCTCTTATACCCATTCATTATTTAAGGAAGGCTCATGCCAAGCATTAATCAGTATTTCGATAACAAAGTCACCTCAATTGCCTTTCAAACCGCGACTAAGCCTGCCACTGTCGGGGTGATGGAAATTGGTGACTATGAATTTGGCACCAGTGAATTTGAAACCATGACTGTGGTTAGCGGTGCGTTAACCGTTAAGCTGCCAGGCTCTGATGAGTTTGTGACTTATGATGCCGGTCAAAGCTTCACTATTGAAGCGAATCAAAAGTTTCAGGTAAAAGTGGACGTTGAAACCGCTTATCTATGTACTTATGGCAAATAGTGCTTACGGCAAATAATACTTATGGCAAATAAGCTGGCTGATGTTATTAGGCTAAGCTAATTAGTCCAGTATTTAACGGCAGTAAACTTGATCATAGTTTGCTGCTTTTTTTAGTTATTAATGAGTTGTTAGAGTGGTTTTTTAGCTCATTTTTCGATTTTTAAGTTGTTTTTATTCAATTAATGATACGTTTTGTATTGATATATAGACTAAAATCGGTTATTAATAGAATCATCTTTATTCAGTTAACAGGATGTTAGCTTAACGTCTTACCCAACTTATTGTTGGAAATGCTAAAGGAATAGCGCTATGTCAGATTCAATCACATCAACGTCAGCTGCTCATGCTGACAGTCCAGTCGTCAATGCACCCCTAGATTATGCCCAATATTATCAGCAGTTTGATAAGCAGGCATTAATGACTCAAATATTTGCCGACCACCCTGAAGATGCGCTAAATGCTTATATGGCGTGTTGCGGTCGCCATGTGCGTAACGGTCTTGGCGAAAAGTTTGCTTTGGTTCACGAAGATTGTGAACAAAATGTCAGCACTCTGACATTTAATGAATTAGCAGAAAAAAGTGCGCAAGTGGCCAACCAACTTAAAGCCTATGGTGTCAAGGCGGGGGATAGGGTAGCGACCATGTTACCGCGTACCCCTGAGCTGTTAATCGTAGTGATGGCCACTTGGCGGATTGGCGCCATTTATCAGCCGCTATTTACCGCTTTTGGCTATGAATCTATTGCCTATCGACTCGATAAAGCCGACACCAAAGTGGTGTTTACCAATGTAGACAACCGTGCAAAGTTTGATGAGATTAATCATTTGCCCACTATGGTGGTGGTTGAGAATCAGGCAGCAGTGGATGCCAGTGTTTATGAAGATGATATTTTTGCTCAAGCATGGCAGCAATCGTCAGAATGTGAGCCCGTAGAACTGACCCCTGATGCAACCTTTTTGCAGATGTTCACCTCAGGCACGGTCGGTAAATCAAAGGGTGTGAGCGTACCGCTTGCTGCGTTGCCAACCTTCTACTTGTATATGCGCTATGCGATCGATTTAAGGGACAATGATAACTATTGGAATATGGCAGATCCTGGCTGGGCGTATGGATTGTATTATGGTATCACTGGGCCTTTATTGATGGGGGTGACCACTTACTTTAACGAAGCTGGCTTTGATGCACAAAACACACTCGATTTTTTAACCCGTCATAACATCAGTAATATTGCTTCATCACCGACCGCTTTTCGAATGATGAAATCAAGTGGCATCTTTGATCATGCTGCTGACAAGCTGTCATTACGCGTGGCTAATTCAGCAGGCGAGACGCTTAATACAGAAGTGGTCGGTTGGGTGAATGAACATTTAGGCTGTCCGATTTATGATCAATACGGCCAGACCGAGACCGGTATGACTTGCTGTATGCACCATGCGTTAAGCCATGATGTGCCAACCGGTTGTATGGGATTGCCATTGCCAGGACATACGTTAGTGGTGGTAGATGAGAACATGCAACCAGTCACTGACGGTGTACCTGGACAATTGGCGGTGGTGGTCAGCGAGTCCCCTGCGTTTTATTTCAACGGCTATAGCTGGAATGAAAAGCAGGCCTTCGAGGGCGATTATTATTTAACCGGTGATATGGTCGAACGCCATGATGATGGTACTTTCTGGTTTGTCGGACGTGATGATGATATTATCATTAGCGCTGGTTATCGCATTGGTCCAACCGATGTTGAAAACTGTGTGATGGCGCATGATGCGGTCGCTGAGTCGGCTGCAGTTGGCGTTCCTGATGAGGTGCGTGGGCATGTGGTCAAGTCTTTTGTGGTGTTGAAAAAGGGCGTTGAAGCCAGTGATGCGTTAGTACAAGAGATTAAATCTTTGGTTCATCAGCGTCTATCGGCACACGCCTATCCACGTCAAGTTGCTTTTGTCGATGCCTTACCAAAAACACCGAGCGGCAAAATTCAGCGTTTTATTTTACGTCAATTAGGCTAATATAAATTAGGTTGAATAAGACAATAAGCCTAAATAAGGCCAAATAAAACAAAGCTAAGTAATGTCAGGGCTTACTTAAGACATAAAACCTATTAGTAAAATTCAACCATGATTTATTAATAAAAGATTGATTAATAGAAAAATGGTTTATAAAAACCGTACAAATAAGGATGTGATATGGATATTAAAGCAAAAACCTTTATCGTTACTGGCGGCGCGTCAGGTCTGGGTGAAGCAAGCATACGTGAATTAGTCGCTCGCGGTGCAAAAGCAGTGATTGCTGATTTAAATGAAGAGGCCGGTCAAGCGCTAGCAGATGAGCTCGGTGATGCGGTGCGTTTTGTACGCTGCGATGTGACCAATGGCGAGCAGGTAGAAGCTGTAGTCAGTGCCGCTGAAGAGCTTGGTGGACTGGCAGGTAGCATTAACTGCGCCGGTATTGCAATTGTACAAAAACTATTGGATCGTGAAAACAATCCAGCCGATTTGGATCAGTTTAACAAAGGTATTCAGATTAACTTAGTTGGTACCTTTAACGTCGCACGTTTGGTTGCTGCCAGTATTGCGAAGCGCGTGGCTGCAGACGGCGGTCCAAATAACCAAGATCAGGGCGTGATTATCAATACCGCTTCTATTGCTGCCTTTGATGGGCAAGTAGGTCAAGCCAGCTATGCGTCATCAAAATCGGGCGTGGTCGGTATGACCCTGCCGTTAGCAAGAGAGTTGACCCGCCATGGTATTCGAGTGATGACCATTGCACCGGGCATCTTTGAGACGCCTATGATGGCCGGACTGCCTGAAAAAGCACAAGAGCAATTAAAGGCCAGCGTACCGTATCCAAAGCGTTTGGGTAAGCCTGCTGAATATGCGAATTTAGTGGCGCATATTATCGAAAATGCCTATCTCAATGGCGATGTGATTCGCTTAGATGGTGCTATTCGTATGACCTAGTTTTTCTTTCGGGTTTCTATTGCTTTAATGTCTTAGTGTCTATCGCTCTTAGTGTATATCGCTGAGTATTAAAGCATGACGATAAGCTGCATTCTTAATGGGTGCAGCTTTTTTTATTTACACTGAGTAACAGTTTTATAGCGGCTCACTACTGTTTTAAAGGATGTAAGCTATTTAGAATAAGCGATAACCTGACTAAATTTTTTCACCAATAATGATTTAGTCATTACCATAATAAAAAGTTAGTAGTTAAGGATTAATAATTAGCCATAAACCGCTAGGAGCCATTAATGACCACATCGCGTTCACCGAGCACAGACGCTGTCCCCAACACTGAACAGACAGACTCGCGCCATGATTATCAAGCGCTGGCAGCACGTGCACAATTGCGTTATGTCAGTGATGATGAGCCAGGATATACGCGTAAGCGTTGGGGCAAGGGCTTTACTTATAAAGACGCGTTGGGTAATACCGTCAAAGACAAAGTGCTACGCCGACGCTTTGAGTCGTTAGCGATACCGCCAATGTGGTCTGAGGTGTGGATCTGTCAGTATGATGACGGGCACCTGCAATGTACCGGACGCGATGAAAAAGGGCGCAAACAATATCTGTATCATCAGCAATGGGACAAAGTGCGTGATGATGCCAAATTTGATGCAGTGATTGGCTTTGGTGAGGTACTGCCTAAGCTGCGTGCACAAATTGAAAACGATCTTGAAGCCCCTGAGCTGAGCCGAGCGAATGTGCTAGCGGCGGTGGTCAAGCTATTAGAAACTACGTTAATTCGAATCGGTAACAGTCGTTATGCCAAGCAAAATAATAGCTATGGGCTGAGTACCTTGCGCAGTCGTCATGTCAGTGAGACCGAGGAGGGACTGGCGTTCGATTTTGTCGGTAAAAGTGCCAAAGAACATCATATTGAGCTGCAAGATGAGCGTTTAATTGACATTGTGCAAGCCTGCTCTGATTTACCTGGATATCGTATCTTTAAATATATTGATGAGGCCGGTGAGAAACAGGTTGTCGAAAGCCAGGATATTAATGAGTATCTAAGAACCCATACCGGTCATGAATATAGTGCCAAAGATTTTCGCACTTGGATGGCATCGGTGTTGGCAGCGTCTTATTTATATGAACATGCTGATGACGAGGTGCTAGCAACTGAGGCAGACAGTCAGCAGCGCCAGCAATTGGTCGTGGATATGGTCAAAGCGGTGGCAGAAAGCTTGGGTAATACCCCGAGCGTGTCGCGTGCCTCTTATATTCACCCACAAATTATATCGCGTTTTTTGCAAGCTGATTTTATCGAATCTTATAAGCAAAGCAGGCAAGGGCGGTCTAAAAAGTATCAGTCATTAGACGAAAAAGCTTTGTTGGCTTTTTTAACCACAAGCAAGTAAGCTAGTCTTTTTGGTACCCCTTATTTTAGTGAGACCTTAACCATCATGCCGTCATTTGCTTCTGTAGTCGCTGTTACTGATCGTAGCGCCGCCATAGATTATTATATGGCGGAACTGATGTCGTGGTCTCAATCCATTACTGCGATCGATTGGGCATGGACCGGGGTGGCGATTCACGTGCTACTCACCTTGTTTATGATCGTGCGCATCTTATCGACTCAGCGTAATACAGGGATTGCTATTGCTTGGTTAGTGCTGCTGTTTGCGATTCCTTTTTTGGGTATCATCGCCTATATTTTGGTGGGTGAGCCGTTTTTAGGTAAAAGCTATAAGTCTCGTAATGCTCAAGCCCAAAGGTTATTAAAGGGGTTAGCAAAACGTGAAGCTATTCAGTTGGCTAAGGTTGATGATACCTTGCCGGAGCGCTATCAAGGCGTCAGTCGTATCGGCACCTATGATACCGGCTTTGGGGTTTATGATCAGCACACCATGCAGCTTCTTACCTGTGCCGATCGCATGTTTGACAGCCTGATTGATGATATTAATCAGGCAAGCTCCTTGATAGTGATGGAGTTTTATATCATTTACCCCAAAGGCCGGGTACAGCAAGTGTTTCAGGCGTTAATTAATGCAGCCAAAAGAGGGGTAGAGTGTCAAATTCTCGCTGATAGTGTGGGGAGTTTTATCTTCTTTTCAGATGAATGGCATACTAAGCTCAGTGAGGCAGGTATCATCATTCACCAGTCGTTGCCGGTCGGGCTATTTAAAACCTTATTCAAACGTACCGACCTGCGTAATCACCGCAAAATTGTGGTAATAGATGACAATATCGGCTATACCGGTAGCTTTAACTTGGTTGACCCTGAGTTTTTTAAACAAGATAAAGATGTCGGGCAGTGGATTGACTTGATGATGCGCATTGAGAGCAATAAATCGGTGAGTGTGGTGACCGCCCTAACCGCAGTCAGTGTCACCGATATAGGCGCTGAAAGTTCGCGTAATTTACAGCTGCTGAGTGAGCGTATTGAAGAGACGGTCAACACCTATACCCGAAAGCTGTATAAGCCCAAGCCGGCGATTAATGATGTCAATGATAAGGCGTCTGGATATTTAGCGCGTCAAATATCCTCTTTTAATCTAAGTGATGAGTATGGACGTGACTTTAAAACCAGTCACAAAAGAGTGACTATTACTCCGGCTTCAGAAGACGATGACAAAGTGGACAGTAGTGTTGCCAGTGCCATTGATTTTTTGCAGCCGCTTGCTCACTTAAAGCCAGTTGATAACGTATTGGCACAGCTCATTCCTTCGGCGCCACGTATTACTGAGCATGTCATCTATCATACATTGCTGACTATTTTTCACCGTGCCAATCACAGCATTCAGATTACCACGCCTTATTTTGTGCCTGATGAAGCACTGCTTGCTGCGTTGACCACAGCGGCTAAGCGTGGGGTCGAGGTGACTTTAATATTACCTAAGAAAGTAGATTCATTTTTGGTGCAGCATGCCTCGCAGTCTTCTTACTCTATTTTAATGGAAGCAGGGGTCAATATTGCCTTATTCAAAGGCGGCTTACTGCATGCTAAGACAGTGGTGATAGACGATGATTACTGTTTGTTTGGTACGGTTAATATGGACATGCGCAGCTTTTATTTGAATATGGAAGTTAGCTTAGCGTTATATACACCGCAAATCGTGTCACAGGTCATCGCTTGTCAAAAAGCCTATCTAACTCAATGCGAGATGCTTGATTTGCAAAGCTGGCGTGCGCGACCTCGTTACAAACAGCTATTTGATTCAGGTATTCGCTTATTTAGTCCTCTGTTATAAGCTCTTGCCAAAAATGACTATAAGCGCTTGTTACACATAACGTATATTTAAAATGGTCATGTCAACAGTTATAAAGTAAGGTAAAATAGCGGCTATTTTTTTGGTTTGCACTGTTGTTTGGTGCACTAATTTGAGTTGACTTGTCGCCGAGCGGCAACGAGAGCAGTATTCATATAATAAGGTGAAAGTAGGTTGAGCATGGCAGACTTTAACAACAAAAAATCTTCACAATCAGCTGACACCTCCAATAGCCTTGATGCGTCAAAAACTTACCCGGTGCCTTGGTATTATCAATTGGCCATTAAGCTGCTAAAGCCGGTGTATCAGTTTATTCTATGGCGTCGTCATCAGAAGGCAAAAAAGACAGGTTTGCCCATCGCTGACTACAATATTGAAACCGATGCGCGTTTTGGTAAACAGTATCCGCCAGCGCCGACGTTGGCTGCCAGTCACCCGCAATCGGCAACAGATACTGTGTTTAGTGGTCGTACCATCTGGTGTCATGCGGTGTCATTGGGTGAGACCAATACCATTGCGCCGATGCTCAAGCAAATGCTGGCTCAAGGCGCTAAGATTTGGCTGACGAATACCACTCAGACTGGATATGCACGCACCCAGACATTATTTGCCGAAGCACTGGCATCCGGTCAGATGGTGCATAGCTTTGTACCTGTTGATGATGCGACAGTGATTAAGCGTTTTGTGGCGCATGCCAAGCCAGATCTAGTGATGTTTGTAGAAACTGAGCTGTGGGCTAATATCTTGGCAGTGCTGCATGAATCAGATATTCCTTCTGTTTTGGTCAATGCCAGATTATCGCAAAAATCGTTTGATAGTTACGCTAAGTTTAGCAAAGTCAGCCAGGGCATGATGCATAACATCAGTATGATCATCGCTCAAGATGTAGATTCAGCCAAGCGCTTTCGTAAATTAGGCACCCCTGTGCCCAAAATACGCCGAGCAGACTCTCTAAAATGGTCAACCAGTCCTATTGATTTATCTTCTGAGTCAGTTGGCCACTTGCAAGCAGAGCAGTTACAGCAGCTGCAAGCGAAATTTGCAGCACCTGAGACTAATGGCGGTCCTGATTTGAGCGATGTGGCTGGGACGTTACAAAGCCGTCCTATTTGGGTGGCAGGTAGTACGCATGAAGGAGAGGAGACACAAGTGCTGCAAGCGCATAAGCAATTATTGCAGCAGCCTGGGTTAGAAAAAGCGCTACTCATTTTAGTACCTCGACATCCTGAGCGTTTTGATGCAGTCGCCGAAATGATTGAACAATCAGGGCTAACGTTTAACAGACGCAGTCAACAGCAGTTGATAGCAGCCGATACACAAGTCTATTTAGCTGACACCATGGGTGAGCTGATTGATTGCTATCAGTTGGCAGATGTTGCCTTTATCGGTGGCTCATTGGTTAATATTGGCGGTCACAATCCGATTGAAGCGGCATGTTTTGCTAAGCCAGTTATTATGGGTACTCATACTCAGTCTTGCCATGAAGTGGTTGCGGAGTTAAGTGCTGCTGGTGCCCTGCAAGTTGTCGCTTCAGATGACGCAGCGAATGCAAAAAACAGCGGTAAAGCCAGTAAACAAGAGCACGGCCAGTCAATACAACCTGAGGTAAGTCTCTATCAAGCGCTACGACTGTGGCTAGGTGAACCGCACTTAGCTGAGCAGGCGGGTGAAAAAGGACAACAATTGGTAGCACAAAAGAGTGATGCCATGCAGCGCCAGTTGGCGATGATTGAAAAGCTGTTAGCAGATCATTATAGCAAGCAGCCAGTCGATAATGAGCAGCTCAATGACATTGACTTTGATCACTTTGAAGTGCGTCAGCGTTCTGATTAAACAGTGTTTTTTGAATAGCGCTTCAGTTAACCAGTTACTAAAGGGTCGTTTACTGTGAATATTGTATTGCTTGATCAGACTGCATTTGTTAATGCTCCGATGAATGGTTCTGAGGCAGTTTCAAAACAGCTACAGATAACAGATGCCACTCAAGTTGCGCATATTCAACAAGTATTAAAATTAAAAGTAGGTGAACGACTAAAAATAGGACAGCGAAATGGTCTGATAGGAAGTGCGCAAGTTGCGCAGTTATCAGATGATCAGGTGTTATTAACCGATGTGCAGCTAGAAAGTCAGCCGCCAGCTAAACTAGACTTACGCATTATATTGGCGCTACCTAGACCCAAAGTGTTACGACGACTAATTATGGATATGACTGCAATCGGTGTGGCCGAGATTGTACTGGTCAATAGCTATCGCACTGACAAAAGCTACTGGCAAAGTCCGATGCTAAAACGCATAGATGAGTTTGTTCAAGAAGGTCTTCAGCAAGGGGTAGATACCATAGCGCCTCAGATTCACCTAAAAAAGCGCTTTAAACCCTTTGTCGAAGATGAGCTACCTGCCATGATTGCTGGACAGCGCGCTGCGGTTGCGCATCCTTATGCCAATAAAACTCTGTCTGAGTTGTCAGCGACTCATGGCTTACCGAAGTGGCTGTGTATTGGGGCTGAAGGTGGTTGGATTGATTATGAGGTTAAGCTGCTTCAAGCGCAGGGCTGTGAAGTGATCAGCTTTGGAGATCGTATTTTACGTACAGAAGCGGTCGTCAATGCGTTGTGTGGGCGTTATTTATAGGTTGTTAATTTAGCAAGTTTTAATCATATTCAGTTTTCTCAGTCTTAAAGTCAGTCTTTTTTTAAAACAGCTGTTTGATTTTTAGTTTGCATCGCTTCTATGTAGTACTGCTTCGATTAATATTGTTTTCATTAATACTGTTTTTATTAATAACTGTTTTAGTTATTAGCAAATTATTTAGTTCGTGTGTTTTGCTTGTTTTTATTCATAGGTTTATTTGATGTCATACGCTGCCGTTATCAGTCGCTTTACCCGTCCATTGTCTCAACTGAGCAAGCCTGCAATGGCGGCGCTGTGTATGGCGGTTTTAACCGTGTCTGGCTGTTCTAATCAAAACGATATAAATGCAGATGATAATGAAAACGACGCTGAAAACAGTGCATTAATGCAAGAGCGTTTTCAAGTAGCGACCGATTTAGATATCGAGCAGATGCGCAAAGTAGGTGACGCTTATAGCGAAGAGACCGGTGTGCTGATTGACTGGATACCGATGGATGAGCAGGTATTTACCGTTAAGTTCGATGAAGAACCGCCGCTGGTGTTTGATATTAAAGTGCCAACCGGTAGCGATATGGTCATCATGCGTAGCGCCTACACCTTGGCTAATGCCAAAGCCAGTCATGTATTACAGCCATTAGGCTCTGAGATATTAAACAGCAAAGTGCCTAAGCAATATCAAGATGAAGATGGATTTTGGTATGGGGTTGGCATGTATGGACGTACGTTGGTGTATAACCATAACAAGGTAAACGAGCCAGAATTGATCAACTATGCCAGTGTCGGTGCTAACAAATGGCAAGGCCGCTTGTGTATGACCGATGTATTTAGCCCTGAAAATCAGGCCATTGCTAAAATGATGTGGGGTTATCGAGGCACTAAATTAACGCCTGAGATTGTCAGAAACTGGCAAATCAATATGGGCGCGCCTTCTGACAGTGACAGTCAAGTACTGGCAAAGATAGACCAAGGCCTGTGCGATGTAGGTATCGTCGACTCTGATGTGTTTTGGCAGTATAGCAAGACAAACCCAAATACCGCGGTGCGCCTGATGTGGGCCAACCAAATCAACCGCGGTACTATTACCAATGCCATTAGCATGGGCATGTTGGACTCAGGCGAAGACGTTGGTCAAGCACTAAGATTTATGGAGTGGTTGGTCAGTGATGAAGGTCAGGCGTTATTTGCTTACCATACCAGCAGCTTTCCTATCGCCACTATCGAAGATGAGTCGATTGATAAAGCAGTTATTCGCCCCGAGTGGACTGAGTTTTCTGCCGATGCGACCTTATTGTCTGAGGTGATTGCCAATCATCGCAAAATTGAGCCTGCCGAGCCGCCTGAAGTTAAACCCAAAACTGAAGAAGCTGAGGATGAGGCAGACAGTAAAACTACTCAAGAGACTAAAGCTACCGAGTAGGCGTAGGGCGATTAGTAGATTCAATCGTATATAAGCTCAAATAGTTAAGTAGAAAAATTAGGCTAGAAAAGGTTAAGACAAAACGATTGATGGACTGATTTAAAAGCATTAAATCCTCGTAATGATAAAATTAAGCTCAGGTTTAAAGCGATTATTTGGGTTCGAAATGATAGATTCTAATTGTTATTGATAATTATTACTATTTGTATTACTATACATTTCGTTAGTAAAAGCAATATTTATTGGCCTAATTAACGCATCAATATCGCACCTTAAATGAGTGCAAATTGCATCAGCAATATTATAAAAATACATTTAACCAGATTAGATATCGTAAAGAGGATTGTATGGGTACAGAACAAGCGGCAACATCAATGCTAGGTAAGAGCAAAGTTACCTTATTAGGTGCTGCTATGATGAGTGCACTGGCTTTAGCAGGCTGTAATAGTAGCAATGATAGTGACAAAGTAGCTGATGC
This sequence comes from Psychrobacter sp. FDAARGOS_221, assembly GCF_002313155.2. Classification (NCBI taxonomy): domain Bacteria; kingdom Pseudomonadati; phylum Pseudomonadota; class Gammaproteobacteria; order Moraxellales; family Moraxellaceae; genus Psychrobacter; species Psychrobacter sp. FDAARGOS_221. Next base: position 2,998,771 of record NZ_NWFK02000001.1, read on the forward strand.
TGACAGTCCAGCGACCCGAAACGATTCGGAAGTGGTTACTGTTTATTCTTCACGTAATGAGCAATTAATTCAGCCTTTATTAGATGAATTTACCAAAGAAACCGGTATAGCTGTTGAGCTTGTGACTGATAAAACCGGCCCATTAATGGCACGTTTAGAAGCTGAAAGTACCAATACACCAGCAGATATGCTACTAACGGTTGATGCCGGTAACTTATGGCAAGCGGGCGAGCAAGGCTTGTTGCAGCCGCTTAATTCAGAAGTGATTAACAGCAATGTGCCAGAAAAATACCGCTCAGCAAAAGATCTATGGACGGGTCTATCACTACGTGCGCGTACTATTTTTTATGATCCAAAAAAAGTAAGCCCAGAAGATCTGTCAACTTATGCGGACCTTGCTGATCCAAAATGGAAAGGCAAATTATGTTTACGTACCTCGCAAAAGGTATATAATCAGTCATTGGTTGCCAGTATGATTGAACATTATGGCGAGCCAAAAACTGAAGAAATCGTTAAAGGCTGGGTGGCTAACTTAGCAGCGCCTGTGTTTAGCAGCGATAATAAAATGCTTGAAGCCATTGCTGCCGGTCAGTGTGAAGTGGGTATTGCCAACAGTTACTACTATGGCCGTACCTTAGAAGAAAACCCTGATTTCCCTGTAAAACTATTCTGGGCTAACCAAGGTGAAGGCGCTGAAGCAACCGGTACTCATGTTAACGTATCTGGCGCAGGTATTATCAAAAACGCTGATAACGTTGAAGGCGCACGTAAGCTGATCGAATGGTTGTCTTCTGACACCGCGCAAGGTCAATACGCCAGCAGCGATAAAGAGTTCCCAGTGAAAGAAGGTATTGATGAGTCAGACCTTCTACGTTCATGGGGACCATTCAAACAAGATGACATTAATGTTAGCATCTTTGGTCAACGTCAAGCACAAGCGGTACAATTAATGGATCGTGCAGGTTACGAATAAAACATACTAAGCCAAAATGCGCTAAGCGAACTTTGTCGTCTATCGGCTAGAGTGATTTAATCAGTCTAGCCGATAAGCTTATTATCTAGATGATTTATTACTATGATGACTGTCTCTTGCACTAAATTTGTTTTAAAGTATTGAGATAGTAGTCATTGTTTTAAAACGTTTTTATCAAGACGTATGCATTAAGATGTGGTTATTAAGATGCATGAGCAGACAAAGCAGGTTTAGCATTAGGGGTTTATGAAAGCGAATCAATCCAACAAATCTCTAATAGCGAAATTAGTCCTTGGTCTAATTTCGCTATTTATGTTGATACCCATCATTATTGTCATGCGCTCATGGTTTGAGCCTATGGCTGAGGTATGGTCGCACCTTGCAGACTATGTCTTACCCTCCGTATTAAAAAATAGCGCTTTAATCCTAGTCTTAGTCACCGTAATAGCAGGTAGTCTTGGCACCTATTTGGCGTGGTTAACCAGTATGTATCGCTTTACTGGGCAGAAGTTTTTTGCTTGGGCATTAATGCTGCCATTTGCCATTCCCGCTTATGTACTGGCTTTTGTCAGTGTCGGTATCTTTGATTACAGTGGCATATTGCAAAGTAGCTTAAGAGAGCTGGGGATAAATGGTTCTTTTATTCAGATACGTAACGTCTGGGGCGCCGGTGTTATCTTATCACTGGTGTTCTATCCTTATGTGTATCTATTGGCGAGACAAGCTTTTTTATCGCAAGGGCAACGGGCGCTAGAAGCGGGTCAAATGTTAGGGCTAACTCGGCAACAAGCATTTTTTAAAGTGGCTTTGCCTCAAGCTATGCCGTGGATTGTTGGCGGTTTGCTATTAACCTGGATGGAAACCTTAGCTGATTTTGGTGCCGTATCTGTATTTAACCTAGATACGTTTACAACGGCAATTTATAAAGCTTGGTTTGGCTTTTTTAGTTTAACCACGGCAGCGCAGCTGGCCGCCTTATTAATCGTAGCAGTATTTATTGTGCTGCTGTTTGAGCGTTATTGGCAAAAAAAGCGCAGTTATCTACCCAGTGCAGGCAGCCGCCAACGTCAACAATTATCTGGATTAAAAAATCTGTGGGCATTACTCTTTTGTAGCCTGATTTTTATTTTGGCGTTTGGCATCCCTATGGGTCAGCTGCTAATCTGGGTGATTGATAACTATCATATTGATTTGGATAATCGTTATTGGGGCTTTGTCACCAATACTTTGCTCATTGCCAGTGCAACCGCAGTCACCATTGCGGTATTAGCGTTGTTAATGGCATGGCTGTTGCGCCAATTCCCAAGCCGTAGCAACCAGCTGTTGGTATCTTTGGCTAATCTGGGTTATGCCGTGCCCGGCACAGTATTGGCGGTGGGGGTATTTATCCCAATTGCGTCGATGGACAACGCGTTAATCGCTTTAAATATCACAACCACTCAGGTCATTAGCGGTAGTGTGGTAGTGATGTTATTGGCATTGACCACACGCTTTGTGACAGTTGGCTTTCAGCCCATTGATCGTCAGCTTAATCGATTAACACCCAGTCAGGAGCAGGCGGCGCAGTTATTAACGACCAATCGTTGGCAGCGCTGGCGTCAAGTATATTTACCAGTTATCAGCCCAGGTGTATTAACCGCACTGATCATGGTGTTCGTTGAAGTTACTAAAGAGATGCCCATTACTCTAATGACGCGTCGTCAAGGTTGGGATACACTGGCTGTCAGAGTGTTTGAAATGACCTCTGAGGGTATGTATGAGCGTGCCGCGCTACCCAGTTTGACCATAGTGTTGGTTGGATTGATACCGGTTATCTTATTAATACGTCAGTCAGATAAAAGTTAATTATTTTTATCAGTATTAATTACAGTTAATCAGAGCCATAGTTAATAAGAGCCAGAGCGCTTAATTTTATTTGTGTTTGATTGCCAATATCATTCGTCATTATTTATTTATTAAAATAGCCTAAGCAAAGGTAAGCCAATATGCAGCAGCAACCAGCAGCCACTTCAGCGGATATGACAGCGAGCAAATCACCGTATCTGGTTATCGATCAGATCAGTGTTAGCTTTGATCAAACCCAAGTGGTCAAAGCGCTATCGATGAGTTTAGAGCAGGGTGAGATAGGTTGTTTATTAGGGTTTAGTGGTTGTGGTAAGACTACCGCGCTAAGAGCGATTGCTGGTCTTGAGCAGCCGGTGCAAGGTCGGGTAATCTTAAATAATAAAGTGTTGACTGATATTGAGTCTAACAAGGTCAACGTGCAAGTGATGCCAGCCAAACGTGATATGGGCATGGTGTTTCAAGACTATGCGCTGTTTAGTCATCTGACGGTGAGTGAAAATATTGGCTTTGGCTTACACCGCTGGTCTAAAGCGGATAAAGCAGCCCGCATTAAAGAGATGTTGGCGTTAGTTGAGCTGACTGAACATGCCGATAAGCGTATCAATCAATTGTCTGGCGGTCAGCAGCAACGTATTGCTTTAGCGCGTGCGCTAGCGCCTAAGCCTGAGCTGCTTTTGTTAGATGAGCCATTTTCAAACTTAGATATGATGCTGCGAGAATCACTGGCAGCCAAAGTACGTGATATCTTAAAACAGACCAATACCACGGCTATTTTGGTTACCCATGATCAGCATGAAGCCTTTGCTATTGCTGATAAGATTGGTGTGATGCATAAGGGTAAGTTGGCACAGTGGGCAACACCTGACGAGCTGTATCATGAACCGAACAGTCCGTTCATTGCTGAATTTATTGGTGAAGGTGCGATGATTGATGGGGTGATTGAACAAGGCACCATCAAGACAGCACTGGGTGATATCAAGCGCTATCCTGAGCCGATTCATTCGCATTATCAAGAATACGATTATGAGACTTACTACAATACCGGTGAAGTGTGTGAATACGACTTTGCCAATGGCACTCAGATTAAAGTGCTGATTCGTCCTGATGATATCGTGCACGATGATAGCAGTCCGCAGCAGGCCATTGTAGTCGGGCGCGTGTTTCGAGGTGCTAACTTTTTATACCGATTGCGCTTAGACAATGGGGAAGAGGTGCTGTCGTTAATCTCCAGTCACCATGACCATCCGATTGGCTCATCGATTGGTTTTAGACCCTTGATGGCTCATGTGGTGTTATTCCATGGCGATGACTTGGATGTGACCACTTGGCACCGTATTTAGTTAGTTCAAATATCTAGCTGATTTAAATTTTATTGCTGACGCTGCGCCAATACGTGCAAATAACGCCCCAGCCATTTATAAGGGGTTTGATTTGAGTAGCGTAGCTCCATCTTAATCACTGCTTCAGGATTGGTATGACCGCCACGCTTTAGCGGTGAATAATCATGAAATACGCGTAAGCCACTGACTGAATTAATCTGTAAGCCTTGATCCTCAAGCCAACCTGCCACTTGCTCATAGCTGACAGGGTTGTTTGGAGTCAGGCTTTTTTTATTGTCTGATTTAAACTCTGGGTTATTTAGCAAGTTAAAGTTACCCATAATCAAGTTGCGATAGACAAAACTGGCCGGATTATAAAAACACAGTGATAGTACCCCGTCAGCAGCAAGCCAGCGGGCAAAAAATGGCATGATGTCACTGGGCTGACCCAACCACTCAAGTAGAGCATGGCATAATATTAAGTCATAGCCCTCGTCTGCTGTCTCACCAAGAATTTCTTCAAAATGCTGATACGGACATACCAACCAACTAATTTTATCTAACACGCCACGTTCGCTGGCGTTTTTTTTGGCCTCGACCAACATATTGTGTGAGATGTCATTAATCGTCACCTGATGTCCTTGCTCGGCCAATTCAATTGAAATCTGTGCCAAGCCGGCACCAACATCCAAAATTCTAAGCGGTCTATTGTGTTGCGCAGACAGCTGCTTGACCACATCAGTTAGATCTCGCTTGAGAACAGCCAGACGAATGTCACCTTTTAATCCGCCATATACCTTTTTGACAAAATGCTCAGTAATGGGGTCAAAATTACGGTCTTCAGATACGCTCATAGCAGTCAGGTTTCCAAAAAATACAGATAGGTTTTAATAAAATAATAAAGTTTGTGTCAATAAACACAAAATAATGGCTGTTTTTATAAGAGAGTTTGGGGCGTTTTTTAATTTAAATCTAACAGGCGGCTAATTTTAACCCAGTTTGCATTCAATCGCTGCCGTTTTGTTGTCAATAGTTGTCATCATGGCTTGGATACAGCCCTATAAATGCACCCGTTTGAGGCTAATTTGTGCTAAAATATAACAGTTAATTTTTTGCATGAATTGGTTCAAAAATTGGCTATAAAACTGACAAAATAGTTGAGCAGTCAGTTTAGCAAAAACAATCAATAAAAAACTTTAAAAATAGTTTGCAGAAGGTTCCTAATTTAAGTCGGGGACAACTGCTAACATGGAGATGTATGTATGAGTGATTCGGTCAGTCCTATTGCTATCATCGATGAGATGAAGCAATCCTACCTTGATTATGCGATGAGCGTTATTGTATCTCGAGCGCTACCGGATGTGCGAGACGGGCTGAAACCTGTGCATCGTCGTATCATGTATGCCATGCACCAGTTGTCTAACGACTACAATAAACCTTACAAAAAATCGGCACGTGTGGTTGGTGACGTAATCGGTAAATATCACCCTCATGGTGATACTGCTGTTTATGATGCCATTGTACGTATGGCACAGGACTTTAGCTTGCGCTATCCCATGGTCGACGGTCAAGGTAACTTTGGTTCTATCGACGATGATCCAGCAGCAGCGATGCGTTATACCGAAGTACGTATGACTAAGCTGACTCACAAAATGTTGGCAGATCTGGATAAAGACACGGTTGACTGGGAAGACAACTATGATGGTTCAGAGCGCATGCCAAGTGTGTTGCCAGCACGTATTCCTAATCTACTGGTAAACGGCGCGACTGGTATTGCGGTCGGTATGGCGACCAATATGGCGCCGCACAACTTAACCGAAGTGCTTAATGCCTGCTTGGCGTATGCCGATAATCCGAATATCTCAAGTGAAGAGCTGACCAACTATATCTCTGGTCCTGACTTCCCAACTGGCGGTATTATATATGGCCGTGCGGGTATCGTTGATGCGTATCGCACTGGTAAAGGCCGTCTGCATATCCGTGGTCGTTATCACATTGAACCGATGAGTGAAACTGGCGCCAATCGTGAGCGTGAGCGCATTGTATTTACCGAAATTCCATACCAGGCCAACAAAGCCAAGCTAATCGAGCGTATTGCTGAGCTGGTACGTGATAAGAAAATTGAAGGTATCTCTGAGATTCGTGATGAGTCTGATAAAGACGGCATGCGTATTGCGATTGATTTACGTCGTGGCGAAGTAGCAGAAGTTATTGTTAATAACTTGTTCTTGCAGACACCACTAGAGTCAAGCTTTAGCATCAACATGGTTGCCTTAGACAATGGTCAGCCAAAGCTAATGACATTGCGTCAGTTAATTGCAGCCTTTGTGCGTCACCGTCAAGAAGTTGTGACTCGCCGTACGATTTATGAGCTAAACAAAGCCAAAGCGCGCGGTCACTTATTAGAAGGTCTGACCGTTGCCTTAGCCAACATCGATGACATCATCGCTACCATTAAAGAGTCGGCCAACCGCGGTGAAGCACGTGAAAAACTATTAGCCCAAGTATGGGATTCAGGTACCGTGGTTGCCATGTTGCAAGCGGCAGGTCGTGGTACATTAGCTGCTGGTGACTTGCGCTCAGTACGCCCTGAGTTTATCGAAGGCGAGGACCTGAAAAATCCGTTTGGTCTAATTGATGACGGTAACAACTACCGTTTATCACTTGAACAGGTTAACGCGATTTTAGAGATGCAACTGCATCGTTTAACCGGCCTTGAGCAAGACAAACTAACCGAAGAATACCAAGACATCTTACGTCAAATTGCTGAACTTGAATCTATCTTAGCGGACTTTGATAAGCTGATGATGGTTATTAAAAATGAAATGCAAGAAATCTTAGATGAATTTGGTGATGAGCGTCGCACTGACATCGTTGACTCACGTAGCGACTTTAGCCGTGAAGACTTAATTCCAGAACAGACAGTGGTATTAACGGTATCACGTACGGGTTATGCTAAGACCCAGCCAATCGGTGACTATGTCGCCCAAAACCGTGGTGGCCGTGGTAAGTCAGCAGCAGCGATGAAAGAAGATGATGTGATTGATCATCTGGTTGTGACCTCGACTCATGCGACGGTGCTTTGCTTTACCGATAATGGGCGTGTGTTTAGCTTACGTGGCTTTGAAGTGCCAATTGCCAGCCGTGGCGCGCGTGGCCGTCCGCTAGTTAATATTATTGGCTTAGACCCAGATGAGATTGTCACTACTATTTTACCGATTCCAAAAGCGGTCGAAGAAGCACCACATGACGCTGATGAAGCTGCTGCCATTGCAGATGCTGATGTTGTGGACGATGATGCAGAAGAAAACGACAATACCGTAACGGGACCATTTGTATTCTTTGCGACTGCTAATGGTACGGTTAAGCGCGTGAAGCTGTCTCAGTTTGCTAACATTCGCTCGAATGGTTTGATTGCGATTGGCCTAGAAGAAGATGACAAGCTTGTTTCTGCACGCATTACCAATGGCGAGCAGCAAGTGATGCTATTTGCCTCAAGTGGTAAAGCCATTCGTTTTGACGAGAATGATGCACGTGTGATGGGCCGTACTGCTAAAGGTGTTCGCGGTATGCGTATCGCCAAAGATGAATCTATTAAGTCATTGGTGGTTATTGAAGATGACGTGAAAGAGATTCTGATTGCTTGTGAGAATGGTTATGGTAAGCGTACGCCAGCTGAAGAGTTTAACGCGCAAAACCGTGGTGGCGGTGGTGTTATCGCTATCAAGACCAGTGAGCGTAATGGTGCTTTAGTGCGTGCGACCAAGGTACATCCTGAAGATGACATCATCTTAATCTCGAACAAAGGAACGCTAGTGCGTACGCCAGTGGCTCAAGTAGCAACGTCAGGACGTAACACTCAAGGGGTAACCTTAATTCGCTTAGCCAATGATGAAGTGTTGGTTGGTATGGCGCGTGTTGAGGAGAGCACCGAAGAAGAGGAGCTACTTGAAGGTATGCTAGATTCTACAGATGCGCCTTCTGACGCAGATGAAGCTAATAAACTGGCTGACGATGTCGAGACTGATAGCGATACCGATATTGACGATACTGATGCAGATAACATCAATGACGCAAGTGATGACTAATGTTAACCTTAAAGTAGGGTGTTACGCTTAATACTGATTAAGGTAACAAAACTTATCTTTGTTGTTGATTAGTTTGCCTTTAAAATGCCGATGGAATAGACTTCTGTCGGTATTTTTTTTAGAGTTAAATTTTTACAGTGGTTTTATAAAGTCAGTAATTTTCTAAAGCTCGTGATTCGTGAAATGTTTCATTAGAGTCAGCTGAACCACTAAGTCCGAATAATCTTCTAACCATAACAGTTGCAAGATGAGTGTCAGGCTACGTCGGGCTACATAGTCAAACAACTCTAAACCAAATATTAGGCTATACTTCTTAAGATTTTATAATTTTTATAATAATGCATAACAAGTAATGAATAATTAAGGGGCAGATATGTCAAATTTACATTTACATCATTTAGAGAACTCACGTTCATTCCGTATTTTATGGCTACTTGAAGAGTTGGAATTGGATTATCAGCTAACCAGTTATCAAAGAACCAAGTCTTTTTTAGCGCCAAAAAGCCTAGAGAAGGTTCATCCTTCTGGTAAAGCACCTATACTAGAAGTGAAAGGTATTGATTCAGACAAGCCAGAAGAAACCACGGCTTTGATTGAGTCAGGTTTTATCATTGATTACTTGATGGCAAAATATGACCCTGAGTTTAAGCTGCATCCGAAGCTAGATGCAGACAGCCAAGATTGGCGTGATTACGACTTTTGGATGCATTACGCCGAAGCATCAGCTATGCCAGCCTTGGTAATGCGTTTGGTGTTTACGAAGATTGTAGAGCGTTCACCTGCCTTAATACGTCCGATTGCAAAAGGTATTCGTAAGCAAGTTGAAGCATCAATGATTACCAAAAATATCAACAAGACCCTTGATTTGATCGAAGCTGAGTTGACCGAAGATAAATGGTTCGCCGGTGCTGAGTTCAGTGCGGCAGATATTCAAATGGCCTTTTTCGTGGAAGCGGCTAATGCCGGCCGCAGCTTAGATACGGTACGCTACAACAGTATTGTCAATTGGTTAAAGCGTTGTAAAGCAAGACCTGCCTATCAAGCAGCAGTAGCGAAAGGGGGTAAGCTTGAGTTCTAACCAGTCCCAAAAATCTGCAACTCAACATCAGCAACAGCCAGGAGGTAACATTCATCCTGAAAAACCAGAGATTCTACGCAATGTTAAAATGAAGTTGTTTGTTTTTTTATTGTGTGTAATCAGCTTTTTTGCTGGCTGGCAGGCAAGCCGCTCTTATTTGGTTAAAGAGTGTCAGCTAGCTGGAGCGCAAGTAACGGTTGAAGATAAATTGATATTGTGTCAGATGCCTTAACAGCTGCAGACAACTTTAGATATAAACAAAACCTGTGATTGGTATTGCCGATCACAGGTTTTTTGTTTTTAGCTAAAGCTATTTAATCCAAGCATTTAAGCTCACTTAGCATCATATTATTTACTCTAAATACTTGATTTTAAATGTTAATTAAATCTAGTCTATTGAAATTTAAACTAAGGGTATCCATTATATGAACAGCGATTACTGTTTAGTCATAGTTATAGTTTGACATTTACAATAATTTATAAAATTAGCTCGACATAGACTTGAAAAAACATGACACAGTCTGCATATATGTAACAGAGTAAAGCAGTAAACAGTGCTACTTTAACAGGGTTAAAACCTAATTAAAAATAACCACACCGTTTAATGCTGAATAAATTAAAGATAATACAAATTAAAACGATAAGGATTCTTAGATGAGATTTGAGAAATTTACCCAAAAGCTACAAGCAGCTTTGCAACAGGCTCAAAGCATAGCGCTTGGCAGAGACCATACCAGCATTGCGCCGGTACATATTATGGCCGCACTATTAGAAGATGAGTCTAACTTATCTGTGTGTCAGCAAGCGGGCGCTAGTGTGCCTGCATTAAAAAATGGTGTTGCCAAAGCGTTAGACAATCAAGCAACCATTGCGACACCTACTGGAGAAGTGAACCTAAATCCAGAGTCAGTTAAAGTGCTAAATTTAGCCGATCGTCAGGCACAAAAAGCTGGTGATGACTATATTGCGACCGAGTGGGTGCTGCAAATATTAGCAGAGCAGGGCGAGACCAAAAAAATATTTGAGCAAGCGGGTGTCACTGCGGCTAAGTTAAAAGCAGTGATTGAGCAACTTCGTGGAGAACAAACCGTGGACAGTCAAAATGCTGAAGACCAACGTGATGCATTGAACAAATACACCATAAACCTAACCGAACGTGCAGAGTCAGGTAAGCTTGACCCGGTGATTGGTCGTGACGAAGAGATTCGTCGTACCATTCAAGTATTGTCACGTCGTACCAAAAATAACCCAGTACTTATCGGTGAGCCAGGGGTTGGTAAAACTGCCATCGTTGAAGGCTTAGCGCAAAAGATTGTTAATGGCGATGTGCCAGAAGGTCTACGTAGCAAAGAAGTATTGTCACTGGATTTAGGCGCACTCATTGCCGGTGCCAAATATCGTGGTGAGTTTGAAGAGCGTCTGAAAAGCGTGCTCAACGAGCTGTCACAGCAAGAAGGTAATGTCATCTTATTCATTGACGAATTACATACCATGGTTGGTGCCGGTAAGTCAGACGGCGCAATGGATGCGGGTAACATGTTAAAGCCTGCATTGGCACGCGGTGAGCTGCACTGTGTGGGTGCAACTACTTTAGATGAATACCGTCAGTATATTGAAAAAGATGCTGCCCTTGAGCGCCGCTTCCAAAAAGTATTGGTTGATGAGCCAAGCGTTGAAGATACCATTGCCATCTTGCGTGGTTTAAAAGAGCGTTATGAGCTACACCATGGTGTCGATATTCAAGACAGCGCTATTATTGCTGCTGCGCGTATGAGTCATCGCTATATCACCGATCGTAAATTGCCAGATAAGGCAATCGACTTGGTCGATGAAGCTGCGAGCCGCTTACGTATGGAAATGGACAGCAAGCCTGAAGCATTAGGCAAGCTAGACAGTCGTTTGATTCAGCTAAAAATGCAGCGCGAAGTGCTCAAAAATGAAGAAGATGCTGGTGCACAAGCTGAGCGTCAGATTCTAGATGAACAAATTGAAGAGCTTGAAAAAGAATATGCCGATCTTAACGAAATCTGGCAAGCTGAGAAAGCCTTGGTTAAAGGCAGTCAACAGTTAAAAGACGAGTTGGATAAAGCGCGTATTGCTTATGACAAAGCCAGCCGTGAAGGTGATTACGAAACCATGAGTAAGCTGCAGTATGAAACCATACCTCAGCTTGAAAAACGTATCACTGAATCCGACTTGGCAGAGCAAAAAGAACAAACCGGAGAAGGCGAAGGCATTAAGTTGTTACGTAACAAAGTGACGGACAATGAAATTGCTGAAGTGGTTGCTGCAGCGACTGGTATTCCGGTAAGCCGTATGCTACAAGGCGAACGTGAGAAAATGCTTGAAATGGAAAGCCACTTGCATCAGCGTGTGGTTGGTCAGGATGAAGCAGTGCAGTCGGTTGCTAACGCGGTTCGCCGTAGTCGCGCCGGTCTGTCAGATCCAAACCGTCCATCAGGCTCGTTCCTATTCTTAGGTCCAACCGGTGTCGGTAAAACTGAGTTGACCAAAGCGCTTGCCAGCTTCTTGTTCGATACAGAAGATGCCATGGTGCGTATCGACATGAGTGAGTTCATGGAGAAGCACAGTGTCAGCCGCTTGGTTGGTGCGCCTCCAGGTTATGTCGGTTATGAAGAGGGCGGTGTGCTAACTGAAGCGGTACGCCGTAAGCCATACAGCGTTATCTTGTTTGATGAGGTCGAAAAAGCACATCCAGATGTGTTTAACATTCTGCTTCAAGTATTGGATGATGGCCGCTTAACTGACTCACAAGGTCGTGTGGTTGATTTCAAAAACACGGTTATCATTATGACCAGTAACTTGGGTTCGCATAAAATCCAAGAGATGGCCGGTGATGACTATGAAGAAATCAAAGCTTCTGTTATGGAATCAGTTGGCCAGCACTTCCGCCCAGAGTTTGTCAACCGTATTGATGAGATTGTGGTATTCCATCCATTGGGTATGGCACAAATGGCGGGCATTGCAGACATTCAGCTTGATCGCTTACGTGACCGCTTAAAAGAGCGCGAAATGGACATCAAGTTAACGCCAGATGCGATGCATATGTTAGTCGCCGTGGGTTACGATCCTGTATATGGCGCGCGTCCTTTGAAACGTGCTATTCAGCAGCAGATTGAAAACCCATTGTCATTGAAGCTATTATCGGCAGAGTTTATTGCTGGTGATACCATCAAAGTCGATGTTGATGAAGAAGATAACCTAGTCTTCACCAAAGAATAATCTGTCAACATTGATTATTGTTAATAGGTAATTAATCAAAAAAGACCCTCTATATTACATAGAGGGTCTTTTTTTGTACCTAATTTTAAAGCTGCTTGTTTTCATAATATCTTAAAGTCGTTTGTTTTAAATAGACTTTATAGTGAATTCATATGGCATACATATATGATGGTCATCGCACTATTTAATAAACCGCTAATAACAAAGTCTATTTTAAATTTGCATTAAACTGACCTAAAAGCGATAATTGTTGCTGTTATGTTACCCATTATAGAGTCTAGTGTTAATTTATTAAGGGTGACCTGTGTATAAAATTGCTAATTAGTAATTGCATTGTTAAGGTAACTTCTTTTTTATCAAGGTAAGAGGAATGAGTGATTTAAAAATTGGGCGTTTAGGACCCTTTCCACGGGTTAATCGGCCTGTATTTATCGCCTCAGTGATATTAATTGTTGGTTTTATTATCTTTGGTGCTTTGTTCCAAGATATGGCAAATGAAGTATTTACTTCATTACAAAGCTTTATTACCCAAAGATTTGGCTGGCTGTTCATTGTGGTGATGAATGCTGCTGTATTTATTTGTTTGTATTTAATATTCAGTCGCTATGGAGATATTCGGTTAGGGCATCAGACCGAAGCACCTCAATACAGTCTTATGTCTTGGATTGGCATGTTGTTCTCTGCAGGTATCGGTATCGGTATTATGTATTGGGGTACAGCTGAGCCAGTGTTTCACTTTATGGCACCACCATTAGGTGAAAAAGAGACGGTTGAAGCGGCCAAACAGGCAATGAATATATCGTTCTTGCATTATGGTATTCACGTTTGGGCAATTTATGCTTTTGTGGCGTTATCTTTGGCCTATTTCCACTTCCGCCGTGGCTTACCACTTGCCATTCGCTCTGCTTTATATCCTATATTAGGTAAACGCATTAATGGCGGCTGGGGTCACACCGTAGACGTACTTGCCGTATTCGGTACTATGTTTGGTGTGGTAACCACCCTCGGTTTGGGTGTGTTACAGATTAACTCTGGCTTAAGCGGTTTATTTGGACTGCCTAATAATATTACGGTTCAAATTATATTGATTGCGTTTATTACCTTACTGGCCTGTGGCTCATTAATGATGGGTCTGGATAAAGGGATTAAGCGTCTAAGTGATTTAAACATCTTCTTAACGTTTGTACTATTGGGTTTTGCATTCATCCTAGGTCCAACTCAGTATATTATGGATAGTTTTGTCGAAAATATCGGTAACTATACCCAAAACATCATCGAGTTAGCGTTCTGGAATGAAGCCTATAGTAAGACCGATTGGCAGTCAGCTTGGACTATTTTCTACTGGGCTTGGTGGGTAAGTTGGTCACCATTTGTGGGCGTATTTATTGCTCGTATTAGTCGTGGTCGTACCATTCGCGAATTCTTATTAGGTGTATTATTTGTGCCTATGGCTATCTTGTTCTTCTGGTTCACAACCTTTGGTGGCGTTGCTGTCAATATGGAATTAGAAGGGGCGTTAAAAGGCATTAGCCCAGGCTTTATTGAAGTGGTACAAAATGATTATGGTAACGCTATCTTTAAACTAATGGAATTTTATCCATTGGCTAAAGCGACCACCATGCTAATCATCGTTATGATCGTATTGTGGTTTGTGACCTCATCAGACTCAGCAAGTTTCGTTATCGATATGTTGACTTCTGGCGGTGATACCAACCCTCCTAAGACTCAACGTCTATTCTGGGCTGTGACTCAAGGGTTGGTAGCTGCGATTTTGTTAGCAGCAGGTGGTCTAGGTGCATTACAGGCTGCGGCTATTGTGGCAGGTTTCCCATTTGCTATCGTAATTGTGGTAATGATGTACTCATTGATGCGAGGTCTTAGCCGAGATCGACTCATCTTATATCGTGCGCAGCAGTGGTTTATTACCGAAGAATCTGCTGAGCACAACACAGCCGATGAGTTTGTTGATGAAGAGTTGTTGAAGGGTCCACCAAAAATTGCCTCAGGTGATTAATGGTGTCGATCGCTTAGCATAATAATTTTACTGTTTTTATTTTAAAATAAGCAAAGGCCAACTTTTAGGAGTTGGCCTTTTTTAGGTTTACTGATTAGTTAATTAATTAGGCTGATTGGCATTAGCGTGTACGATCTTCAGCACCACATTCACTCGCGGTATAGCTAATGGCTGTCGGAGTTGTGCAGGCCGTACAAGCATTACCCGCTGTCTTATAACTAATTTGCCCATCTGCTGATTTATGCTTTACGCACACTGGGTCGTAATGCATAGTACACATCACTTGTGCTTTATCAGCGGTAAAGGGTCCGCATTGTGAGGCAGAGCTATTATCAAAGGGTTGATTGTTATCAGTAACTGGTGCTGGCTTAGTGGGTTTTTGTGCTTCTTCTGATGTCGTACAGCCTGTTAATAGCATGCCTATTACTAGCGGTATGCCAAATAGTGCTGACCCTAGTACAGACGATGTGCTTACTTGGGTTTTTTGATTATTTGTTTTGATAAATCCTTTCATAAGTGACCTCATCCTTTCTGAGTAAGTAGCTGGATTTAATCATCATACTAAAAAAACAGCCCACCGAAAGGTGAGCTATTTATACATCTTGTATCACAATTAATCAAAAAAACGGTTAATAATAATTAAGCGTCTTATTCTTTGTTAATCTGAACATATTTATCAAAGTTTTCAGCATAGTCATCTAAGTTGTCACTTAGCATTTGACGATACTGCTTCATGTAAAACTCGATAATCTCTTCTTTTTCTTTCGCCAAGTCACTGCCTTTAACAAAGCCGATAGAGGCCACAGAAGCAGTATATCGAGCAGCGGCATATAACAACGATGCGCCAACTTGTCCTGAATGAGATTGAGGACCTAATTGGCTGTTGGCCAACTCAATAACTGCGTCAGCACGTTTGTAAAAGGCTTCGATGTCTTGAGAAAGCGGCTGTTGATTGTCAGTATTGTTTGTTTTATCAGTCATAGTATTATCTTATTGAGACCTATTTAAATTTAAGTTTTGGTTTGGTTGCTCAAGTGAATAGGGCTATTGGCAGGCTAAATTATAGGTTAGCATCTGCTCTTAATTGATCGGCCTTATCTGTTTTTTCCCATGTAAACGCAGTATCAGAGCCTGGACGACCAAAGTGGCCGAAGGTTGCTGTTTGCTGATACATAGGTTGTAACAGATTTAGCATATTTGTGATGCCGTAAGGGCGTAGGTCAAAGTGAGTGCGAATCAGCTCAATAAGAACATCATTGCTCACTTTTTCAGTACCAAACGTATTGACTGAGATAGAGGTTGGTTCAGCCACACCAATGGCATAACTGATTTGAACTTCACAGCGCTCAGCTAGACCAGCAGCAACTAAGTTCTTAGCAACATAACGACCGGCGTAGGCAGCACTGCGGTCAACTTTTGAAGGGTCTTTACCACTAAAGGCACCGCCGCCATGACGTGCCATACCGCCATAGGTATCAACAATGATTTTACGGCCGGTTAGGCCTGCATCACCTACTGGACCACCGATGACGAATTTGCCAGTCGGGTTGATGTGATAGCGGGTTTCTTTATGTAGCAGATGGGTTGGCAGTACGTGCTTGATGATTTCTTCCATCACCGCTTCTTGCAGATCTTTTTGTGAGATGCTTGGGTCATGCTGAGTCGACAATACTACCGCATCAATGGCTGATGGTGCGCCATTGGCATATTTTAAGGTAACTTGTGCTTTGGCATCTGGACGCAGCCAAGATAGGGTGCCAGCACGGCGCAATTCAGATTGACGCTCCATTAAGCGGTGGGCAAACTCGATAGGCGCAGGCATTAATACTTCGGTTTCGTTACTGGCATAGCCGAACATTAAGCCTTGGTCACCAGCACCTTGATCTTCAGGATTGGTGCGATCAACGCCTTGGGCAATCTCAGGTGATTGTTTACCAATCATGTTAATGACGGCACAGGTCTCACCATCAAAGCCAAGATCTGAATGATGATAGCCAATACCTTTCACCGTATCACGGACGATGCGTTCAATATCGACATTGGCAGTGGTAGAAATTTCACCTGCTAATACCACAGCACCTGTTTTTACTAAGGTTTCACAAGCTACGCGAGCATGTAAATCCTCTTTCATGATGGCATCAAGCAAGGCGTCTGAGATTTGATCTGCCATTTTATCTGGATGGCCTTCACTTACAGATTCAGAGGTAAAAAGTTGATAGTTATGCATAATGAGGTATCACTTATAGTCAGCACTTGTATTTAAGAAATTAAGATTTGGAAAATCTGCAAGAACATCACAATGGTGTTCATGGTCTGTTGAACATTCAAACGAATTATTGATCGGTTACGCTTATTTTTAAGGGTAGTTGCGTGTTTATTTGAATGTTTAACAGACCCTCGGCGTAAAACTTATCTATTTTACCCTGAATGGCAATAAAACTCTAGCGAGCAACAGTCATTACTAGATTAATAATTTTCAGCTTAGGTCTGTGTTAAAGTTCAGCAAACTTTTGCTTGTCTTTGAACATACACTCTTTATAAACAGGGCATTCACCGCATTTCGGTGTACGTGCTTGGCAGGTATAGCGGCCATGCAAAATTAGATAGTGGTGTGCATCGACAAGATAGGCTTCTGGTACCCGTTCAAGCAGCTTTTTTTCAACCGCAAGTACGGTAGGGCCAGTGGCCAGTCCGGTTCGATTACTGACTCGAAAGATATGGGTATCAACCGCCATTGTGGGCTGTCCAAAAGCGGTATTTAGTACCACGTTTGCTGTTTTGCGACCGACGCCAGCCAATGCTTCTAAATCTTTGCGATTATCCGGTACATGGCTGTTGTGTTTATCAATCAAGTCTTTACAGGTTTTAATCACATTTTTTGCTTTAGAGTTAAATAAGCCAATGGTCTTAATATACTCTTTGAGCCCGTCTTCTCCGAGTGCATAGATAGCTTCAGGCGTATTAGCCACAGCAAACAATTTACGCGTCGCAATATTGACACTAATGTCAGTCGCTTGCGCTGATAGGATAACCGCGATTAATAGTTCAAAGTCGCTGCTGTACTCAAGCTCAGTGACAGGCTCATCAATGGCAGCAGCCAGCTTGTCAAAAAAAGCCATCACATTGCGATTGGGCAAGCGTCTTGAAGGTGGGGTGTCCGCTGTTTTGTGTTTAATAACTCGACTCATAGTCTGGGTATATTTCCTAAGGGTCTGAATATAGTGTTGATTAAATAAAATAATCAATTCATTAATTAATTAATTAATTAATCAAACAAATGATCACTGTTATTGCTATCAATGTTCATAATCATTGTTAGATTTTAGCCTAGTCAAGCTGCGCTAATTGCTGCTTTAAATCATCCAGCTCTGCTTGTTTTTTATCGTTAGCGCGCACACTCAGCTGTTTTTCTAACTTTTTGATTTTAGTGCGTAATTTTGCGGCGGCAATGGTAGCTTTTGCTTTTTGGGCATCGATATCTAAGCTTTGATGTGAGGCATTACCTAACAAAGTCTCTACCATACTGGTCACTGGCTTAGCATGGCTTTTGTCCGTCATTTGCTGAGCCACTCGATTCAAGTGAGTATGATAGCGGCCGCGAAGATGAGCCTGCTCCTTATCTCGATATTCAGCAGTTTCAAGCTCTGATGCGCGTGGTACTTGCACTAGGTCAATGCAGTCTACAGGGCAGGGCGGTAGGCATAACTCACACCCAGTGCATAGATCAGTAATGATGGTGTGCATGTGCTTGCCAGTGCCTACGATGGCATCGACAGGGCAGGCAGGTATGCATTTGGTGCAGCCAATACAGTCATCTTCACGAATGACGGCGCGCACCTCAGTTGGTCTTTGAGTATTAGGGTCAACAGGCCAAGGCGATTCACGAGCAATCAAAGTCTCACGTTGCATAATCGTAGCGATGGCATTACTAACCGGCTGACCACCTGGAACACATCTGTTGTGCGGCTCATCCTCTGTTACGATTGCAACCGCATAAGGCAAGCAGCCGTCTGAATGATCACATAAGCCACACTGAGTCTGAGGCAGACACGCATCAACGGCAGCTATAGTTTGTTGCTGCTCAGCGGATAACTGTTGCAAATTTAGGCGATCAAATAAAATCGGTAGATTGTCCAAGCGTTCAGGTATCACTAATAACCTCACATCTGGTTCATATAGCCAAGCTATCCTGCTAAAAGCTGGCTAATAGAATAACTAATAGAAATAAATAAAAACTAAAATAAGTAGAAATCTAGATAGTTAAGTCACGTACTGAGCAGCTTAAAATCGTAAGAAATAAGGCTGTTTAGAGCGGCGTTAATACAACTAAAATAGCCTAAGCATAGCACTTATATCATGCCGTTTTATGCCGCTAAACTAAGCAGTTGGTATAAGCTGCTGTTTCCAACGTGTAGCGCATGCTTACCTAACGGATGTTGCTGCTGACGTGCGCTCAGCTGATGATCAACAGCTAATAATACATCAGCCACTTTAGCAAATTGTGCATAGCTGTGCGCGTCGCGTTTAATCAGTGTTTGACCGTCTTGATAAAAGGTATCTTCTAAATATAGGGCCAAATGATTGAGTATGTTTGCCGCATCTGTTAACTCTAAAAAGCGAATAGCACCGGCAACTTGCTTTAAGGTCTGTGGAATCTGATGTAATAGTTCATCTGGATATTGTGACCCATCTGTCTCTTCTGCACCTAATACATTAGCCTGATGCGCCGGATTAATTGGATCTAGATAATCACTGATACTGCGTTCTAGACGGCGCAATAATTGACGACATTGTTCAGTTAGGTCTTGATAAGCAGACTGCAGCTGATGAATAGAAATACTCGCGTTATTGAGTTGCCATGCCTGCGCACCTGGAGTATGTGCATTTGACATGCGAATAGCCGCGTTTTCTGCTTGAATCAAGTCTGCTAAAAAGCTATCTAATTGTTGATCAGAGGGCTGTTGCCATTGTGACAGTTGCTGAGCGCTTTGGCGTAGAGTATTTGCCACTGGTGCTAGTTTTAATAAGTCAAAGGTTGAGGCAAGTGCCAGTAATTTGTGATTGATATCATCAAAACTAACGTCTACAGGCTCGCTTTGGCTGCCATCATTGACTAGCGCATGCACTTCAACTTTAATATCACTAATCTCTTGCTGTAATAGCTCATTTAATTGGGTAGCAATCTTTTGATCAGGCCCATACATAAAGTGCGCAAACTGATTGAGCTGCGCTTTATCGAGCTGATTATGTTCAAGGCTTTGTTTTAATTGGACCGCCCATTCATTGGATTGTAAACAGGCAAAGCTTACCAAGTCGGCAAAGCGTTGATCGTCTGCTGGCAGGTAGTTATGGAACTGTTGATCTAAAAATATAAAGAGGCGTTTTTGCGCTTCGTTTAATGGCAATATTTTGGCCAAATCTTTGGTAGCGGCTTGTGCCGCCTGCCAGAATAAGCTGGATGATTTTTGGGCAACTCGGTGACAAGCCTGGAACATCGCATCCAGTTTTTGTAGCTGGTCGTTGGTTAGTTGTGGCTGACCTGTATGATTAGGCACATCGGCTTTGACGGATAAAGCCACTGCCAATCCAGAACGATAGGCGGTTGCTAGTAGCGACTGATCTAAGCCAAGCTCAGTGATGGATTGAAAGTTTTGAGCAGGGTTGGCTAGAGTGATTTGACTAAAGTCATCAGAGATAAGGTCGTTTTTAGCAAGCGTAGATTGACCAATCAGCTGTAATAACTGGTTAATAATAGGCAGTAGCAAAGAGGGCTCTACGGTTTCTTGTAACAGCACAAACTCAATATAGCGCTCTAATATCATCACTGCTTGTGACAGGGAAAGAATAAGCGGTTTGTTTTGATTATTCCCTTGCTCATATAGGTGTTGCAGCGCTTGTGCAATTGCCTTTGTTAGTTGGCTAGCTCCTGATAAATCAATCAGCTCAAGGACAGCGGTCAATTGCTGAAATGAGGCAACTGAATCGAGCAGTAGCGGTGCTTGCTCGATGTCATCATAAAACTCAGTTAGATGCTGCTCAGCAACCCTCAGTGTGGTCTTAATCTCAGGACGCAATAGATACAAAGAATTCAGATCAAAGTTTGTAACACTGATTGCTTGAGTGGCTGGTTGCGTGTGTGCTGCTGTCATAAGAGTACCGGTTAATAAAAAAGTCCATTTTAGGTTTTAGCTTGATTTGCTCATAAGCTCTACTTGCTCATCATTTATCTAATAATTGATCTAATCAATTAGCTACTAAGATACAGGTTATGCGCTAAAGGCTGCTGAGTGGCTGATTTTTGATACAGCATGCTAGGTAGCGATTGCGGATCGACCACTTGATGAAAACAGGTGATGCCTTGAGTGTCTGCTAAACTTGGATGCTTGCCAACTAATTTTGCTACCCAGCTAACATGGTCGTTAAATTGAGCTTTAGCCGCCAAAAGTTTGTCAGCCAAATGACTAAAGTTAGCGTGTGAACTTGCCCCTTCGGTCTGAATGTCCTCATCAATAGCAAGGGCAACCTGGCCACCTGTCATGGCCAAATACACTTCTGCTAAAATCTCGGAGTCAAGTAATGCTCCATGGAAGGTACGGTCCATTTTACCAACGTTTAGACGGCGTACTAATGCATCCAAGGTGTTCTTTTGGCCAGGATATTGTTGTTTAGCCAGTACTAATGAGTCGGTAACGGTGATTTTTTCAGCAAAATCTGTCAAACCAACTTTATCAAACTCCATCGATAAGAAGCTGATATCGAACGGCGCGTTGTGAGCGATAACTTCAGCGCCAAGCATAAAGTCATACAGCTGCTGAGCAACTTTATCGAAGGTTGGTTTATCGGCTAAAAAGGCTTCAGAAATACCGTGAACGCGAATAACTTCTTCATCCATACCGCGTTGAGGGTTGATATAGACGTGCAGCTTTTCACCGGTGAATTTGCGGTTCACCAGCTCTACGATACCTACCTCAATGATGCGGTCCCCTTTGAGTGCGTCCAGACCTGTGGTCTCGGTATCCATAATAAGCTGACGACCAGACTCACCGCTATGAATAGGCTTTGGCAATAACGGCTTAAAATGGGGGTTAGCACGACTGGTATCACCGTCAAATTCAATCTCTGCTTCAACCAATTCAGTTTCTGTTGTCTCTACTATGGGCGCATCAACAGGCATGTTTTGATCTAGTGGGTCGTTAAAAGTTTGGTTCATGGTGTTATCGTTATCTTCTATAGGATAGGGTTCATCAGCGACAACATCATCAAAGCCTAAAGGGTCGCTAAACAGCCAATCATCTGAAGTTGATTGTGCGCTATCGACTGCTGATGAATGAGATAAATAGTCTGTCGTTGAATGATCGTTCATTTTTTGAGCTTGGTTTTTTCGAGCTTCGATTTCTTGTGCTTGGCTTTGCTGTTTTTGGCTTGGGGTTTGAGTTGCCAAGCTATCTTCTGTTTGAGTCGTAGTTGCCGAATTATTCAGTTTTTTTTTAAGGCTTCTGATTCATTTGAGTCGCCTGCAGGTGCTGATGGGGACTCTGAAGACTCAAGGATACCTCTATTGGCCAGCTCATCGGCTTTTTCATTACCTTCATGTCCGGCATGACCTTTCACCCAGTGCCAGCTAACATCACGGTTTTGCTGTAGCGCATCTAATCGTTGCCACAGTTCCTGATTTTTAACCGGTTTGTTCGCTGCTGTCTTCCAACCTTTTTTCTTCCAATTGTCAATCCATTGGGTGATACCATTTTTGACATAACTTGAGTCGGTCCAAATTTCAAGGGTTTGGTCTTGCGGGCTTTTTTCTAGAGCAACAATGGCACCCATAAGCTCCATTTGGTTATTGGTAGTGTGCGCATCGCCACCAAAATGTTCAGCCTGCTGACCATCACTAAACACTAAAAATGCACCCCAACCGCCTGGACCAGGGTTACCTTTACAGGCGCCGTCGGTAAACGCCACAGTGGTATTAGGTTTAGGATTTAGTACAGACATAGATGCTCACTCAAAAATTTAAATCTAAAATGTGACAGGTTTTAAAATGACAATGTTAACGCTAATAACAAGTCAAAAGGTAACATGTTAAGTAGGATTAATAGTAAAACTATTATTGCGGTTAGTATATCAAAAATCACTGCCCATTTGCGCCTTCAACTTATTTATTGTCAGCGTCTGACTGTTGGTTTTAAATGATAACAATCGTACCAAGTTGCTTTAAGTTTGTTAAAATGGGCGCAGTGTTTGATTAGGGTATACGTATCATGATTATTGATATCTACAACACCTGAAAAAACAGCCTTAAGGCTAATAGTTAGTCTATTAATGACCTTATTTTATATTTTCAGCAATAGCTGCTACTTTTACCCACACTGGGGCGATTAGGAATATTATTTTGAACTTTTATACGATGAAAAAACCTGCTTTTACTGCCTTGATGCTGAGTGCAGTGTTTATGGTTTCAGCCTGTAGTAACAATAACGATGACAGTCAAAGCACTGGCGACAACACTAATGCTAGCGACGCACAAGTGGCAGCCAATCAGTACGATGAAGTATTTGCAGGGTGTTACACCGTCAGCAAAGATGAACCGGCTCAAATCAAAATCAGCACCCAAGATCAGGGCCTAGTGATGCAGATGAAAGAGCCAAAGTCTGCTGGTAGAGTTTGGGATGATCCTGAGCCTTTAGAGCCGATCGATTTGGATCAAACAGAAAAGTACTTTTCAATCGACAAAAACAATCTGACAGCCATGATTGGTCGTCCAGATCGAGTACTGGTGCTAGGCCATATTAAGTCTGCTTACGTCAATATCAATCCAACCCTAGATAGCCCATATTTAGGATTCATCTTGCAAGGAGCAAATACCATTTACAAGGTAGCCTGTGATGACAACGTCAATATGGACTTAGTTAGTGAAGAAGACATGAGTAACATTACGGTTAAGCCAATCGGTAAAGTGGATACTGAATAAGTCAGCAACAAGCAAAAGGGTAGAGTAACATGGGTTTTTTAAATTACTTATTATTGGGTGCATTGGCTTATGCGGCTGGCTGGGCAGTGCGTATTTATGTGTTAGAAAATGGACCACGTCCTGAGCAAGCTTATAGCTTACAACATCCTAAAGTAATCCAGATTTTGGCTTTATTCTTGCTAGTAATGCTTATTATCTCGACATTGTTGGGACGTTTTGTGCTTGGCCATGAGGGTTTTGATTGGGCATTTATTATCGTCAATAGTGTATCAGCCACTTTTGTTTTCTCTTTTGGGTTAAGTCCAGATCATATTCGTCACGACTTACCCGATTAAAAAGAGTTTAGTAAATATCTTAATGAGATAACAAAAAAACCGCCTCAATAAGAAGCGGTTTTTTTGTATTTAGACTATCTATATAACAATCACTCAGACTAATTGCTATTAGCAGGGTTTACAGGGGTAATATAAACATCTGCTTCATTGCTAGACTCATCTGAAGTATTAGCCGGTGCAACCGGTTGCTGTGGTGCAGGTTGCGGTTGCGAGGTAGAAGTGCGAACCGGTGTTGCTTGCTGCTGTTGTTTATAAGCAGGTATTGGTTTTGCTGCTTCAATCGCATCGGCTTGCTGCGCAGAGATTACATTTGGACCACTGGTTGCTCTGATGATTTCAGCTTTTTGCTGTTGGTCAGATTTACCATCGAATACATTGACCAAGTTGCGGTTACGCGCCACAGGTACAGTTGCCGTATTCAAGTTAGCACCACCGCCTAAAGCTTCATATAGATCAATCTGGTTGGTAAGACGCTCTTGCTCCAGATTTAAGATGCTTTGCTGTGCAGAGAACAATGAACGTTCCGCATCAAGCACACTTAGATAGTCATCCACTTGCGCTTCAAATCGTGCTTGCGCTACTTCTAAGATTTGTGAGAAGCTGTCTTGAACACGGTATTGAGACTCCGTTCTTTGTAATAACGTGGCACGATCTGCAAGAACATCATTGACTTCTCTAAACGCATTCTCAATCGTATTTTCATACTCAGCCAACGCTTGATCACGTTCAACCTGAGCCACTTCATAATTGGCATCACGCTGACCGGCATCAAAGATAGGCAGATTAATAGAAGGCCCAAATGACCAGCTCGCTGAACTGCTGTTAAACAAGTCCGATAAGCTATCACTGCGATAGCCTAAGTTACCGGTTAAGCTGATGGTTGGGTAATAAGCAGCACGCGCTACCTCAATATTGGCACCCGCTGCCTTTAATCTGTGTTCTGCTTGTACCACATCTGGACGTAACTGAAGTAGCTCACTTGGTAGGCCTGCGCTAAGTACTTGACTAGAAGTGATCGAAGAAACTGCAGGCTCTGGTAGCATGTCTTCTGTGATAGGCGCGCCGACCAAGTATTTTAGGGCGTTACGAGCTTTTAAGATGTTGCTTTCAGCGTCGTAGGCAGCAATGCGCGCTGTTTCGGCCGATGCTGCTGCCTGTAATGAAGGGGACTTAGGGTCAATCCCAGCTTCTAAGCGTGCTCGAGTAATGTATAAAGAGCGCTCACGACTCTCAAGTGTACTTTTCGCCAGTTCAAGCTGTTTCAACTGATAGCTTAAGTTGACATAGTTACGCGCAATGTTTGCAATTAAGCTTACTTGAGCGGTTTCTTTAGCAGCGGTTGTCGCTAGATACTCTTCTAAAGCCTGCTCTTTTAGGTTGCGAATTCTGCCCCAAAAGTCGAGCTCATAGCTTGACATACCTAAGCCAACTTGGAATCTATTGCCATCGTTGTTATAGCCCATCTCACTGCCACGTGAATAAGAGCCATTGGCTTCGACACTCGGCAAGTCTCTGCTGTCTGTGATTCGATACTGAGCTTGCGCTCTTTGAATCGCCAGTACTGCTTGTCTAACGTCTTTATTGTTATCAAGACCAAGCTGAATTAACTGTTGTAGTTTAGGGTCAGTATAAAAGCTTTGCCAGCGCACAGCCGCATGACTAATCGGCGGCTGATTGGGATCTGTTAGCTCATAGCCTTCACCTGCTAGTGGCAGGTTAGGGCGAGCAACAACAGGATCAGTTTCCGCTTTTGGAATGGTTTGACAAGCACTAATAGCAATCGCCAAGGTTGACAAACCAAACAAGCGTGACATTTTTTTAGTCGTAGTCATAGTTCGGGCACTCACGGTTCGATCTTTTTGATTAAGGATATTAAATGAAGATGTCATCATTGAGTGTTGTCTCCAAAATTAGCTGGGGTAGTAGGCGTTACTACAGTGCTATCAGGTGAATGAGCAGGTGCGTTTGGCGTCGAAGGTGTTGAACCCGAAGTAGGTCCATTACCACCATTGTTATTGCCTTTGTATTTAAATACTGAGCGCACCCAAACATAGAACATTGGGATGAAGAAAATACCCAAGAAGGTCGCTGTAATAACACCGCCAACCACACTGGTACCAATCGCGTTTTGGCTACCTGCACCAGGACCAGTTGCAAGATATAAAGGAACAACACCCAGACCAAATGCCAATGAAGTCATGATGATCGGACGCAAACGCTGTCTTGCTGCGAGCATTACCGCATCGCGTAGCGAGTTTCCTTCCTCTTGGTGTTCTTTGGCAAACTCAATAATCAAAATAGCGTTTTTAGCGGACAAACCGACGACGGTTAACAGACCCACCTGCAAGTAAATATCGTTAGCAAATTGTCTAAACCAAGTAAATAATACCGCACCAACAACCCCTAATGGTATCACTAAAATTACCGCAAAGGGTATTGACCAGCTTTCATATAAGGCAGCCAGACATAAGAAGACAACCAAAATAGATAGTGCATATAACAGCGGAGCTTGTGCACCAGATTTTTTTTCTTCAAGTGACAATCCGGTCCACTCATAACCAATACCTTCAGGTAACTGACCGATCATCTGTTCCATAGCCGTCATTGCTTCACCGGTACTCATACCTGGTGCTGCGTTACCTTGAATGTTCATAGATGGAAAGCTGTTATAACGCGTTAGTCGTGGGGAAGCATATTGCCATTCACTATTAGAAAACGCATCAAATGAAATCATTTGGCCTGCTTCATTACGCACATACCACTTGTTAATATCTTCAGGGTTAGTACGACTGTCTGCTTCACCTTGAACGAATACACGCTTAATACGACCTCTGTCTACGAAGTCATTAACATAAGAAGAACCCCAAGCGGTTGAAATGACACTATTAATACCCTGAATAGACAGTCCATAAGCACTGGCTTGTTCATGATCAATATTAACTTTTAACTGAGGGGCATCTTCTTGACCATTCGGACGCACACCAGCGACTTGGTCATTTTGGCCTGCCATGCCCAGTAACTGGTTACGTGCGGCAAGCAATCCTTCATGTCCGACGTTACCCACATCTTGAAGCATTAAGTCAAAGCCACTGGCGTTACCTAGCTCTGTAATGGCTGGCGGTACAATAGCATATACTTGCGCTTCATTAATTTGAGTAAAGAAGTAACCCATTGCCCGATCTGCAATAGCCTGTGCTGAGTTTTCTTCACCAACACGGCCATCCCAGTCAGAAAGGCGAATAAAGGCAATACCCATGTTTTGACCTTGGCCAGCAAAACTAAAACCAGCGACGGTAAACACAGAGGCAACATTATCTTCCTCTTGAGTGTCGTAATAGGTACGAACTTTTTCTAATACGTCTTGAGTATCATCTAGGGTAGAACCAGAGGGCAGCTGAACCAAAGCAATCATAATACCTTGGTCTTCTTCAGGCAAGAATGAGCCTGGAATACGCATGAATACAACAGCCATAATACCGATAATAGCCGCATAGCCTAAAGCGTATAGCCATTTTAGGTTGATACTTTTACCAATAAAACCTTCGTATGAACGACTTGTTTTATCAAATGTGCGGTTGAACCAACCAAAGAAGCCTTTTTTCTCACCTTCTTTTTTACGTTGACGTTTTAGTAAAGTCACACATAAGGCAGGTGTAAATATCAAAGCAACCACTGCCGAAAGTGCCATACTGGTAATCAAGGTAATTGAGAACTGGCGATAAATTACCCCAGTAGAGCCACCAAAGAATGCCATTGGTACGAATACCGCCGCTAGAATCAGAGCGATACCGATAACAACTTTACTGATTTCTCCCATCGACTGCACAGTGGCATCATGGACGGAGATATCCGGATTTTCTTCCAAAATACGTTCGACGTTTTCGACCACAACAATGGCGTCATCCACCAGTAGACCAATGGACAGTACCATCGCGAACATGGTTAAAACGTTAATACTAAAGCCTGCCACATAGAGCACACCAAAAGTACCTAGTAATACAACAGGTACAGCTAGGGTTGGAATAATAGTGGCGCGCCAATTTTGCAGGAATAAAAACATAACCAAGAAGACTAAAATAATTGCTTCAATTAATGTTTTAACAACCTGCTCAATAGATAATTTAACGAAAGGTGTGGTGTCATAAGGGACAACAGAAGCCAAGCCTTGTGGGAAGTTTGCTTCAAGTTCAGCCATACGATCTTCAACCAGTTGTCTGGTTTCAAGCGCATTAGATCCTGGTGCCAGTGAGATACCAATACCAGAAGAAGCTTTACCATTATATAAGGCTTGTACACGGTAACTTTCATTACCCATTTCAACTTTTGCCACATCCCCTAGGCGAACTTGGGCACCGGTGTTATCGGTTTTGATCAGGATATCTTCAAACTGCTGAGGTGTTTGTAGATAGCTTTGAACCGTTACCGTGGCGTTGATAACCTGTTCATCAGTATTTGCAGGAACTTGACCCAATTGGCCGGCAGAAACCTGAGTGTTCTGTGCGCGGATTGCATTAACAACGTCACTGGGTACCAGATTGAAACTGCGCAGACGGTCTGGCTGCAACCAAACACGCATCGCATAAGAGGAACCGAATAGTTGTACCTCACCGACACCATCAACACGGCTGATTTGGTCAACGATATTAGAGGCAACATAGTCGGCAATATCAACGTTGTCCATTGAGCCGTCTTCAGAGATGAAGCCATAAACCATCATAAAGCCACTAGAGGACTTATTAACGTTAACCCCTTGACGCTGTACAGGCTCTGGCAATGAGCTCATTGCTGATTGAAGCTTGTTTTGGACTTGAACTTGTGCTGTATCAGGATCAGTACCGTTTTCAAAGGTTAAGGTAACCGAACCGCTGCCACTAGATGAGCTACTAGAAGACATGTACATTAAGCCATCAAGACCTTTCATACGTTGCTCGATAATCTGAACAACCGAGTCTTCGACGGTTTGCGCATCAGCACCTGGATAGCTGGCACTCACGTTAACCGTTGGCGGCGCAATACGTGGGTACTGTTCAATCGGTAAATTAATGACCGATATGACACCCAGTAACATGATTAAGATTGCAATCACCCATGCAAAAATAGGGCGATCAATAAAAAATCGTGACATGATAAATTCCTTGTCTGCCTATTTTTGGGTTAGTTTGCAGCAGAATCTTGTTCTGAAGATTGTTCAGTCGCCGGTGCTGCTGGCGCTTTTGCTTCAGAGTTCTTCTCAGGTGCTACAGGGCCTTTACTGCTTTGACCTTGTGGCGCAACTGGTCCTTTACCTGTTTGACCTTGTTGTGGTGCTACCGGGCCTTTTGGCGCTGCTCCATTATTTGCAGGCTTTGGTTGCCAAGGTCTTGGAGAGACTTTGGTCTCAGGCTGTAAGTTTGCACCGCCTACGACCACAACGCGCTCGCCACTTTTTAAGCCATCAGTGATGATCCAATTACCCTGGAAAGTCCCTTCGGTGGTGACTTCACGTACTTGCAGTTTGTCTTCACCATCGACGACATAAACCTGAGTACCGCCTTTAGGTGTACGTTTAAGCGCACTTTGTGGCAATAGCACTGCATTGTTAATCATACCTTGCATCAGTCGTGCTTTGACATACATGCCTGGTAGTAACAAATAACGTTCGTTATCAAAGATGGCGCGTAGGGTAACAGCACCTGAGTCTTCGTTGACTTTGGCTTCTGCCAATAGCAGTTGTCCTGCTTCTGGATAAGGGGTACCATCTTCTAATACCAGCTCAACGCGGCTGCTGCCGCCTTGAAGCTCGCCTTGCATTTGTTGCTGCTTCAGTCTTAATAAGTCTGCTGAAGACTGACTGATATCAACATAGATCGGATTAATCTTTGAAATGGTAACCAGTGGGTCCGGTTGGTTGGCATTGACTAATGCGCCAACAGTTAAGCCTGAACGCTCAGTAATACCTGAGATAGGGGCCACAACGGTTGTGCGGTCAACATTTAATTGGCTACCAGATAGCTCAGCTTTTGCGGTAGCAACGGCGGCTTCTGCACTGGCGATATTTGCTTGTGCTTGTTGCGCTGACGCCACGGCACTTTCATACGCCGCTTTTGCGGTTTTGGCACGTGTTTCCGTTTGTCTAAACATCTGCTCCGAGATGGCTTGCTTAGATAGCAATGGACGCAAGCGATTGACATCATCAAGGGCTTGCTCTAGCTCAGCTTTACGTGACTCAATATTTGCCACACTATTGTTATAGCTTGCTTTTGCAGTCTCAACGTTCGCTAACGCCTGTTGCACCGCTGCTTGACCTGCAGCTTGTGATGACTCATAGTTTTCATCGCTTAAGCGGTATAAAGGCTGACCCTTTTGTACCATACCGCCTTCACGATACAAGATTTCATCAATTACCCCAGTAATCTGCGGTCTAATAGCGGCCTGTTCGTAAGCGGCAATACGTCCTGAGAACTCTTTAATTAAAGGCACCGTTTGGAATTGCACTGGCATCACGTCGACGGTAGCAGGCGGCATTTGCTGTTGAGCGGCGGCTGCATCTGCTTCATCTTGTTTCGAGTTACAACCAGCAATGAACAGACCGGATACAGCGAGGCTAATAGCGAGATAAAGATGTGATCGTTTCATGTAAAAAAACCTTAATTTGGGTCATCACAAGTAAGTAATAAGTTATACGTTAATGAACTAGCAATATAAATTCAATATTTTTTTGGCCAGATGAATACCAACAAAGTTGATATTCTGGTCATTTAGGTACTTAAAGCATTCACAGCTTATCGTTTGAATAATCGTTACAAATATCTGTACTTTAGCAATGTTAATCAGGCTGCTTGTGTTAAATTTGTAACACCTAAGTGGTTAGACTATCAATCAAAACTTATCAATAACCATCCGTAGTGATTACAGCAATATGACGATTATTTAAATAGGTCAAACAGTTATAGGAAATTCTCGTCGAATAAGATGAATTTTAATTGAAATATTAAACCAGACAAATAAAAAACCACAACTGTGGTTTTCTATAACGCTGCATGTTTTGATGCAACCAATGTTTTGATGCTATGACAATTTGCCGAAATACAGTCGCTGCCAAACTATAAACGAACCCCAGAAGCTTAGCAAAGTCAGATGTTTATGGCTTTACTGTGTTTTAACTGGGGTTATTATATATTACAGGTGTAAAGTATAACAAATTTGCGTTGTAATCGTTATCTTATTTACAATAAATTTCAGCTCGATTAAGGCATCTATTATCGCTGTTAGCGCTAGCTAATATTAGGTCTAACATTAAGCCAGACGTGAACTCGCAAGCTCAGTTAACTGCCATAAGCCTTGACGATATTGGTTGTCTGGTAATTGATTCAAGGCTTGCTGCGCCAGACGCGTCTCTTCCATGGCTCGGGTACGACAATACTCTAAGGCACCAGAGTTTTGGACGATATCGATAAGCTTTTGCGCATCATCCACTTTACCGGTCTGTACAGCGATACGTAAGGTGTTGTACTTTTCCTCATCGCTGTCTTTTAGCAAGCGTAGGGCTACGATGGTAGGTAGTGTTGGCTTACCTTCGGCCAGATCATCGCCTAAGTTTTTGCCCATAACGTCAGCATCACCGGTGTAATCAAGCACATCATCAATAATCTGAAACGCATTACCAAAATGTTGACCAAAGTCACTAAATGGCTGCATGAATTCAGGACGGTTTTGCAAGATAGCGACACCGCAAGTGGCCATCATGAATAAGCGCGAGGTCTTACCATCGATGATGTTGATATAGTCTGTTTCAGTCGCAGATGGGTTGTGCTGGTGTTGCAGCTGTAGTACTTCGCCTTCGGCAATATCACAGGTGCCATCAGAGAATAGCTGTAATAAAGGCAAGCTTTGAAAGCCAACCAATAAGTTAAAGGCGCGAGCAATCAGGTAGTCACCAACCAATACCGCAGTGGCATTATCCCAAGTAGCATTTGCAGTAGGGCGACCACGGCGTAGGCCTGACTCATCGATCACATCATCATGTACTAATGTTGCGGTATGCAGCATTTCAGTAATAGCGGCTAAATGCATCGCATCTTTTGACTGCTCATCTTGACATAGGCGAGAGCACAACAAGGTAATTAATGGGCGCATACGCTTACCGCCAGCATTAATCACATGTTGAGAGACATTCATCACCAGTTGTACTTTGGAGTTTAGGCTACCAAAGACTTGTTTATCCATAATGGCAAAGTCATCAGCGACGATTTGCTGGATGTCGGTATAATCAAGAGTAGGGGCGTTGTCTGAGATGGCGGTGTTTTGATTAGTCATATTACTGTCAACTGCAATAAAATAATTAAGATGGATGAGGACAAATAAAGGATAAATGTAATAATAAGGTAATAATAAAGTCAAATATTAACTATTATATAGAAAGCTATTTGAATATTTATGCTAATAATAAGTCAGCTTTTTTAGTAGGTTTGATTTTAACCTAACTGGCTGTGTATTAGGGGGCTAATTTAATATTATTTTAAGCTGATTAGCGATTTGTGCTTATTTTGCCCGCTGTATTTTACGTGATATGAGACGATAAATAGTATTTTATATGTAACCAACCTCTATGTAACTAATGGCTTGAGCAGTTTGATCGAATGCTTAAGCAGCTCTAAAGATGGACTTGATTAGTCAGATAGTTTTTAACGGTCAAAGCTAGCTTGTTTATTCTATCTTTATCATCTATATATCAAAAATAGCCTAAAGCTAATCTTATTTAATAAAAATGGGCTATTAGCAACAAAAAAGCATCATAGCATAGCCTTTATTTGTAATCATCCCTTGCAATTTGCGTCATAAATGCGTAGAATTTCGTCTTCATATTCAAGGCACGTGACCAAAGTGGTCAGGTTGCTATATTTTCTGTAACTTTCCCTGTCGTGACCGTAGATCAGGCAAAAGCTGAAGCGTTATTAAGTGAGTAATATTATACGCTTGGTAACCACGGCACACGGGTTAAACGGAGTCGTAAGATGTACGCAGTTATTAAAAGTGGTGGCAAACAGCACCGTGTAAGCGTTGATGAACTACTAAAAGTTGAGCTTCTTAAAGGGGCTGAGCAAGGCGAAACCATTAAAATCGAAGACGTATTAATGGTTGTTGATGGCGATGATTATAAAATCGGTCAGCCAGTTGTTGAAGGCGCAAGCGTTGAAGCTGAAGTAGTAGAGCACGGCCGCGGTAAAAAAATCCGCATCGTGAAGCACAAGCGTCGTAAGCATTATCATAAAGAACAAGGCCACCGTCAGTGGTACACACTTCTTAAAATTAAAGCAATTAATGCTTAATAACTGGTTTTTACCATTACAGGTATAAAGATATTATTAGTATAATTTGGATGCTTTCAGCTGATTCAGACGAAAGCCAAAAATTAGTATAGAATATCTTTATAGTAATAAAGTTTTATAAATTAGTCTCAGTAAGGAGATTTCTCATGGCACATAAAAAAGCCGCAGGTTCAACTCGTAACGGTCGTGACTCTAACCCAAAAATGCTTGGCGTAAAAGTATTTGGTGGTCAAGATGTTGTCGCTGGTAATATCATTGTTCGTCAACGTGGTACAGAATTCCACGCTGGTGAAGGCGTAGGCATGGGTCGTGACCATACTTTATTTGCCTTAACTGACGGTGTTGTAAAATTTGACACCAAAGGTAAATTCAACCGTCGCTATGTATCTGTAGAGCAAGCATAATAATTTGCTAATACAGTTAACCAGTAGCGTAACCTACTGGTAATAAAAAGCCCTGATAGTAATATCAGGGCTTTTTTGTGTGTGACCATTCATCAGAGCGTAACATAACAGAAGTTTTCTTTGCAATTTTCATCTAGTCAGGTAATAAAAGACGTGGCACACTGTTCATCAATTCATTAACACTTATTTTTATTTTAAGTTAATGTCTTTTTTAAGGAATGTTTTAAAGATCTTATTAAAAATTATCTTGATGAACGTTTTTAAGACATCTTTTACAAGTTATCATTAATCGCTATTTATTATTCGCTATCCATTAATGTAAACTTTTTTGATTAATCTAAATGAAAGGACGTATTATGTTTAACACAAATACCCAACAACAAAAATCAACTAAAAATAAGAAAAACACGTTTAAAAATATTATGGGCAGTGCCACCGTTGCTGCATTGATGGTAGCTGTACCAGCCATGCCTGCCATGATGGCAACTCAAGCGCATGCAGCTGCAGCCAGTGATTTGACAGCAGCTAAGCGACTGAACAATCTATTGGTCAATACCAAAAGTATGACGGCTAACTTTTCACAGTCAACTAAAGGCGCAAATGGCGGTCAAAGTGGACTGAGTGCTAAAAATGGATCGTTCACAGGTAGCATGAGCCTTAAGCGTCCTAACAACTTCCGCTGGAGCATCACCAAACCTTTCGAGCAGCTTATTGTGACTGATGGCAGCGCACTATGGGTTTATGACAAAGATCTTGAGCAAGTGACGCGTCAAGATGCTTCTAAACAGTTGGGTAATACGCCTGCGTTATTATTGTCAGGTGATCCTAAGAAAATCGCTCAAAACTTTAAAATTACTCAGCCTAATGCCAGCAAAAACTACTATGTGCTGTATCCAAAAACCAATGATACTAACTTCAAAAGCTTGAGCATTAGCTTTAATGGCGGTAAACCAGTAATGATGGTGCTAAGTGATTCTTTAGGTCAAGTGACGACCATTCGCTTTAGCAATGTTAAACTAAATACCAGTATTGCTAACAGCCAATTTAAGTTCACGCCACCAAAAGGTGTTGATGTTATCAACCAGTAATCACTGATAACTTGATAACTGATAGTTTGATAAGATTTCAGCACTATAACTAAAAGATCAGCTCATTAGTTGTTAATTAAATAAAATAAGATTTAACTAAACCCAGGCTCCGGCTTGGGTTTTTTATTGAGGTGAGATAAGAGAATTAAGCTAACCAAATAAAGTAGATTTATATTATTTAAAAAAATATCTAAAAAGAGCATCTAAAAAAATAATCTAAAAAACTAGGAGAGTTGATTAAATGCAGAGTTAAACATAAGTCAGTGAAGAATTGGTATAATAATTTATTTTAGTATTATCTATTAAAGTGCTAGTTATTACCGATCATATATTGCTAATTAATTAACGAATAAACTCACAGACTAACCATAAATCGATTACCAGATACCGAGGGCTAGATGACCGCAAAAGTTACCAAACGTTCTGAGCAAAAACGTGCACGTGAAACCAAAGATAAAATTCTGACCGCTGCTATCAAAGAGTTTTCAGCGGCAGGATTCGAAGGGGTATCGACACGTGCAATAGCCAGCCGTGCAGGGGTGAATCATACTTTGATTACCCATCATTTTGGCAGTAAAGCTGAGCTATGGAAAACGGCAGCGAAGGCCATCTTTGATACTTATTCGGCACAATCTGAAAAACGATTGCTTGATCTGGGTGATGTTGAGCAGAAAAAAGTAGTACGTGAGTTATTAAAGCACTATATTGAGTTCAGCGCTGAGTTTCCAGACTTTCATCGGTTTATGATTCAGGCCAACCGCGGTGATTTAGAGTTGTTAAATTGGTTTACCGATGAGTATTTAAGCCAGTATTCAGACTCAGAACTCGACTTATTACAACAAGCGCAAAAACTGGGTCTTATGCCGCAGGGTGATAGTCTTCATATTCGATATTTGTTTATGGGGGCAGTGACTTCTATTTTTACTTTTGCACCGCAATATCAACGTTTATCTGGAAAAGATCCGTTTTCTGAAGCCGTTGTTGAAAAGCATATTGATTATGTGTTGTCATTATTTGAAGTCAAAAAAGACACAATACTAGGGTAGAGCGTATGCCCCAAAGCGATATCACTTTTAAGACATTATATTGAACAAAAAAGAGCGCTCAGCATCTAATGTTGAGCGCTCTTTTTATCTTAGAATAACTGATTAACCATTTTTAGCGAATAGCATCAAACCGGTTAATACCAGAACAATCCCCATGATACCAAGCAGAGAGGGTGCCGGATTGTTCAAAAATATCATACCGCCCACTAAGGCAAAAACCACTTCACTGGCTTGAGTCGCATCAACCCCTGCCACTTCGCTAGGGCTCTCGGCTTGCTCGCGGGCAAACAAAAACAAGCTGGTTGCAATCACACCAGACAGTAGCGCGACCAAAAAGGTATTATTAACTTGTGCAACATCAGGTAGTTCAGGGCGAATCATAACACCTAAAACCAACCAAAAAGGGGCGCTGCCCAGCGTCATTAACCACACTTTATTAAATGAATCTCGTAATAAAGTGGTGGGTATGGTTGGGATTTGCTCAATAGATTGCTGTAGCTTAGATTTTGGTAAGGTCGTCACTGCCACACTTTTAGGCTGCTGCTGAAAGTAATCCGCCATTTTTAACGACACAATTCTAGGTGCCAGAGTCGTTAATGGTTGAAACTCGTTATTAACTGTCCAAAATTGTAAGGTCTGCATGTTTAGCTTTTTCTGAGCTTGCTTAACGTTGTAAGCGCGCGCATTGTAGGATGCTTGCCAAACCAACTGGCTGCCAATTGGATAACTAAAAGCGGCAATAAGACAGGGCAGCGTCCCATAAATAAGCACGTGTGATAAAGGCGTGTCTAGCCCAAAAAATCCAGCTGAACTGCTAAGCGCTTCGCTGACATTAGCTAGTATCACCCCAACAAAGATAATAGTGGCATAGAAAATAAAGCGTCTTTCAAAACGATGACCAAATGCCATCAGCACGAATAAGCTGGCAACCACCGTAAACATAAAGGTAGCCGCAACCACCCAACCGCTAACATGATCTGCGGCATAGCAAAGTCCGGCATAAAAAAAGCCAAACCCAATACTGCCGGTAACTGACCAAAATCGCCAGTGGCTGATAAATATATCCCACAGCTGTCTGATTCTTTGCCATCCAAAACGTATGCTAATCAGCGCCGTTAATAAAATCAGTGCAAACAGATAACGCAAACTGGCAGACCAAAACCAATGTCCACCAGCGGCACTCATTATTTCATTGAGTACATACGTTGAGCTAAAAAAAGCGCACGCAACTAGGGTAATTAAAATCAGTTTTAGCATAAACACTCAGGCAGTTAGAAATTTTATGACTCGAAAAGACCGCTGTTTATTTACCTTTGGCATCGGCCCATATGATTTTGTGAAGCTGCAGTTGTAGGCGTACAGGCAGGGCATCAGCCAATATCCACTCTGCAAGCTCACGTGCTAAGTTAGGCACATCAACGCTAGCAACATCACCTTGTGCATCCTCATGGACGTTGAACATAGGTGAGAACCACACGGTTGATACACGCTGATCAAGCTGATGCTCAGCGACTATCTGCTTGGCCCAGTCATAATCTGTGCGATTCATAATCACGAATTTGATTTGATCATGTTGGGTTAGATAATCAAGGTTGGACCATAAGTTTTTGTCAGCTTCACCACTACTCGGGGTCTTGATATCCATCACTTTGCTGACCGCTTCAGGAACCTCAGCCACGCTTAACGCACCAGCTGTCTCTAACGAAATCTCATAGCCGTCATCAAGTAGTAGAAGCATCAGAGGTATTGCATTGGGCTGAGCTAATGGCTCACCACCGGTTAGGCAGATGCGCTTGCAAGGGTATTGAGCGATATCTGCAATGATGGCATCTAGGCTAAGACGCTCACCGCCTGTGAAGGAGTAAGTGGTGTCGCAGTAAACACAGCGTAGAGGGCAGCCAGTCAAGCGCACAAATACAGTGGGCAAGCCAGCCGTTAGCGCTTCGCCTTGTAGAGAGTAAAAAATCTCTGTCATACGTAATCCAGCTTCAGGATCAGTGACAGGAATGTTGGTCGTTCTTAAATTTGACATAGTAAGCGGTCAGGTTATGAATGAATTTGGTGATAACAGTGATGGCGTTAATAAAAAAGTAAAGGTAAGGATTTTGAATCCTTACCTTCTGGTATTTAACATTTGTTATTAATTAATGAGTATTTGTCTTAATGAATACTTGGCTGTTATTAATAAGAAAATAAAAGCTAAAGCTGTGATAGTAATAAGCAAACCTTATCTTGTCAGTAATAAATATCTTAAGATAAGAAGCCTTTACTTCATTCTAGTTAAGGCACACATAGCCGGTGCATGACCATAGCAATTATGAGCATTATATAGCTTGATATTAATGGTGTAGCCCTTGCTTTTCATACACTGAGTTTGAGCTTCAAATTTTGTTTTGTTGATTTGGCTGACATCATCAACATACTGACACGCCTTTAGGTCGGCACGAGTTGTTTCCACTGTTGCCCCTGATTTTTCCCAAGCCTCAACAGCACTTGGCGCAGGCTGATGGTAACTGGGCACCATAATGACACACCCTGACAGTGTTAAGCTAACAGTTGCTGCTAGGCCAACTAACATATTTTTCATAAGGCGTATCCTTATTTAATCAACCAGTATTTTAAACTTGAATGATGTTGCTATAACAACGACAAAAGATTAAGCCAAGCGTAACAGCTCATTGATGCTGGTTTTTGAACGCGTTTTGGCATCAACTTTTTTGACAATCACTGCGCAATATAAACTGTGCGTACCGTCTTTTGATGGAAGGCTACCTGATACAACAACTGAGCCGGCAGGAATGCGGCCATAGCTAATTTCGCCAGTTTCACGATCCAAGATCTTGGTTGACTGTCCGATATAGACACCCATTGAAATTACTGAGCCTTCTTCAACGATAACACCCTCAACAATTTCAGAACGTGCTCCGATAAAGCAGTTGTCTTCAATGATGGTTGGGTTAGCTTGTAACGGCTCTAAAACACCGCCGATACCAACACCGCCTGATAAATGTACGTTTTTACCAATTTGTGCACATGAGCCAACGGTTGCCCAAGTGTCTACCATAGTGCCTTCATCAACGTAGGCGCCAATATTGGTATAGCTTGGCATTAACACTACGCCTTTACCGATAAATGAACCGCGACGAGCAACAGCCGGTGGCACAACACGCACACCTGATTCAGCGAACTGAGCAGGGGTCCAGTTTGCAAATTTAGTCGGAACCTTATCATAGAATTGTAGGTGTTCTGCTGATGGCATTGCATAGTTATCATTCATGCGAAATGACAGCAACACTGCTTTTTTGGCCCACTGATTGACGACCCATTCACCTTCTTTCTTTTCAGCAACGCGTAAACTGCCATTATCTAGCTGTTCAAGGACGCTTTCTACCGCTTTCTTAACGTCTTCTGGCATGGTGCTTGGGCTATAATCAGCGCGATTTTCAAAAGCTTGTTCAATGATTTGTTCTAATGACATAAATGATTCCGTAATGTGCTAGTGTGCGTTAACTTAAAGTTAACCGCGCCTATGCATTAATTAAAAATAAGGAGGGTTATTGTCGCTAATTTTTGGTCATATAGCAAACGCTGTCACCCTTTTTTTATGACCAGCTCAGTACGCAAAGTGCCTTTGATAGCCAGTCATAGCCTATATTAAAGTGTTTTAGGCGTTATCGATTTGTTTTTGTAACCAGTTCAGCAAATCTTGATAGACCAGTTGATTGTCTTTTTCATGCAAGGGTTCATGACGCATTAAGGGGTATAAAAGCTGTTCAACTTGTTTGAACCCTTGCTTTTGCATGCGAATGGTTAGTTTGCGTATGCCTTTACCCATATCACCGACTGGATCATCTTCGCCACTGATAAATAGCATAGGGAAGCTTGGGTCAATGGTATCCGCCCAGCCTTTGTCAAGACCGGCTTGCATTAATTGGAATAAAGTCAAATAGCCATTGTTGGTGAAGTCAAAACCACACAGAGGATCATTTTCATACTCTTTAATGGCTTCAGGATTGGCACATAACCAGGCACGATCTGATTTGATACGGTTATTCTTTAAGCGTGAATTGAATAATTTATTAACCACAGCGGTAAAGGTGGCATTAGGGCGCTTCGGTTGTAATCGATTAAGTGTTTTTGCTAATGGAATACCTAATTTAACCAATGGGTTGTAATCACTGCTGCCCATTAAAATGGCGCCATCAAACTCACTACTGTGAACTTGTAGCACAGTACGAGCGATAAATGAGCCCATTGAATGCCCTAAGATAAAGTGAGGTACATCAGGGTATTGCTGCTTAAGAATATCAGCCATGATAATGACATCTTTTAACAGCGTTTGCATCGGGTGTTTTTTGGCGAAATAACCCAATTCATCAGCATTACGAATACTGCGTCCATGACCTAAATGATCATAGGTTAGGACAGCAATACCGTGCTCTGCTAAAAACTGAGCAAATTTGGCATAGCGCCCGCTGTGCTCAGTCATACCGTGTAAAATCAGCAAGGTTGCTTTGGCAGGTTGTTTTGGCTCAAATAGGGTATGGTTTAGAGTGTGAATCTTATCTGATGAGAGCAGAGTCTTAACC
This sequence comes from Psychrobacter sp. FDAARGOS_221, assembly GCF_002313155.2. Lineage (NCBI taxonomy): Bacteria > Pseudomonadati > Pseudomonadota > Gammaproteobacteria > Moraxellales > Moraxellaceae > Psychrobacter > Psychrobacter sp. FDAARGOS_221. Next base: position 3,039,069 of record NZ_NWFK02000001.1, read on the forward strand.
ATGAAGCGTCCTTTATATAATAGTATTGGTTTTTGCTTGATATTGTATGAAGTCTGACCAGAGTACAGCTGTTTACATCCGTTGTTTTAAGTCAACAGCTATTGCCTGTTAAAACTAATAATCCGTAAACTAGTGAATAATCTTGACCGATATTGATTGAAAATATTGGTTCAAATTTTTGGTAAATAATGACTTATTATACCTGATAATTGCATAGCGCTCAGGGTCTAGATGCTGATATTATTATTGCGCTTTAGTATCAGTTTGTTGCAATATATGCTATAAATATTACTACTTCAAAAAATAAATTTTGTAAGTTTATGATAATCACACTCTGCATTAGTTTATATTGAAAATCGAAGTATGCATTTTAACTTTCAGCGTATAACCATAGCTGATAACTTATATCAATAATTCATACCACTCATTCATAGGTACTAGGATATAACCATGACAAAAAAATCATTTAAAACAAAAGCATCTTTATTAGCAACTGTACTTTTAGCAAGCAGTCTTGGCTTGAGCGCATGCTCAAATGAAAGTGATACAAATAGTGCTGCAGATAGTGAAGCAGCAGTATCGGCAGATAAATTACAAACTAAGTTTGTTACGCTTGCAACTGGCGGTGCATCTGGTCCATATAACATTATTGGTACCTCTCTAACAGAAGCTTACAATGCGACCTATGGCGTTAACTCTAAAACGCAAACCACAGGTGCTTCGGTTGAAAATATGAATTTGATCGATCAAGGCAAGGTTGAAATGGCCTTTGCAATGAGCGATGTTGTGAACGATGCTGTGCTGGGTAGAAATAACTTTAATGCACCAATCACTAAAGTACAGCAAGTTGCAGCGCTATATCCTAACTATGTTCAAATCGTGACTTCAAAAAAATCAGGTATCAAGAACTTTGAAGACTTGAAGGGTAAACGTATTGCAGTGGGTGCACAAAACTCTGGAGTTGAAGTAAATGCGCGCAACTTACTACAAGGTTTTGGCATGACATATGATGATGTTAAAGTTGACTATTTGGGTTATGCAGAAGCTGCTGATGCCTTAAAATCAGGTAAGCTAGATGCCGCTTTCTTAACCAGTGGCTTGCCAAACTCGTCGTTAATGGAGCTGCAACAAGGGTTTGATTTGCAGTTGGTTAGTATCGATCCTGCTAAGGTTGCAGAAATTGCTCAAGATGAAACTTACTTTACGGCAAAAGAAATTCCAGCAGGCACCTATGGCAATGAAACTGCTATTCCGACAGCTGCTATCATGAATGCTTTGGTTGTAAGCTCTGATATGTCAGAAGATGATGTTTACAAGTTAACCAAAACCTTCTTTGAGAGCTTGGATAAGTTAAAAACAGCGCATCAGGCAGCAGCGGATATTAGTTTAGAAAATGCACAACAAGGCATGGTTGCACCTGTTCACCCTGGTGCTCAAAAGTACTATGATGAGCAAGTTGCTCAGTAGTATTTATTAGGTTATTGTCTTTAGATGATAAAGCCATTAAAAAACCAGTACGGCCAACTTCGCTTTACTGGTTTTTTTGTTTTGGTATTCTTGATTAGCGGTGTTTTGTTAGTTGCTAATTGGCAGCAACAACGCATTGAAGTTGTCTTTAAAAATCAATCTTGTCTGTTAGAAGGAACAGCCTTTGAACTTCAATGGATTCATTCAGTTGAAAAGCAACAATGGGTGGAAGCTTATCAAGTTCAAGATAAAAACTTATTGCTAACAGATACCTATTTTGAAACCTTTGGTGCCGGATCGCCGTCGATGTCTGCAAGTGACTTAATAGACGATAGTATTCAACACCAATCACAGTTGTTGAATCAAAAGCAAGCCGCTGCTTACCAAGCTAGACAGAATCACTTGAATCAAAAATATCAACATTATGTGCACTATCAAGTTAATCAGCAACTGCCATATCTAAACTGGATGGTGTCCTCTCATGTAAAGGCTATCATTATCAATCAGAATCAAACACTGCCAATTTATCAATGGGTTAGTGATTATACTAATATTTATATTGCACCCAAGAAACTAACAGTATGGGCGCAGCTGTTACAGGAATCATGTCATGACTACACCGCACACAGTTCGGCCAGAATCAGAGGATGATTTAGGTTCACCATCTGCTGAAAAGCAGCAGCAGATACTTGAAAAGTTTGATAGAGAGTCAGTCACACGACGTTTAAAAAATAAGCACATTGGTTGGTTTATTTCAGCTTTGGCTATCGCTTATGCTGCTTTCCACTTATATATTACATTTAACCCAATGCCAGCATTATTGCAGCGTGCCATTCACGTTGGTGTCGGATTTGCATTAATTTTTCTAATTTTCCCGGTATCTAAAAAGTCATCGAGACAGAAAGTGGCCTGGTATGATTGGATCTGGAGTATTCTTTCATTTTCAGGTGTTGCTTACCTAATGGTTGAATACCAGGATATTGTTACTGTGCGCGGGGGGATACCAAATCAGTTAGATATTGTCTTCGCTATAATTACCGTCCTGTGCGTATTAGAAGGCACACGACGTATTACAGGGTTTATTTTGCCGTTATTCGCCCTTATCTTTTTAGCATATCCCTTCTTTAGTCATTTAGACTTTATGCCTAATAGGCTATTAACCAGACCCTATGATATCGGAGATATTTTCGGTCAGTTATATTTAAAAACCGAAGGTTTATATTCAACTGCCATCGGTGCCTCTGTTACTTTTATCTTCTTATTTATCTTATTCGGTGCTTTTTTATCTCGATCAGGGATGGGGCAACTGTTTAATGATTTAGCATTAGCGCTGGCAGGGCATAAGCAAGGCGGGCCAGCAAAAGTTGCGGTGATATCAAGTGGATTTATGGGAAGTATTAATGGTGCAGCTGTCGCAAACGTCGTAGGCACCGGTGCCTTCACCATTCCTCTAATGAAAAAAGTTGGTTATCATAAAAACTTTGCAGGTGCTGTTGAAGCCAGTGCTTCTGTGGGCGGACAAGTGTTGCCACCTATTATGGGTGCCAGTGCTTTTATCATGGCCGAAACAACTGGGGTTAAGTACAGTACCATTGCATTAGCAGCATTACTGCCAGCAGTTTTATACTATCTTGGTGTGATTGCTCAAGTGCACTTTCGAGCAGGACGCCGTGATTTAAAAGGGATTGCAAAAGAGAGTTTGCCACGCCTTAAAGATGTGATGAAGGCACGTGGGCATATGCTATTACCGATTGTATTTCTAGTCTTTTTGTTAGGTAAATCAGTACCTGTAGGTTTCGCTGCAGCATATACTATTGGGTTTACGGTAGTAATGAGTATGCTAAAGGCTGAAACGCGTATGGGCTTTAAGGATATACTGGGTGCTCTTGAAGATGGTGCTCGCCAGTCTTTAGCGGTAATGGCAGCTTGTGCGGTGGTAGGTATTATCATCGGTGTGGTGAGTTTAACCAGCTTTGGCTCGGTAATGACTTCTTCCATTGTGACCTTAGGCGCAGGTTCATTATTCTTAACCCTTATTTTGACCATGTTAGCGTCTATGGTATTGGGTATGGGTCTACCTTCAATTCCTGCGTATATTATTACGGCGACTATGGCAGCGCCAGCATTGGCAGGTTTTGATATTCCTATTTTAGCCGCCCATATGTTTGTATTTTACTTTGGTATCTTCGCTAATATTACACCGCCAGTTTGTTTAGCAGCCTTTGCTGGTGCGGGTATTGCCGGCGGTGATCCAATGAAAACAGGCTTCCAGTCTTTAAGACTGGCTTTAGCTGGATTTATTGTTCCCTTCATGTTCATCTATAATCCCACCATGTTAATGATTGACCCAGCAGGGCTTGCAGTGACTGCCAAAGAGTTCCCTTTACCACCAGTGATTGAAATTATTACAGTTGTATTTACTTCAGTGACTGGTGTGATTGGATTAAGTGCAGCAGTAGAAGGGTACTTTAAAGGTGAGATGAATGCGATTACTCGTGTGGTATTGGCTATCGGAGCATTACTGCTTATTTACCCTGAAGTTATGACAGATATTGTCGGGGGCGTTATCGTATTCGGTATCATTGCATTCAATATTAATGCTAACAAGTCAAATAACAAACCGGTTTCTGTGACTCGACTCTAACAAAGAGCTTATTTCAACCGACGCGTTTTATCTGTAAAAAAGGAGGTCTACTTATTGGCAGACCTCCCTTTTTTTATTGCTTAGAAAATAGCTTTTATAAATTTAGAAAGCTATCAATTAGCAACCTAACTTTTTGCCAGCGGCTTCCGCTTCCAACGCTTTTTTGCTGCGAATTGGCGCTGGGCAATCTTCGCCATAGTATTGACGATCAGCGAAGTAGCTTGAGCGTACCATAGGACCTGCCCAGATACTAAAGAAGCCAATCTTCTTACCATAGTCCATATAGCGCTGGAACTCATCTGGATGCACATAACGGTCGACAGGGGCATGGTTTTTACTTGGCTGTAAGTACTGGCCAATGGTAATCATGTCCACGTCATGTGCTTTTAAGTCATCAAGTAGTTCGTAGACTTCTTCTTCTGTCTCACCAAGACCGACCATAAAGCCACATTTAGTTGCAATATCTGGGCGACGTGCTTTGTACTCTTTTAACAGATTTAGTGAGTGTTGATAGTCTGAACCTGGACGGAATGCTTTGTATAAGCGGGGCACGGTTTCGATGTTATGGTTAAACACATCTGGCGCGGTCTTAGTTAATAAATCTAACGCCACTTCCATACGACCACGGAAATCAGGTACTAAGATTTCAATTAAGCAGCTAGGGCTTAATGCACGAGATTCATTCATAACGTCAACGAAATGCTGTGCACCACCGTCTTTAAGATCATCACGGTCCACAGAGGTGATAACCGCATATTTTAGACCTAAGCCTAAAATAGTTTCAGCGGTATGACGTGGCTCATCAGGATCCAACTCATTCGGACGACCATGCGCCACATCACAGAATGGGCAGCGACGGGTACAGATATCACCCATAATCATAAAGGTCGCTGTACCATCACCAAAGCACTGGGCTAGGTTAGGGCAGGCAGCTTCTTCACAAACAGTATATAGCTTTTGTTCACGCAACGTCTTTTTGATGCGCGCAACTTCAGCAGGCGAGGACATTCTGACACGAATCCAGTCCGGCTTTTTAGGCGCTTCTACCGTTGGGATGACTTTAATTGGGATACGGGCAACTTTGTCGTATCCACGTAACTTTTCCCCTTTGACCGCTTTTTTTGGTTTTGGCGAGGCTTTAGGGACAAAGGTTTCTACAGTATTTGTCATAATAATATCTGTCCTAACCCTTTTTAGCATAAGGGTTTTATTGATTTCATTGGTTTTTTATTAGTGGTTAATAGCACTATAAAATTATGAACGCCATTATAACAGATATAGGGGGCAGATGCCGATAACTCAAGGGTGTAATCGTAGTATTAGAATTTATAACCCTAAAGCTTAATTTTAGAGCTCGGTTAAATCAAATCCCATCTCAGTTAACACTTCAATCGCCGCTCGGAATGCTTTTTGAGTGGCTGGCGCACCGCAGTAAGGTAGACTGTGCATCAATACTTCGCGGATTTCAGCAACCGTTGCACCATTATTAATTGCACCTCGTATATGCCCTTTAAGCTCATTTGGACTTTTTTGAGCAATTAAAAATGCCATGGTAACCAATGAGCGGTACTTATGCGGTAACACTTCATCGTCTTGCCAAGTGCTGCCCCAAGCGTGTTCAATAATCCAGTCTTGAAGCGGCTGAGTAAACGGGGTTGCTGATTGCAAAGAGCGTTTGACATGTGTCTCGCCCATTACTTTAGTACGTACCTTTAGACCATTTTGATAATTGTTACTGTCATAGTTGTTGTCTGACATTGCCGCGCATCCTTCAGCTAGTGAGAAGTTAGTGGGGTTAGTATTTATAACATCAGTTAAATGAGTCTGGAAAATAACCTTACTTTGTTAAATAAGACGTTGTCAATCAACTTGTGTGCTTTGTCGATTGAGCCAATCAAGATTTGGCTAAAAAGTAAAAATGACTGACCAACAGATATTTGACGCTAACATCAGTCTTTATACCATGTATTTCTAAAATAAATGTTCGATATGGCCTTAAAATACGGCCGCTTTACAGTTTGGTGATTAACTTTTTAGCTAATTTAAGCTATATTATGCGGCAGTGTTAAACCCACCTGCATGGTGTCGGAAGCCACCACTTAAATCGATAGAATATCGTTGCCTACAACGGTCTTATACGTGATGAAAATGATCATAAGTAAGCTGTTATTATAAAAATAGGGCATATCTGATAAGCGATAGCATTGATGAATCAATAATATCGGTCTATCTTTAGTGGCAGCTACCCAAGCCTGCATCAAATAATTAAAGAGGATGCTTATTGTGTTAGACGCATATCGTAAACATGTCGAAGAACGTGCCCAACTTGGTACAGTACCTTTACCACTTTCTGAGCACCAAACAGCCGATCTAGTTGAGCTATTAAAAAACCCACCAGCAGGTGAAGAAGAGTTTTTAATGGACTTGTTGGTTAACCGTGTACCAGCAGGTGTTGACCAAGCCGCTTATGTTAAAGCAGCGTTCTTAGCCGCTATCGTAAAAGGTGAAGCAACCTCACCACTTATCGACAAGAAAAAAGCTGTTGATATCTTAGGTACTATGCAAGGTGGTTATAACGTATTACCTCTAGTTGAAGCACTAGATGATGCTGAAGTTGCTGAAAACGCAGCGACTGCTCTTAAGAGAACATTGCTTGTATTTGATGCGTTCAACGACGTCACTGAAAAAGCTGAAGCGGGTAACGAGAAAGCAAAAGAAGTTATCCAGTCTTGGGCAGACGCTGAGTGGTTCTTAAACCGCCCAGAAGTACCTAAAAAGATGACTTACACTGCGTTCAAAGTGACTGGCGAAACCAACACTGACGACCTATCACCAGCACAGGATGCGTGGAGCCGCCCAGACATTCCACTACATTCATTAGCGATGCACAAAAACTCTCGTGACGGCATCCAAGCTGACGAAGAGGGTGTACGTGGTCCAATGAAGCTAATTGATGAGCTTAAAGAAAAAGGCCATCCATTAGCATACGTTGGTGATGTTGTTGGTACGGGCTCAAGCCGTAAATCAGCGACTAACTCAGTACTTTGGTTAATGGGCGATGATATCCCTAACGTACCAAACAAACGTGCTGGCGGTCTTGTACTAGGTGGTAAAATTGCACCTATCTTCTACAACACTATGGAAGACTCAGGCGCATTACCTATCGAAAACGTTGCTGTTGATAACATCGACATGGGTGATGTATTTGATATCTACCCACATGATGGCAAAATCACTAAGCATGATTCAGACGAAGTTCTGTCAACTTTTGAGCTAAACTCAAACACGCTACTTGACGAAGTTCGTGCTGGCGGTCGTATCCCATTAATCGTTGGCCGTGCATTAACTAACCGTGCTCGTGAGTACATGGGTCTTGAGCATTCAGACGTATTCGCTAAGCCAGAACAACCAGAATCTTCAGACAAAGGCTTTACTTTAGCTCAGAAGATGGTTGGTAAAGCATGTGGTATGGAAGGCGTACGTCCAGGTATGTACTGTGAGCCTAAGATGACCACTGTTGGTTCGCAAGATACCACTGGTCCTATGACTCGTGACGAACTAAAAGACTTAGCTTGCTTAGGTTTCCAAGCAGACCTAGTTATGCAGTCTTTCTGTCACACAGCCGCTTATCCAAAGCCAGTTGACGTTGAAACTCAGCACACACTACCTGACTTCATCATGAACCGTGGCGGTGTTAGCTTACGTCCAGGTGACGGTATCATTCACTCATGGTTGAACCGTATGCTTCTTCCAGATACTGTTGGTACTGGTGGTGACTCGCATACTCGTTTCCCAATGGGTATCTCATTCCCAGCAGGTTCTGGTCTGGTTGCGTTCGCAGCAGCGACTGGTGTTATGCCACTAGATATGCCTGAATCTGTACGTGTTCGTTTCGTTGGTGAGCGTCAGCCTGGTATCACTCTACGTGACCTAGTACACGCTATCCCATTACAAGCGATCAAAGAAGGTTACTTAACTGTTGATAAGAAAGGTAAAATCAACGAGTTTAACGGCCGTATCTTAGAGATCGAAGGTCTAGAAGACTTAACCGTTGAGCAGGCGTTCGAATTATCTGACGCATCAGCTGAGCGTAGTGCTGCTGGTTGTACCATCACTCTATCTGAAGAGTCAGTCACTGAGTACTTAAACTCTAACATCACACTACTTAAGTGGATGATCTCTGAAGGTTATGGCGATGCGCGTACGCTAAGCCGTCGTATCGAAGCTATGCAAGAGTGGTTGAAGAGCCCAAGCTTAATGCGTGCTGACGAAGATGCAGAATACGCAATCGATATGACTATCGATATGAGCCAAATCAAAGAGCCAGTACTTTGCTGCCCGAACGATCCAGATGATGCTAAGACACTATCTGACGTTGCTGGCGACAAGATTGACGAAGTATTCATCGGTTCTTGTATGACTAACATCGGTCACTTCCGTGCCGCTGGTAAACTATTACAAGAAGTACCTGCAGGTAGCTTGAAAACTCGTCTATGGATTGCACCACCAACTAAGATGGATGCACGCCTATTGATGGAAGAAGGTTACTACAATACTTACGCACAAGCCGGCGCACGTACTGAAATGCCAGGTTGTTCACTATGTATGGGTAACCAAGCACGTATTGCTCCAGGCTCTACTGCAGTATCTACTTCTACTCGTAACTTCCCGAACCGTCTAGGTCAAGGTGCTAACGTATACCTAGCATCAGCTGAGCTTGCTGCGGTTGCTGCGGTACTTGGTAAACTACCTACTAACGAAGAATATCAGCAATACGCTGGCATGCTAAACAGCATGGGTGACGAAGTATATCGTTACATGAACTTCGACCGTATGGAAGAGTACACTGAAGAAGCAGATAAAATTAACGTGGCACAACTGTCATAAGTTGACCCATTAAACGTTAATTTTTAGCTAAAAAAAGACCCCGTATCGAAAGATTCGGGGTCTTTTTATGATGACTCAATTCGTATTATTGTTGAACCAGTTTATAATTAAAATCTGTTCTTATAAATCTAGCTCTTGAATTGAAGGAATTAATGAAGGTTTATTTAGCATCAATCATCTTGTTCAAAAAATGCAATCTTAATGACATAGACTAAGAATAAAAGCGCTAATACCAGTAATACGGTTTCAATCACATTATCCGTTAACGACTGATTTAAATACATGGTTTGTTTCATAGCTCTTTTTTCTCCGTAGGATAATCACGGCGTAACTGTCTTCTTAAGGCAGCCATCCATAAGTAAGTTAAAAAGACGAAAGGGAATCCAGCGAAAGATCCAACAGCCTTAATGCCTTCTATTTTTCCGGTAACAACAACCGCATAAGCAACTAAAGCAATCAAGACACTCCAGACCACCGCTTTATAACGGCTTTCAGTACGTCCATCATGACTGGTCATAATACCTAAAGAAATGGCGGCACTGGTAACAGTAGTGACCACAAATCCTAAGAATAAAATAACGGTCACCACTTTAGTGACGGCAGAGCCAGGTAGCATCTCTAGAAGATAGTAGAAGGTGCCTTCATAATCGCCTTTATTAGCAATTTCGGCTAATTTACCGCTACCTTCAATGGTATCGAGTAGGCTAAAACCTGAGAAAACGGAAAACCATATAACGATAAATCCAGTTGGAACAAGGATGCTAGCAAGTACAAACTGGCGAACTGTCCTACCATAAGAAATCTTTGCTAAAAACACACCAACAAAAGGTGCCCAAGTGACCCACCACACCCAATAAGCCATGGGATACCATACAATCCAATCACGTGGTTCAAATAAATACAATTCAAATGAATGCGGTATGGTTTGTGTCGCTATATTGCCAACAGCGACGACCATCGTACTTAGAAAATAATGACTTGGTCCAACTACAAAAACAAAGGTAAGTAAGGCTAATGATAAATAAACGGTCATATTACCCAAAAAGGTCATACCTTTAGCAATTGGTAAAATGGCTCCTAATGTATATAAAGCCGTAATAACGATTAATATAATGGTTTTCCAGCCTAATGAAGCAAAAGAAATACCAGTGATAATCTCTAAGCCTGAACCTATTTGTCCTGTTGCCATTGCTACTGATGAGGAAACAGATAAAGCAATTGATATAATCGCTAAAGCTGTAATAATGATACCAACTGGTTTCACCCAACGCTTTTTGGGAAAGGCTTTTTGCAAGGGAGCGGCAGGGCTGAACTCCATCTTATGCTGATATGCAAAATAAGCCATAACAATGCCGGCTAATGTATATAATGCCCATGCCGGCAAGCCCCAAACGTGCAGTGCTAGGCTCATCGCGTTGCCAACCTGTTCATATGTGGCTAGGCTGGTATCTTTAACGCCGATAGAGGATTGATAGTAGTGCCATAAGCCTTCGATAGGTCCGTAAAAGACGATACCAACCCCGATGCCAGCGGTAAAAAGCATGTTCATCCATGTTAAAAAGGAGTATTCGGGTTTGGCTTCTTTACCTCCGAGGCGAATATTACCATAACGTGAGAAGGCGACTGTTAGGCAAACAATTAATGCCAATAAAGGCAGCCACATTATTAACCAATCAAATGCTTGATAGAAAAAGTTACTGGCTGCAATAATAACACCGGTTAACACGGTTGGTTTCCAGACTGCAATAGCAGCAATAATACCAACCAATATAGCCGTATACAGAAAATAGTTTATTCTCTTAGACTCATTGATGTTAAGACTCATTTTACGAGCTCCCCAATACAATGGCTGACGGTCATAATAAACCATCGGCTTAGTTAATAAGGTTTTCTAAAATATATTAATAGATTAACCTATATTGCCGCTTTATTACTATACCTATTTAAAACCTATACTAGGCAAGATTAATAAAATAACTCAGTAGAATGGTTGCTTAATTTAATAGCAGAAGATAAAGAACCAGGAGAGTATCTTGATCCATTTATCCCCAATAAAACGTCGCTTAGTCTATGTGACTGTCTTTGAGATTATTGCCATCATCATGTCGACCTATATCTTAATGTGGCTAAGCAATAGTGAGGCAGTGGAGTCATTACCGGTTGCAGTGATGGTGTCGGTGACGGCAGTGATATGGAATTTTATATTTAATACTGGGTTTGAAGCGTGGGAGAGACGACGCCAAAATCACGAGCGCACGTTTTTAATTCGTAGCATGCATGCAATAGGCTTCGAGGGCGGATTAATCTTAATTTGCTTACCGCTATATATGATTTGGTACAAGGTTGGCCTGTATCAAGCGTTTATGATGGAGGCAGCATTGCTGTTGTTTTTCTTAGTTTATACCTTTGTGTTTACCCTGATATTTGACAAAATTTTTGCATTACCCAATCAGTCATAATCACAATCATAATGCTCTATTAAAAAGAGAACTACTGAGTTGTATTTTTATGATTTCACAATAGAGTTATCATTTTTAGTTTGATGTAGTGTCTTTAATTTTATGGAGAGGGCTTTGATTTATTTATCCCCGCTCAAGCGTCGCTTAGTGTATGTGATAGTCTTTGAAGTAGTCGCTATTATTTTGTCCACGTATATTTTAATGTGGATTAATGGCGGTGAGACGATGGAATCATTACCGGTGGCGGTGATGGTGTCGCTGGCCGCTGTGATTTGGAATTTTATCTATAACACAGCATTTGAGGCGTGGGAGCGTCGGCGTCAAAACCAAGAGCGTACGCTGTTGGTTCGCAGTATACATGCGGTCGGTTTTGAGGGTGGGCTGATTTTAGTTTGCCTACCGCTTTATATGATTTGGTATGACGTTGGGGTATATGAAGCGTTTATGACGATAATAGGTTTGTTGCTATTTTTCTTAGCTTATACTTTTGTATTTACTTTGATATTTGATAAGATTTTTCCACTGTCTAATCAGCAGTAGTCTAAGTAATTGTTATTTATACCTTAACCATTATTTCCATGCTTTAACCAGTGATTTGTGACGATAACAAAAGCCCCTTTATAATAAAGGAGCTTTTATTGTCTGTATCGTATGAATTAAAATGGATATTTGAAGTAAGCGCTACTTATTGTAAACCGGCTTACGTTTTTCAACGAAAGCCGTGATGCCTTCGATAAAGTCATCGGTTTTGGCCAAGCGAGCTTGCTGTAATACTTCCATGTCTAACGCCTCATTAAGACCAGAGTAGGCATGGGTATTCAGCATATGCTTCATGGTTGCCAAAGCAGTGGCGGGCAGGGAAGCCAAGCGAGTGGCCAATGTCATTACCGCATCATCTAACTCGTCAGCACTAACCACTTGATTAAGTAGGTTTAAGTCATCCATATCCTGTGCAGATATCTTCTCACCTAGCATAATAAGCTCAGTGGTCTTAGCCGGTCCAATCAGATGGTTTAACAAATATACGCCGCCTGCATCAGGTACTAAGCCGATGTGTACAAAGGCTTGTAAGAATTTAGCGGTGTCGCTGCTTACACGGAAGTCGCAGGTCAAGGCTAAGTTCATGCCAGCACCGGCAACGGCGCCTTCAAGTTTTGCGATGATAGGTTTGTGCACTTTGCGCAGCTTTAAGCTAACTTCACCAGCGCCTTCAACCATGCCTTTTAAGGTATTTGATAAGCTGTCTTTGTCCATGCCGTTAGACAGCATTTCTTTGATATCGCCGCCACTTGAGAAGTTGCCGCCAGCACCTTGCAGGATAATGACACGTACCTCATCATCAGCTTCGGCTTTATTTAACACTTCCATTACGCTGTTTTTTAAAGGCGTGCTAAAAGCATTTAGGCTTTTTGGATCATTTAGCGTAATGGTAGCAATATTATTTTCAACGCTATACAAAACGAGAGACTGAGACTGGGTCATAATCGATATCCTGCGATTAATAAAATATAAGTGCTAGAACGGTTTATATTTAAGTGGCTGTTTATATTATAAATAACGCTTTAAATTGTAAATAACTGATAGGTTGAAATAAAGGTCTAGCTCATTGTCTGCTGTTTAAGCATGGTTAAGAATTTTACCACTTGATCGGGTAGGGTTGCCCACGAGGTGACCAAGCGGACGATACTATACTCATCGTCTACGGCTTCCCATTCATAGAAGTCAAACTCAGTCTTTAAGTGGGTGATCAAGGTGTTGGGCATTTTAGCAAATACTTGATTACTTTGGGTCGGTACAAACAGCTCTAAGCCGCAGTCAACTATACCTTGCGATAGCTGAGCAGCCATCGTATTGGCGTGACGACACAGCTCAAGATATTTATCATCTTTTAATAACACATCAAACTGTAGCGCTAGCAAATAACCTTTTGCCAATAAGCCGCCATGCTGCTTGAGATAAATATTAAAGTCTTCGGCAATCTGCTCGTTAGGAATGATTAAGATTTCACCGAACATGGCGCCCATCTTTGTTCCGCCAAACCAAAAGATATCGGTTAATTCTACAAAGTCGGCCAAAGTGACATTACGCTGGTCTGGATTGTCATGATAGCTGGCGATGGCAGCGCCTAAACGTGCACCATCCATAAATAAATACATGTCATGTTCGCGGCAAAACTCAGAGATAGCCTTTAACTCTTCATAGCTATACACAGTACCAAGCTCAGTGGTATTAGAGATGTAGACCGCTTTGGTACGCACCACATGAGGGGCGAAGCTGTGACGCATGCGAACTTTACGTAACGCTTCAATGGTGAGCTTTCCATTGGTTGATGGCGCTAAAATCACTTTGTGACCGGTCGCTTCAATTGCGCCTGCTTCATTAACAGCGATATGTCCTGTGTCACAGGCGATAATACCATCGATGGAGTCGAGCATAGCATCGATACAGACTAAATTGGCTTGAGTACCAGTAATGCCAAAATGAATGGCAATATCTGAGTTGCCAAGTTGCTGCTGAACAGTATTGCGGACTTTGGCTGAGAACTCATCGTAGCCATAGCCTTTATGTTGTTGTAGGTGGCTATCTTGTAAGGCGGCGATGATGTCGGGATGGGCGCTTTCGCTATAATCATTCAAAAACTGATACATGACGGGATTTTAACTCTCTGTTGGGGATTGGTCTGTCACAAAAAAAGCCTGTTTTAAGATACGCCACTTAATACAGTCAACGTCATATAAAGCTGTCAAAATACAGGGTAACCAAGTGCGAATACGACCAAATTAGACGTGGCAAGGGTACAACTTAACTGTTTTATAACACTATGACTAGGGGTGTACAGACGATATGTGTACATTAAGTTTGGTATCAAAACAGGCCGAAGAAGTACAATAAAAAATAATAAAGGTACAACAATAAATAAGTTTTTTAATTATAAAGGGTTAGCGTTATTTTAAACACTAACTTGCTAGTTTTTCAGCTATTTTTTATTAAGTTAGCTAGCTTTTTATCAATCAGCTTAAGGTTATTAATTAGATTCATATCATTATTCATCCGCTTCAAAGGCAGCATCGGCCATGAAGTGATCTGGTGTTAGGTTAATAAAGCGCGTGTATTGACCTTCGAATGCTAGGCGCACAGTACCAATTGGACCGTTACGCTGCTTACCAATGATAATCTCAGCAACGCCTTTTAGATCAGAGTTTTCGTTATAAACCTCATCACGATAAATAAAAGTAATCAAATCCGCATCCTGCTCAATCGCACCTGACTCACGTAAGTCAGACATGATGGGGCGTTTGTTGGGACGGTTTTCCAGACTACGGTTAAGCTGAGATAGAGCGATCACTGGGCAGTTCAATTCACGAGCCAAGGCTTTCAAACTACGTGAAATCTCAGAAATCTCTTCCACACGGTTACCACTTAAGCTGGGTACTTTCATCAGCTGCAAATAGTCGACTACGATTAAGCCCAAGCGTCCATCATGGTTTTTGGCGATACGGCGACAACGTGAGCGCAGCTCTGAAGGCGGTAAGGCAGTACTGTCATCAATATATAAGTGCTTTTCTTGCAAGTGGGTCACAGCGTTCATCATACGTGCCCACTCATCTTCATTCATTTGACCTGAGCGCAAATTGGTTTGGTTAATTTGGCCCCAAGAAGAGAGCAGACGCATCACGATTGATTCTGCGGGCATCTCCATTGAGAACACCACTACTGGCAGGTTTTCATGGAATAACACACCTTCAGCTAAGTTCATCGCAAAAGTGGTCTTACCCATAGAAGGACGGGCGGCGACAATAATCAAATCACCCGCTTGCAAGCCTTGAGTTTTATTATTGAGCTCAGTGAAAGGGGTTTGCAGACCAATCATGCCATCTGGGTTGTTCTTTAACTCATCGATTTGCTCGATAACATTGGCCAATACCGAGTTGATATCCGCCGGTCCACGTTGCTCAGCACGCTTGTTATGCTGCTCGTTAATAGCGAAAATCTTAGACTCAACAGTATCTAGAATTTCACTGACGCCACGCTCTCTTGGATCATAAGCGAGCGCTAGCATTTCATTACCCGTGGTAATTAACTGACGCAATGTCGACAGCTCACGCACACGCTGAGCGTAGGCGGTCAGGTTAAATAAGGTACCCGGGCTTTGAGTCAGGATATCGGCAAGATAGCTTTCACCTCCGGCTTGTTTTAGCAGCTTTTGCGAGCTTAGCCAGTCATGCACCATCACCGTATCATACGGTTCGCCAACCATCGCTAGATGTGAAATCGCCGCAAAGATATGCTGATGACGTCCGGCATAAAAATCATCTTGAGAGACGATATCAGACACCTTCTCAAAAGACTCTTCGATACTCATTAGCGAGGCGATCAGTGCTTTTTCGATGTCGATATTATGCGGCGGCTGCTGGCTGAGTAAGTCGGTTAAGCCTGCATCATTATTGTCTTTTTTGTCACTTTTTTTGTTGCTGTCTGCCATAGGGTACTTGTCTTTTTAAATTGGATAACTAATGGGGCTGTTAATGGGTGCCGCTGTATTTGCTTTAATGTATTTACTTTAACGTATTCGGTTTAATCTGTTGGGTTTAAAGAGCTAGGTTTAATATCAGTGATATGATTAATAGTATTCAATCACCAGTAGAACCTGTGGAAAAAAGGGATGGTGCTATGGTGTTAGGTTAATAGATTTAATGAGTTTTAGCTATTTGCATTCAAACGTCATGTCATATTGGAGCGATTAATACGTTTGTCATTTATAGGCTTTAATTTGGCCCTAACGGTTGTCATTTCTGCTAATAGTATAGTGGCTTGTTTGGTCACAACAATCAGACTTATCTTGCAGTGATATCGATTGTGTTATTGTTTATGATAAAGTGGCGGCATGCAGCAATAAAACAAGTGAAAAATTAAAGCATGACGCATTTTATAGGGAACTGATAAGTGTAGCATAAAGCCCAAATAACTAAAACGGCATTGTCCTACGTACTCATATATAAGTGCACCCGTTTAACCATCCGTTTTACTTACGTTAATTAAGCATATCAGTTAAATAAAGCGAATGTATTAAATAAACAGTTTCATTTAAATAAATAGACTCTGTTAAATAAACAGACTCCGTTATATAAAGTAAATCAATCAAATCAAAAGAAACCCCAAATTAAGATAAAAATATAGCTATAAAAGGCAACTTAGATGACCAATACAGCAAATAATCATAAGCATAAGCGCAATGCGCCAAATAATAAGATGAGCATCACACCATCGAAAAAGCCATTAGTAGTCACCACCGGTGAACCTGCCGGCATAGGGATGGATATTGTGCTACAACTGGCGGTGCAGGGTAAGCTGCAAGCGTTAGAGCATCCAGTTATTGTGTTGGCCGATGAGACTGTGCTAAAGCAGCGTGCACAGGCCATCTATGGCGAGCAGATATTTGAGCAGTATCCCAACCTATGGCAGCGTATTGATAGTGAACAGGATATCAGTGAGCAACTGGCTACACACGAGTCAGATAATGCTGCGCCACGCTTTTATATGATTGATGTACCTTGTGCAGCACAAGTGACAGCGGGTCAGTTAAATGTACAAAATGCGCAGATGGTGATTAACCAATTAAAACTGGCGCACCAATTGGCGATATCAGGGTCTGCTGCTGCAATCGTGACAGGGCCACTGCAAAAGTCGGTTCTGATAGATGCGGGTATTACGCTGGCTGATGGCAGTATGTTTACTGGGCATACTGAATTCTTTATGCAACAAAGTGGCTGCGACAAAGTGGTGATGATGTTGGCCAATGCCGCCATGAAAGTGGCTTTAGTCACTACTCACTTACCATTAAGTCAGGTAGCAGCGGCTATTACTACTGAAAACCTACAAAAAACCATACAAATTTTAATGGCCGATTTAAAACAAAAATTTGGCTTATCTCAGCCTAAAGTATTGGTTTGTGGATTAAATCCACACGCTGGAGAAGATGGTCATTTGGGTACAGAAGAGATTGATATTATCAATCCAGTACTGCGTGAGTTTCAGCAACAAGGCATGGATTTGTCATTAGCGATGCCTGCTGATACCTTATTTACGCCCAGACATTTGCAGCAGTGTGATGCGGTGCTTGCCATGTATCATGACCAGGGCTTGCCGGTATTAAAATCACATGGCTTTGGCGATACGGTTAATTTGACCTTGGGTCTGCCTTACATTCGTACCTCAGTCGATCATGGTACCGCGCTTGATTTGGCCGGTCATCCGGTTAAGCCAGAAGCCAATCAAAATGGCCAAGTCGATGATATCAAGCAAGTCGCAAATAGCCATAGCCTGTGGCAGGCATTGACTATGGCATCTGATATGGCCAATGCAACCGTGCCTGATTTGCGTTAAATTTATACATCTGCCGGCCTGATTGCGGGCTAATTATGCTAAACTAAATCCTTTTATAATTGATAATTAAGACCTTATGACACAATCAAATTCTAGCAAACATCCTTTGCATGGCACCTTACAAAAAGCAGCCAAACATCAACCACGTAAACGTTTTGGTCAAAACTTTTTGCATGACGCCAGTGTTATCTCTCAAATTGTAGACAGTATTGGTCTCAATAAAGACGACAATCTGGTCGAAATTGGTCCAGGTATGGGCGCCTTGACTGAGCCGTTACTTGAGCAAGTAGATGCCATGACAGTGATTGAGCTGGATCGAGATTTGGCAAGTAGCTTACGTATTAGAATTGGCGCCAACAGTCATCCTAACTTTAATATTATCAATACCAATGCGATGCATTTTGATTATTCCAGCCTGTATCAACAGCCAGATGCTGAACAAAGCACGGCTGGCAAGAAGCTGCGTATTGTGGGCAACCTGCCATACAATATTTCTACGCCATTATTATTTACGCTGCTTGACTACGCAGATATCATTGAAGATATGCACTTTATGCTGCAAAAAGAAGTGGTTGAGCGTATCACCGCAGAAGTGGGCAGCAAGATTTATGGTCGCTTGTCAGTCATCATGCAGTACTTCTGCGAAACTGAGTATTTATTAACTGTACCTAGAGGTGCGTTCAATCCGCCGCCAAAAGTAACCAGTGCTGTGTTTCGCTTACGTCCGCATCAACAAAAACCTGTGGTCGCTGAAGATGAGAAACTGTTTGCCTTGGTAGTACGTGAGACCTTCAACCATCGCCGCAAAACCTTGCGTGCCATTTTCAAACAATCTTCATTAATGCCAACCTTAACTGATGCCGATTTTGAAAGCATTGGCATATCATCAAGTGCGCGTCCAGAGACGTTGGATGTAAAAGACTTTGTGGCATTAAGCAATGTGGTGAATATCAAGCAACAACAGCAAGCTGAAGAAGATAATCAATCAGAATAAATGAGTTGTATCTGTATCTATTTATCAGCTGTAAAATAAGCAGTTGTTTTAATGTCCCAGTCACTTAAGTATTGGGTAATTAGAGCTGTTAATAATTAAAGTTATTAAACATAATACTGATTGGAATTTGATATCAGTATTGCGGATGATATACCCTAAAGTAATGTTTACAAGGTATTTTTAACTAAAATAATATGAGACTAGAGTAATTATATGACTTATCGTGCCGAGTATGTAATCGGGGACCTGCAAGGATGCTACGCTGCTTTTGTTGATCTCTTAGACAAAATACAATTTGATCCTAATCAAGATAAGATTTGGTTTGTCGGGGATATTGTGGCGCGCGGTGAGGATTCATTGGCTACTTTACGTCATGTTAAGCAGTTGTGTGAGCAGGGCGCTGCGCAAACCGTATTGGGTAATCATGATATTAATTTGATTGCGGTATGGCGTGGTTTTGCACCTTTAAAGGACAAAGACAAAACCCGTCCCATCTTTGAAGCAGAAGACTGCACTGAGCTGATGGACTGGTTACGTAAGCAGCCATTATTATTGATGCCTAATAAAGATACGGTGATGGTACACGCAGGAATTCCGCCGCATTGGAGTGTTAAACAGGCTAAAGGTTATGCTCGTGAAGTAGAAGTGCAACTTTCAAGCAGTCTTAAGCAGTTAGATAGGGTATTGCCGCACCTGTATAGTAATGATGCCGATGAGTGGTCAGAGAGTCTACATGGCTTTACACGGATTCGTGCGATTACCAATTATTTAACGCGCATGCGCTTATGTAAACAAGACGGCACATTAGAGCTTAGCTTTAAGTCAAGCTTGTCTGACGAAATGCCTAAAGATTTCTCACCTTGGTTTGATTGGGAAGTTGAGCGTAAGCACAAGATTTTATTTGGTCATTGGGCGGCATTAAAAGCAGAGATTGATTTGCCACATGCACGTGCACTTGATGCAGGCTGTGTGTGGGGTAATAGTTTGCTGGCTTATCGCCTCAGTGACGGCAAAGTATTTACCACTTCTGACAAATGTCCAAAATAATATCTGCAGCTATTCCGGCCAGTCTTGATTAAGTTTAGCGTGCTTTATTTCTGTTTTATCGAATAAACAAAAAAGCCAGTGAGTTGTCATCACTGGCTTTTTTTTATTTCATTTAATAAGGGTTTGTAAAGTTGGTTGGCAGGCTAAGTGCTAGGCTGGTAGGCTACTGAGCAGTTAAGCCGCCATCTACCACAAACTCAGAACCGGTTGAATAAGTTGAATCATCTGATGCTAAAAATAGCACCATGCCGCTGACTTCTTCTGGCTGAGCAACTCGCTTTAAAGGAATGCTTTTCGCGAACTGCTCAACCGCATCTTTGGTATCGCCCTGCATAATCATAGGGGTAGCAATAACGCCAGGATGGACAGAGTTAACACGAATGCCATAGTTGGCCAGCTCAATAGCGGCGGCCTTGGTCATGCCTCTGACCGCAAATTTAGAATCGGTATAACCAATGGCGCCACCGACCAGACCATTAATAGATGAGATGTTGATAATAGATCCATTTTCGGTCTTTTTCATTGAAGGCACCACCGCCTTCATGCCCAAGAATACAGACACCTGATTGATCTCTAAAATGCGGCGATAGTCTTCAAGTGAGGTCTCTAGCATCGATTTGGCCATGGTGATGCCGGCATTATTAACCAAAACATTGATGGGGCCAAAGTGGGCTTCAGTTTGTTCAATCACCTGTTGCCAATCTTGCTCATTAGTCACGTCATGTTTGATAAATAAAGCATTGTCACCCAGCTCAGCGGCTAGCGCAGCGCCTTTTTCTGCATTAATATCGGTTAACACCACTTTAGCACCGTGCTGTAAACATAAGCGGGCGTGGCTCTCGCCCATACCTTGGGCGGCACCGGTAATGATAATGACTTTATCTTGTAATCTAGACATGACTAACTCCTATGGTTTAATGGTTATTAATGAGTCGTTATAGGCTCTTTTTAAGATTACTTGGTCGTCTTATAAGAATAATTATTAACCATACTATTCAGGAAGCTTAGGTGGATTTTTGGGTTTTGGTAACGGTTTTTTAGCATTTTTGGTTTTCTTATCTTTAGCAGTCTCTGCTTTAGCGCAGTCAACTTCATCAGTAGTTTTATTGTCACTGCCTGACTCATGGTTTGAGCTCATGGCATGATATTTTTCATCGACATAATCATACTTTAGATGACTTAAGGCTACCGCATAATCATCGGTCTCTAAAGTAGCAGGCAAATTGCTTTTTGGCTTAGAGTTTGACTGCTGTTTGTCTTTGAGTTTCTCTTTTAACTCTTGCTGCTGATTAGGCTTAGTCGCAGTGTTGTCTTTGGTATCTGTTGCCTTATGATCAGCAGCAACCGTTTCGGCGGATACCTTAATGTTAGCCAGACGACGCACCGCAAAATGTTTGGGGAACAGTTTGTGCTTTTGAGACTTGCTGCTTTCTTCATGAATCATGTGCCCATCGCTGTCGATTTCTGCATAATGCATCGGCTCAGGACGGGGTAGGATAAAGTCTCTTGGCTGAGTGACTAAGTGGGTGGTCATCAGTTTGCTGATGGTTTTCCACTCAGGTATTTGTACCCCTTTTGAACGTAGCGCCACGGTCATCGCTAAGAAGAAGCTCACCATTAAGTTGATGATACCAATTAATGCCACACCCAGCAGAGAAATCATGATAACGCCAAGCGTCAAATCATCTCCTGGAATATTAAACACGCCATGTGCAAAGTTAGCAGAGGCAAACGCGATATGGCGGATATCAAGCGGCATACCAAATAAGAAGCCAACGGTTGCGGTACTGCCTAGGAACACACCAAATAAGAAGTTACCCATGATGGCGCCTAGGTTATTCTCAATAAACAATCCTAAGCGCTCTGGCCAATGTACCGGTAATATTTTGACTAATAGCTTATGACGGGCAATACGCTCGCCAATATTATTAAATAACGCCAAGTTGTCGTAGTAACCAGCAATCAGACCAGCCAAGAATAAGTACACACCAGCGATGGCGGCATGGAACAGGGCTAATGAATGAAATGGATGTAAATCATGCAGCAAATGCTCAGCTTGTGCAGTATCTATCATCGGAGTACCAAACTGCTGCAACCACAAAAATGAGATTAATAGCGCAAGCGGCATCGCTATCATCACGTTACCCATAATGGCAATAAACTGGGTACGGACGATATCAACCATCAGCTCAGAGAGCTTAGCCAGCTGATGGGACTTCTTACCAGAGCTATCAGAGATGGTAGAAGCAATGGCAGCGGCGGTCATCGCAGGCTGCTTAGTAGCAACCGTACCGTGAATAATATGAATAAACACAAAGCCTAAGCCGTATATCATACTATTAACAAAGGCTCGGCTCATCGGTGCAAGATCAAGGTCGTAGGACAAGATTTTTATAGTCGCCATAAAGGCAATCACAAAGCCACCGACTGCGGCCATCTTAAACATTTTGATATAGCCCGACTTATCGGTACTAATATAATGCTCACCGACACGCCCTGAGTTCTCAGTAATCTTGCGCGATAACAGCTTGGTATTGTTGTTAATCAAATAGCCAATACTATAGCGTCTTTTTACACTGACGATAATGGCTTGAGTCAGCTCAATCACCGCCTTATCACGTTTTTTAGAATCGTCACCGAGTAAGTAGCCAAGGATATGCATCCGCTTTAGACTTTGCTCTAAGCGCAGTAGCATATTGGTTAAGCGAATTGAGATACCAGTTTTATAAATACGCTTGCGCACAATATTGACGATATTGTCACATTGCTCGAGCATCACAAACAGTGGCGCAAGGTCGGTGGCTTGTTTGGGTATGACATCCGCAAAGCTGTCTAGCTGATGCATCTCACGGTATTCATTGGCAAACAGTACCGCTTCTTGGTTCTGTGCAACGAAGGCGGCTGAATAGTCGAGCATTTGAGGGTAGGACTTCATCAAGTCAGGATGTAAGCCGATGCCGCTGACCCGATAGGACAAGATTACCATCGCATTTAGAATGTTGTTTTTGGCAGTGGCGACTAGATTTGAGTGGGCATCATCAACCATCAGCAGCTCAATTAACTCATGCCACAAGCTTAAATCAATACTGGCTAGCCAATCTTCATCATGTTTGCCATCAAACAGATAAGCGACCAGCTCTACGATAGAGTTATCCTCTGGTAATAATGGCACAAAGCGGTGTCCCACTAAGCGCATTAAGCTGCTTGAGAAGCTATGATCCGACAAGATACCGGTATCGGTATATAACGACATACGGTGATACTTGTTCAACAGGGTCAGGATGAAAATAGCTAAGCCGTTAGCATACTCAGGGTGCTGGCGAAGTAGGGCATTTAGATTACGTAACTGTTCATTGGTGCAGTCTGGATTTCTTTTAAATTCAGTCTCTGATACCCGCAGGGTGTCAATCAGCTTCTTTAATAAAAATGGCTCAGGAGTGTCACCTAGTGCATTTATTTTTTGCAAAATATCTTTTAATTCTGCCACTTATACACCCTTAATTGATTAAATTAATAGACGTTAGTCAAATCTTTAAAAAACTCAATCGTTTTGATGCTAATTATATAACCGTTTTAAATTTTTTGTGAATTTATAATAATTTATTACATCATTAATGAGCAGGCATAACGGTCATCAGATACCATATACACCTGATAAATAACCTCTTATTTTGACAAAAAAGACAGCTCAATGAGCTGTCTTTTTGTAACGTTATCAGACTATTATAAGCGATATTGTTAAATCATTTAGCTGATATTTTGTTCAAAGTACGAAATATCAAAGTCCATCATAGGCTCACTACCGGTTCTTACCATATCAGCGTGTGCTTTGATGCGTGGTAAGATACGGCCAACGAAGTAAGTGGCTAGTTTTAGCTTATTAGCATAGAACTCGCCTTCTTTGTCGTGTGCCGCTTCAACCATCATCGCAAACATGAACGCATAGCATAGGTAGCCCATCGCGTGTAAGTAATCCACTGCACAGCCGTTGATTTCAGTCTTACGAGTGCTGATGTTGGTTAATACAGTTGTGGTTAGTTCTTCGATCACGCTAGCTGCATCTAAAGTAGCCTGCTTGATTTCGTGGTCTGCTTTCATGTTGGCCACAAACTCACGGATTTCAGCTAGGAAGCTTTCTAAGTATTTGCCTTGGTTACGAGCGATTTTACGACCTAACAAGTCAAGGGCCTGAATACCGTTAGCGCCTTCATAAATCTGAGAAATACGCGTGTCACGAACGATCTGTTCCATACCCCATTCACGGATATAGCCATGACCGCCGAATACTTGCTGGCTGTCTACCGCTGCTTCAAACGCTTTGTCGGTTAAGAAAGCTTTTGCGATTGGTGTTAATAGAGCAACATGCGCAGCAGCTGCTTTAGCATTGTCCTCATCAATACTGAACTTAGACTCATCTAATTGCTTAGCAACGTACATAGCGAAACAACGTGATGCTTCAGCGTTAGCACGCGCGTTCAATAGCATGCGGCGCACATCAGCGTGATGGATGATGCTGTCAGCTGCTTTATCAGGATTTTGAACACCTAGGTCGCTACGGCCTTGAGTACGGTCTAGGGCATAAGCGGCGGCATTTTGATACGCAAGCTCAGTACCACCTAGGCCTTGTAGACCCATAGTCACACGCTCATAGTTCATCATGACGAACATAGAAGCCAGACCGGTGTTTTCTTCACCAACCATCCAGCCTTTAGCGTTATCAAAGTTCATCACACAAGTTGCTGAGCCTTTGATACCCATTTTGTGTTCGATAGAGCCGGCTGCTAACGTGTTACGCTCGCCTAGGCTACCATCTTCATTAACCATAAACTTAGGTACTAGGAATAGTGAGATGCCTTTTGAACCCGCTGGTGCATTTGGTGTTTTCGCCAATACTAAGTGTACGATGTTGTCGGCTAGGTCATGCTCACCGCCAGTAATAAAGATTTTAGTACCTGAGATAAGGTAGCTGCCGTCATCTTGTGGTTCGGCTTTGGTTTTGATAATACCTAAGTCAGTACCTGCATGTGGCTCGGTCAAGCACATGGTACCTGCCCATTCACCGCTGTACATTTTTTCAAGATAGGTTTGTTTTTGCTCTTCAGACGCAGAAGCTAATAAACAAAGCGTCGCACCAACAGTTAGGTTAGGGTATAGCGCGAAAGCTTGGTTGGTAGTGAATACCATTTCTTCGGTTAGCATGGTGACCATTTTTGGGAAACCTTGACCGCCGTATTCAGGATCACCACCTAGACCAATCCAACCTGCTTCTGCGTACTGTTTGAACGCATCTTTAAAGCCGGCAGGTGTAGTTACTACGCCATCACCATGGTAGGTTGCGCCTTCTTCATCACCAGAGCAGTTTAATGGCAATAATACGTTCTTAGATAGTTTTGCCATCTCTTCAAGTACCATATTGACGGTATCCATATCAACATGGGCTAGATTTTCATTGGCTTGCCAGAACTTTTCAACGTCAAAAACGTCGTTCAGCATGAAGCGCATTTCATCAAGTGGTGGATTGTAAATTGCCATGGTTATTCCTTTTAAATTATTAGAATGAGTAACGAATCAATGGGTTGCTATACAGTGAGTTGCGACGCAATAAGCACCACCTAATGGTAGCACTTATTGCGTTAATTCTATAGCATCGAATAGTGTGGCTTAGAATGCAAATTGATCAACATCCATGCTCATGTATGGCTCAGCACCCGAATCAATACGCGCTAAGTAAGTGCGGGTACGTGGTAATAGTTTGCTGTAGTAGAATTGAGCAGTTTTGATTTTGGCATCATAGAAGCCAGTTTCAGTGGTACCGTCAGCCAATGCTTTCTTAGCAACAGCCGCCATGCGAGCCCATAAGTAAGCAAGGGTTACGTAACCGCTGAAGTACATGTAGTCTACTGCAGCTGCGCCTACTGAGTCAGGATTTTGAGTGGCTTGCATGCCAATACGTGCAGTTAAGTCAGCCCATTCGGTATTTAATTTGGCTAATGGACGTACAAATTCACCCATTGAGTCATCGTCTTCATGCTCTTTGCAGAATTTATGGATAACTTTAGTGAAGTTGGCCAACATTTTGCCTTGTGAGCCCAATACTTTACGGCCTAATAGGTCTAAAGATTGAATTTCAGTAGTACCTTCGTATAGACATGCGATACGCGTGTCACGTACGTTTTGCTCCATACCCCACTCAGAGATGAAACCATGGCCGCCGTATACTTGAACACCGTGGTTGGCTGCTTCATAACCAGTTTCTGTTAAGAAGGCTTTGGCAATAGGGGTTAATAATGACAACATTTGATCAGCGTATTGCTGTTCTTCACCAGTGCCTTTAGCAACGACGTCAGCGAACATGGCTAAGTAATACACTAGCGCACGACCGCCTTCAGCAAATGCTTTTTCAGTTAATAGCATGTTGCGAACCGCTGGGTGAACAATGATAGGATCGGCTACTTTATCTGGCGCTTTAGCACCGGATAGTGAACGCATGGCCAGACGCTCTTTAGCGTACTCAAGTGAGCCTTGGAAAGCCACTTCTGATGCGGTTAAACCTTGTACTGCAGTACCGATACGAGCAACGTTCATGAAAGTGAACATGCAGTTTAGACCACGGTTTTCTGGGCCAATTAGGTAGCCGGTCGCACCGTCAAAGTTCATCACACAAGTGGCTGAGGCTTTAATACCCATCTTGTGTTCGATTGAGCCACAAGTCACGCCATTGCGCTCACCTAGGCTACCATCAGCGTTTACATTTACTTTTGGTACGATGAATAATGAGATACCTTTGGTACCAGCAGGCGCGCCAGGTAGGCGAGCCAATACGATATGAATGATGTTCTCAGTCATATCATGCTCACCGGCTGATATGAAGATTTTTTGACCAGTGATGCTGTAAGTACCGTCGTCATTTGGCTCAGCTTTAGTACGAATAATACCTAAGTCTGAACCGGCATGGGCTTCGGTTAAGCACATGGTACCTGACCACTCACCAGTAACCATTTTTTCTAAATAGATGGCTTTTTGCTCATCGGTACCATGGTGCTCAAGAGTAGCAATCGCACCATGTGATAGGCCTGGATACATAGAGAATGACCAGTTGGCTGAGCCCATAATTTCGTTTACGACAGTACCTAGTGAGAATGGCATGCCTTGACCGCCAAACTCTTCTTCGGCAGCAAGTGCTGCAAAGCCAAGTTCGCAGTATTGTTTGTACGCTTCTTTAAAGCCTTTAGGCGTGGTCACTTCACCATTGTTAAACGTACAACCTTCTTCGTCACCACTACGGTTTAGTGGGGCAATTTCATTTTCTGCAAAGGTAGCAGCTGCTTCAATATAGCTGTCAATAATGTCACGCTCAACTTCTGCGTACTGAGGTAAGCTTTGATAGTGCGTAGTGCTGTCTAAAAGCTCATGTAAAACAAACTGCATGTCACGAAGAGGGGTTTTATACTGCATGTGGCTATCCTTAAGATATGTTGTGGGTTAATGTAACCGCCTAAAAATCTGTCCGTTTCATACCAAATCTGCTGCTTAAACAGTCAATTTTTATTTAAGCAAATGGGCTGAAATGACTGAATAGGATTCAACTTAAATGCAAATTTTATGAGGGTAATGTTAAGGCTACATGTCTTAAGTGGTGACGACCTGCTTTTAGTTATTAGGTGTTGTCACTGTTAAGCATTAGCTTTTATAAGTCTTGGATTAGCACCCTAATGACTTATTGTTCATAGACTTATCGCTCATGTACTTGCATCTGATTTAACAGAACCGTTAATCAAATGTCGTCTTACCCTAAACAAAAGAAGATAAAAGAAGGGGTATAGATAACATTTTTCACAACAAAAGATAGTAGTTAGGCCGTTATTTTACAAGCGTTTGCAAAGACTTATGGGTCACAAATAAAATATTGAAATACAAAAAAATGCGTTGTTTAACACATTTTGTATTATCGACTAAAGGTTTTAGCCTGTGATTTGAGGGGTAATTTGAAGGTTGATTTGAGGATTAGTAAGAGTGGAAATTTAAACCGGTATCTACTAACGATAACCGGTGTTATTGGTGAAATTTGAATTATTTGGCTTGTCTAACTTATCTCGTCATGACAACTCAATCCATTAAGCCTCAATCCATTAGCGAGGGTAATTAGACATCGCCATTAGCATCATTTGCCATAGTCATTAAAGTCGCTAAGGCCACAACTGGTGCGGTCTCAGTACGTAACACACGATTGCCAAGCTGCCAAGGTAAGTAATTGGCTTGGCGTGACAGCTGATATTCATTGTCAGATAAACCGCCTTCAGCACCGATCAATAAATCAAAGCGCGGCAGTGCTGCTTTATTGTGATATTCAGCTAAATGCTGTTTGATGGACTGATTGGCATTAAGGGTAGCTTGCTCTTGTTGGCTAGGCACGGCTAGCACAAGGGCAAGAGATGATAGATTGAAATAAGTTTGATAATAATCATCATCTAGCAAGTAGCTGACGCTAGAGTGACAGTCACCAACGTTTTGTTGTAACCAGTCTTCAATGGATAACGGTGACAGCACCAAAGGTGGCCGGTTTAAGCCACATTGCTCACAAGCAGATAGCGCCACTTGCTGCCAATGATTTAATTTTTTGTCTACTTGATTGGCTTTTAGGCGCACCTCACCATGCTGACTGCTTAGCAGTTGAATGGCGGTTGCCCCAAGTTCTGTGGCCTTTTGGATGGCATAATCCATGCGGTCACCACGACTCATCACCAAGGCAATGGTGCTGTAATAGGCAGAGGTGTTATCAGTAGCATCATGAGATAGGACGCGAGCAGTGGCAGTTTTTTTATCAACAGCCACTAACTCAACCACAGTCTCACCGCCTAAGCCATCAAACAATACGCTTTGTTCCCCAACTTTGGCACGCAGTACACGGCACCAATGATGATACACATCATCGGGTAGAGTAAGCTCAGTATTAATAGGCAACTGTTGTAAACCTAAGTGGTCTGGTTGTTCGGACAGCTGCTGAGCGGGATAAAAAAAACGGCGCATACCGGATGCCTTATTATTGATAAGCTGTGTTGATAAAAGATGCTAGATAGCTAGATAATGTTGATAAGTGGTTGGCTGTGGTTTAGCTTAAAATTTACCACTAAGCAGTTATGCTTGAGTGGTTAATCCTAAAGACTCGACCAAGCGCTTGTTTGGCTCTATTCGGTTCATAGAATAAAAATGCAGTGCAGGCACGCCCTCAGCAATAAGCACTTCACATAAGCGGTGTACCACTTCAAAGCCAAACTCACGGATGGCTTTACGATCGTCGCCATAATCGGCTAACTGCTTGCGAATAAAGCGTGGGATATCAGCGCCACAGCTGTCGGCAAATCGAATTAAGCTGCTAGAGTTGGTGATTGGCATGATGCCAGCGACCAGTTTGTGCTTGTCAGTATCAACACCGCGCTTTTCTAAAGCATCACGTAGGTATAAATAGCTTTCTGCGTTATAGAAAAACTGAGTGATGGCAGAGTTGGCACCGGCTTCGAATTTATTCACTAAGTTTTGAATGTCTGAGTCAAAGCTTTTGGCTTGCGGGTGCATTTCAGGATAGGCTGCCACTTCAATTTGAAAGTGATCGCCAGAATGTTCACGGATAAAACGTACCAAATCTACAGCAAACGGTAATTCACCCATGCCAACCTGACCTGACGGTAAGTCACCACGTAGCGCTACCATGCGATTAATACCAATTGACTTATAAAAGTCTAGCAGCTTGGCGATTTCGTTTTTGTCATCACCGATACATGAGATATGTGGTGCAATGGGGGTATTAGCACGTGATCGAAGGGTACCAACGATGCCCAAGGTGCGCTCACGAGTGGTACCACCAGCGCCATAAGTCACTGAAAAATAACTGGGTGCTAATTCATTAAGTGCATCAAAGGTGTGACACAGTTTTTCAACACCCTCATCGGTTTTAGCTGGGAAAAACTCAAAAGAAAATTGCGGCTTGCTCATACCCTGTCCTTGATGAAAATAAATAACGCTTAAATATTATAGCCCTTACTAATAAGCTGAGAAATTAATGATAATTTCTCAGCTTAGGGTAAACGGTTTATTTTGACTTGTTAAATACTAAAATGGTTTAAGGTTAGTACTTTTAGTTGTTAAGTACTCGTTAAGTGATTAAGATCCTTAATCCTTAATCCTTAATCCTTTAGCGTCTTAGTGTTTAACTTTTAATATTAATAGTCTATTAATATTTATAGTCATTAGGCTTGAATGGGCCTTCAACAGGGACTCCAATATAGTCCGCTTGTTCTGGTGTTAACTTAGTCATGACACCATTAAAGCCGGCAACCATAGCGGCAGCCACTTCTTCATCAAGTTTCTTCGGTAATACTTTTACGTATAGGCCGTTTGCACGCTCATCTGCTGGAAGCTCAGAGAAATTTTGCTCATGAAGATACATTTGTGCCAATACTTGGTTGGCAAATGAACCATCCATCACACGTGATGGGTGACCAGTGGCGTTACCAAGGTTAACTAGGCGGCCTTCAGCCAATAAGATTAAGTAGTCGCCATCTTCTTCTGAGCGGTATACTTGGTGTACTTGCGGCTTAATCTCTTCCCAGCGCCAGTTGTCACGCATAAACTGAGTATCAATCTCAGTATCAAAGTGACCGATGTTACAAACCACAGCGCCTGATTTTAACGCGGCTAACATGTGTTTATCACACACATGATAGTTACCAGTGGTGGTAACGATTAAATCAGTATCTTGTAGTAGTCGAGTGTTGATGCCTTCTGCTGAGTTGGTGTTGTTACCATCAATGTATGGCGATACTAGCTCGTAGCCGTCCATACAGGCCTGCATGGCACAAATTGGGTCAACTTCAGTAACACGTACAATCATACCTTCTTGACGTAAGCTTTGTGCTGAGCCTTTACCCACGTCACCATAACCGATGACTAGAGCGCGGCGGCCAGCAAGTAGCATGTCAGTACCACGCTTGATGGCGTCATTTAAACTGTGGCGACAGCCGTATTTGTTGTCGTTTTTAGACTTAGTTACCGCGTCATTGACGTTAATCGCAGGTACTTTTAGCGTACCTTTGTTTAACATTTCGATCAGACGATGCACACCAGTAGTGGTCTCTTCTGAGATACCATTGATGGTGTCAAGCATTTGTGGGTAGTCATTGTGGATTAGTGCCGTTAAGTCACCGCCATCATCCAAAATTAGGTTGGCATCCCACAGCTCGCCATTTTCTTCGCCGCCAACGAATAACTGTTGACGTAAGCACCACTCGTATTCTTCTTCGGTTTCGCCTTTCCAAGCAAACACTGGAATACCATTGGCCGCCATTGCCGCAGCAGCGTGGTCTTGAGTAGAGAAGATATTACATGAGGTCCAGCGTACTTCAGCACCCAATGCCACTAGGGTTTCAATCAGTACCGCGGTTTGAATGGTCATGTGAATACAACCTAGGATTTTAGCACCGGCTAAAGGCTGTTGCTCACTGTAGCGCTTGCGTAGGCCCATTAGCGCTGGCATTTCTGCTTCTGCTAGTGAGATTTCACGGCGGCCATAATCGGCTAGGCTGATGTCAGCTACTTTATAATCTGTAAAACTTGAATCGATATTAGACACTGCGTCCATCTCGAGCTCCTTGGTGTGAAAAAATAAATTAAGGGGGAAAGAAACGCAGGTGTCGTTGTTTGCCATCGACAAAGAGAGTTCACTAAAAGCTAAATCAATAAAAGCTATGCTTGTGTTCTAAGATGTTATAAAAGATGGCTAACCGAGCCTGACAATTGCTAAAGCAACTGATGCAACACCTCTCGGCAGGCAAATATTGTAAAGGATGTGCTCGCTAAAGTCATCTTTAACCGCCAAATTTCGCCTAAATTTTGTTGAATTAAGTGTGTGGATGTTAATACTGTTAACGATTGTCAATATAGTTAACAGCGACTAGTACTGATTATCACAACCATTTACTAGATCAGCCACTGACGGCGGCAACAGCCAGATTCAGGTAGGGCAGATACAGATAGGTTAGGGGCGGGTGACTGTTGTTATCAGACTTTGTAGCTAATTGTTTGTCAGTTAATGATTGTTGATAACTAAATGCGTTATGCAGTTCAAGGTTTAGGTTGTGTTGCATATGCTGTTGATAATCTGTTAATAGCTGCTGTGCTGGCAGGCTTAGATCTGTTTTTAAGCCCGATATTAGCTGATCGGTACCAAGTGCTTTAATAGAGGCTTCTTTTAGCATCCATAATAAGTTGCGTGCTTGTTCAACAGACATTGTTTGCTTAATAGTTGCTTGTTTTGGACAGGAGTGCATTAATGACAGTTGTGGTAATGAATTTAACCACAGTAGCTCATTGGGATGAAAGAAGCGCTTACTGACTTTAGCCGATACCGAATTAAGTTCTATATCGATACCGATGTCAGCACTGCTAATCGCACAAGCCACAGACCGCTGAGAATGCGAAAAGCTGATCGGATAGCCAACAGGTTGTAATCGATAGGGATAGTGAGAGTCATCTAAGCGGACATCTTGATGTGCTGTTTGAAAAGCAGAATGAGCGCTAAGCGTTGATATTAATTGGCTAGCCAGTTGACGTACGGCCAGTTTTTGCGCCTGTTGCTCATTTAAAGCTGTATTAACCGAGTCAAAGCTTGCAGACGCCAGCCAAATCTTAGCGTTCGATGACAATAAAGGTTGCTGTCTGCCGTGACAATCATAGGCAAGCAAATGTGAGTCGATTAGATTGACGCTTTGTGAAGTTGTCATGAGGCTGCTAATTAGGTTCTCGTTATTGACGCTTGTGGCGACTGCAATGTGCTCGCTGTATAAAACTCTATCTCAAATAATAAAAGCCTGATACACAGGGTTATCAGGCTCTCATGCGACTTAATTATAAGATTTAATCAGCTAGAGATGACTAAATTAGTAAGCCAGTTCAGCGCGACGGTTTTGTGCGTGTGACGCTTCATCAGTGCCAGGGGCAAGCAGACGGTCTTCACCATAGCTGATGGTTTCAACGCGCGCATCAGGAATACCTTGCGCTGCTAAATAAGCTTTAACCGCTTGGGCGCGACGCTCGCCTAACGCGTGGTTGTATTCACGGCTACCGCGCTCATCGGTATGACCTGCCACTAACACACGTGCATCAGGGTTTTTGGCCAAAAATGCAACCTGCTCATTTAAGATGTTAGCCGCTTCAGCACTGATATCGTAGCTATCGAAAGCGAACTGTACCACGCTGCGCACATTTTGAGCATCAGCACGAA
The DNA here is from genome assembly GCF_002313155.2 of Psychrobacter sp. FDAARGOS_221. Lineage (NCBI taxonomy): Bacteria > Pseudomonadati > Pseudomonadota > Gammaproteobacteria > Moraxellales > Moraxellaceae > Psychrobacter > Psychrobacter sp. FDAARGOS_221. The sequence goes on from NZ_NWFK02000001.1 coordinate 3,072,227, forward strand.
TCTGATCAGAGTTAGAAATCAAAGGTGCTGTTTGGTGAGCGGCGTTACCTGGTACGGCCATAGGAGCGACCACAAGATCAGATGAGCTTGACTTAGTGGTACAGCCAACAGTGGCTAATAAAGTAGCAGACACAAGCGCAACGGCTGGAAGTTTAAGATATGAAAACATATGAGTTCCTCAGTTTACTCAAAAGTGTCTTAAGCGTCGCATTGCTTATCAAAGATAGGAGTCAATGCTGCTGACTAACACTGGAATTTTGCAAATAATATAATTTCAGATGCATTATAACTAATATTACACAAATAAAAATAGTTATTGTGTTGTGTTATTAGTGTTACTCGATAGTGATATTAGAATAATGACAAAATTTAATAAGGATAACAAGCCTATTTATTGCATTGCGGTTCTGATTGAAAGCTTGAAATTGTTGATTCATCAACCGCTACCAACGGTATTTATCAAAATTTTCAGGATTAGCCCAGTATTTGGCATTTAACCAGTCAGGGCGCTGTTTATAATCGTACAAATTAAACTGCCAGCATTGTAGCTTGGTATGGTTAGCGCTAGGCGCATCTTCATTCGTTTCATTATGAGCCACATCAATGGGGGTTAAGATATAGCCGAGTCCATTTAAATTATTAACCTGTTTATGCTCAGCGTCCACTTTTGGAGCAGATATAAATAAAACACTTTGTTGTGCAAACAGGTCACGTAGACGGATGGCAATAGTTTGTTGCTGCTTTAGCTTATCGGGTCTGACTTCAGAAGTATTTGATGAGGCCGAAGATGTATGTTGTGGCTGGCTTGTACTATTTGTATTGTCAATTAACGGCTGTTTATTGTCGATTAATTGGGCATCTATAAAGCAGCTTAAATTGTAGCGGCTGTCAAAAGCGGCGTTGACAAAGTCAGTCGCTGTGCTAGCGCGCACTTTTATTTGATTAAATGTTTGTTTAAGCGGTGTCAGCAGAGAATCATTGATATCGGCATCACAGATTAATAACAGACTAAAAGCGTCTGCCGTTGATGTTTGGTCAGTGCTGTTGTCTTTTGGACTGTCTTGATTGGCTAAGTAGTTAATAACATGGCATAAATGCTGAAAAATGGCATCGATGGTCGCTGTTGTATGGGTAGCAGGGGGTGTTGGCATAATCAGAAATTGTGTCCGTGTTATAAGAGTAGGGGTTTAAAATAGCAGCAATGCTACAATATACAAACTATACTATATCTTACTGGGTTTAAATAAAGAAAGATTGACCCTAATTTTAAAACCGTTAATTTTTAAACCCTGCATATAGACTTTAAATGATAAACGTAACCTTTAAATTAAAAGCGTAACCCTGAAATTAAAAGCGTAACCCTGAAATTAAAAGCGTAACCCTGAAATTAAAAGCGTAACCCTGAAATTAAAAGCGTAACCCTAAAATTACAAACATGACCTTGTTACAAGCGTTACCTTTTTAACAGTATAACCCTCAAATTAAAAGAGACTTATTTATGACAACCGAAACCCTAGAGACCACAGCCACTCACGTTGAAAAAATCTATCTAAAAGATTACACCCCGCCAAGTTACAGCGTCGATAGCGTGGCATTAGACATCAAAATGTTTGATGACCATGCGACAGTAGATAGCGAGCTACATATGACGCGTCAGCACCCTGGGGATTTGGTGTTATTCGGTCAAAACATGAGCTTAACTGCTATTAGTATCAATGACGAGCCATTAGATGACAGCCGTTATCAGCTTGATGACAGTCAATTGGTGATTGCTGATGCGCCAGATGATGTGGTGCTAAAAATTAGTGTGCGTCATCAGCCACAAAAGAATACGGAGCTTGAGGGTTTGTACATCGCCGGTGAAGGCGATGAGGTGATGTTTGTCACTCAATGTGAGCCAGAAGGGTTTCGTAAAATTACCTACTATCCAGACCGCCCTGATGTGTTGTCGGTGTTTACCACGCGTTTAGAAGCGGATAAAAAGTTTCCAACGTTACTGGCCAATGGTGACTTGATTGAATCGGGGGATGTAGAAGGCGATAGTAGCCGTCATTATGCGATTTGGCATGATGCCAGCAAAAAGCCAAGCTACTTATTTGCTTGTGTGTTCGCCAATTTATCAGTATTAGAAGACAGCTATACCACTATTGAAGGCCGTGAGGTTGCGTTAGAAATCTATACTCAAGACTATGACATTGATAAGTGTCATTTGGCGATGCAGGCACTAAAAGATGCGATGCATTGGGATGAAGTAAACTATGGTCGTGCTTATGATTTAGACCGCTACATGATTGTTGCGGTGAAGCAGTTCAATATGGGTGCGATGGAAAATAAAGGCTTGAATATCTTTAACACTTCTTGTGTGTTATCAAGCCCTGAGACCACCACGGACGCGCGCAGCTTTAGCGTGAAGTCAATTATCGCCCATGAGTACTTCCATAACTGGACCGGTAACCGAGTTACTTGTCGAGATTGGTTCCAATTGTGTCTTAAAGAGGGCTTAACCGTCTTTAGAGATCAGTCATTCTCAGCCGATCATCAGTCACCGGCAGTACAGCGTATTGATGATGTCTCTAGACTGCGTGCATTCCAACTCACCGAAGATGCAGGTCCGTTAGCGCATCCGCCACGTCCAAGCAGCTTTGTTGAGATTAATAACTTTTATACCGCTACTGTCTATGAAAAAGGCGCGGAAGTGGTACGCATGCTTGCCAATACCTTAGGTGATGAATATCGTCAGGGTACTGACACTTATTTTGAGCGTTACGATGGTCAGGCAGTGACTGTTGAAGATTGGCTGTCTGCGCTTAGCGCCAATGGCAAATCAGTTGAGCGCTTTATTGATTGGTATACCCAGCCCGGTACGCCTGAAGTGTCAGGGTCACAGCAGTTTGATAGCGCAACGGGCACTTTGACCGTTAGCCTGTCGCAACAGACCCGCCATGTTGAGGGTTATGATGCGCCAAAAGCGTTACCAATTCCAATTGCAACCGCCATCTTTGATAGAAGCAGCGGTGAGCTGATTGAAGAGCGCTTATTGATGCTAGATAAGTGGCAACAAGACTTTGTGTTTGAAAATGTGAAAACCGTTGATTCACAAGAGCCTGTGGTGTCATTACTGCGTGACTTTAGTGCGCCAGTGCAGCTTAAATACAATCACAGCGAGCAAGACTTAGCCTTTTTACTAGCCCATGAGACCAGCGGCTTTAACCAGTGGCAAAGTGCTCAAGCCTTGGTCAATCAGGTACTCATTCAAAACAAGCCAGCCGACACCTATTTACAAGCTGTCAAAAAGGCGTTCTTAGACTTAACTGAGACCGATGCCATGTTGGCTGCACGTATTTTAGATATACCGGCTGAGCGTGAGCTGGCAAGTTCGGTGAACGCCGATTATCAGCCTGAACAGATGCAGCAAAAATGGCAACAGTTAAAACAACAGGTTGCCGATAGCATGGTTGATAAATGGGCTGATATCTATCAACAGTTGCCAATTAACGAGTACGAAGATACTCCAGAAGCGCGTGGTAAACGAGCGTTGCGTAATGTGGTGCTGGACATGGCATTGACTGCCGGTATTGAAGAGGCGCAGCAGTGGGCTAAAGCACAATATGAAATGGCCAGCTGCATGACAGAGCGTTTGGGTGCTTTAAGTGCGATGGTTAATCATCAGCACCCACAAAAAGATGAGATGTTAGCTGATTTCTACCAGCGCTTTAATAAGCAAGCTTTAGTGATGGATCTGTGGTTTAGCGTTCAGGCAGCTGACGTCAATGCCAACGTCGACGATATTCAGGCATTAATTGAGCGTGATGACTTTGATTGGGGAACGCCAAACAGAATCCGTGCGGTTGTCAGTAGCTTTGCAGCGCAGCCAACTAAGCTGTGGACTAAGAAGGGGGTGCAGACTTACATCTCTGTGGTGCAAAAATTAGATAGCACCAACCCAGTATTGGCTTCTCGCTTATTACAAGCCTTGTCACGTTGGTACACCCTTGCTGAGCCGATGCGCGCTGAAGCGAAGCAGCAATTACAGCAGCTGGGCACACAAGTGACCTCTAAAAACGTCACTGAAAGTCTGCAAACCTTGCTACAAGCAGGTTAAGTCAAGGCAAGCAGGTTAAATAAAAGCAAGCAGGTAACCTAAAGTCTCTCTTTTTAATGAAAGGGAGACTTTTTTATCATCCACCGTTCATTAATCATTTAGCTTTCTTTGGCTTTGCCCAATAAAAAACGCCTAACGTGTGGTTAGGCGTTTTTTGTATCGTCAGTAAAATAGTATTCGTTGTTAGTAAAATATTAGCGGTTAGGCAACACGTCTTTGATGGTGTTACGTAAGTTGCGAAGAGAGGCAACCGTGCTGTCCCAATCTAGGCAGCCATCAGTGATTGACTTGCCGTATTCAAGTTGACTTGGATCACCGGTTAGCTTTTGGTTGCCGCCTTTTAAGTGACTTTCAATCATCAGACCCATAATCGACTTGTTACCATTGCTGATTTGTTCAGCGACATTTTGGATAACCATTGGCTGCAAGTATGGGTCTTTGCCAGAGTTGGCATGGCTTGAGTCAATCATGATTTTGACTTTGGCATTGCCTTTTTCTAGTTCATTTTCAGCTTGTTCAACTGATGATTGATCATAGTTAGGCTTGCCATTACCGCCGCGCAATACCACGTGAGCGTATGGGTTACCTTTTGACTTAATGATACACACTTGACCATCGCTAGATAGGCCTAAGAAGTTGTGACCCGTTTTAACCGCGTTCATAGCGTTAACGGCCACGGTCATGCCGCCATCAGTACCATTTTTGAAGCCAACAGGACAAGATAGACCTGAGCTCATTTCACGGTGTGTTTGACTCTCTGTGGTACGCGCGCCAATAGCAGACCAGCTGATTAAGTCTTGGATATACTGAGGCGTGTTCGGGTCCAGTGCTTCTGTCGCACAAGGTAAGCCTTTTTCGTTTAAGTCGAGCAATAGCTTACGTGCAATACGAAGACCTTTTTCGATATCAAAGCTATCATTCATATCAGGGTCATTAATCAGACCTTTCCAGCCCACTGTAGTACGTGGCTTTTCAAAATAGACGCGCATGACGATATAGATGCTGTCTTTTAACTCTTCCGCCAATTTGACCAGTTTGTCCGCGTACTCATTAGCGGCTTTGACATCATGGATAGAGCAGGGACCTACCACGACCAATAATCGTTTATCCGTGCCATCCAAAATATTTTGAATGGTAGTACGTCCTGCAAGCACCGTGTCATACGCTTTATCAGATAAAGGGTATTCAGCTTTTAAGCTGGCAGGAGTCATTAAAGGGATAAACTTTTCAATATTCACGTCATCAATATCTGCTGTGTGGGTAGTCGAATTTGTCGTCATATATATGTGCCTAGTTTAAAATTTTGTTAAAGGTTTGAAAAGTAATTATTGGGATATCCTTATGCCTGTTGCCTCAGGAGTACTCGTAAGGGCTTAATACTTCTAAATAAATGTACAGTCACTTATACTTTATTATGGGGGGTTACTCTGAGATTGACAAGTGTTACCGGCATCTTATTGCCTTATATAAGGAATGGATGGGCTAAAATTTTGTTATACTGTTTTATTGTATTTGTTGATGTACTTAAGATTTAATGCGGTTTTTATTTTTAACCTATTTTGTATATCGTGATTTCATTTTAAAGTAGAGTTTGGTTATGTTAGCAAGTTCGGCACGTCAGTCCACAGCAGTAAATAGCACAGGTTTACAGCCTAATAAGCCTTTGGTTATTGGTATTGTGGCAGGAGAGGCTTCGGGTGATAGCTTGGGTGCCGACTTTATGGCACAAATGAATGAGCTGTCTGACGATGTTATTTGGGTTGGGGTAGGCGGGCCTAAGATGAAGGCACAGGGCTTGCAGTCTTTGTTTCCGTTAGAGCGTCTGGCAGTTATGGGTCTGGTTGAGGTGCTGTCTCAGTTACCGGACTTATTAAAGGCGCGTAAAGAATTGGTCGCTGCCTTTACTGAGGCCAATGTCGATTGGTTCATAGGTATTGATGCGCCTGATTTTAATTTGCGAGTGGCACAGAAGCTTAAGCCAAAAGGCATCTTTTGTGTGCAATATGTCAGTCCCTCAATTTGGGCATGGCGCGAGTCACGTATTAAGTCGATTAAGCAAGCGACTCATTTGGTGCTGTGTTTATTCCCATTTGAGTTAGAAGTGTATCAGCGTCATCATCATCCGGCCGTCTGTGTTGGGCATCCGCTGCTACATAACTTGCCGCAGCAACTGCTTGAGATATCCACTCAAGAGCAGCGCCGTGAGTTGATTTGGCACAATTCTGAGCTTAATCAGTTCTTCGTCAAACGTAAAGAAGACATCAGCTTAATGATCTGTCTAATGCCAGGTTCACGTCGATCTGAGATTAATGCAATTTTGCCATTAATGTTAGATGCTGTGACCCGTCTGCTGCATGTCGATGAGAACTTGTGCTTTGTTATCCCGACCGTTGACAAAAATCATCAGTACATTGTGCAAGACTTAATCGACAGACAAAATGAATCACTACGTCAGGCAGTGGCCGTAGCTTACGATGAATCACAAACTCAAACCCACTTTAGCCAGTCAATTATGGCAATGAGTGACATGGTAGTGTTAGCGTCGGGTACCGCGACGCTTGAAGCCATGCTATTGACACGCCCCATGGTAGTGGTGTATCAGATGAATAAGATGACTTACAGCATTGCCAAGCGTCTTGTCAAAGTACCTTATGTTTCTTTACCCAATATTTTGGCACAGCAGCAGATTGTGCCTGAGCTCATTCAAGAGCAAGCTTCTGGTGAGAATATTTGTCGTGAAGTAACACGCTTAATGACGCCACGCGCCTATGAAGAGCAGCTGCATAATTTAGAGCAAACCAGTATTTGGTTAAATCAGCAGAGCAGTCAAAGCCCAGTATCGGCGGTGATTAATACTTGGCATGATTATATGAGACGTCAGAATCAGCAATAACAATCTGACTTTTATCATTAAACCTGCTAATCATTCACTATGTCAGCTAAGTAAGTCATTATATGAACCAAGCCACTCAACAAAATCCGCATCAAAGCCCGAAACAAGACGATCATCAGAGTCAACACGATTGCATTCAAATTGATAAACAACTCGATAGCCTACAGCTGGTATCTGAAAGCTCTGCTGCTCAGCCTAGCTTTCCAATGCCTTTGACTCAGCCAATTATTTTACAAGGTCAAATACATCGACAGGCGTTGCTTAAGCAAACTAGTGAGTGGTTAAACTCATCTCAGTCGCAAACTCAGACCCAAGCTCAGTCTCAATTATCATACGAATCTCAAACCCAATCGCAGCTGCAATTACAATTACAGTCATCGAGCACTAATGATGCAACTGCTAGTTACTCTGATACTGAAATTGACAACAACACTCATTGGCTAGATATAGGTATTGATGAAGTGGGGCGTGGGCCATTGTATGGCAGTGTGGTTGTGGCAGCCGCCATCCTACCTGAGGCTTGGTCTGCAGAAACCGATCAATTAGCGTTACATGAGACAGTATTAGCAGATATCACTGATTCTAAAAAGTTAACCGAAGTCAAGCGGGAGCGTTTATTTGAGCCAATTAAAAAACATGCTTTGGCTTATCTAATAGTCGACGTGCCAGCGGCAGTGATTGATGAGATTAATATTTTACAAGCGACACTGCAGGCAATGCGTTTGGCTAGTGAGCAGCTGATGCTTGAGGTGGTGTCTCTGCTTGAAGATTCGTTAAATATAGGACAGGTTAATAACAATCAGAAACAGCAGGTTGGCTTTAAGCTGCTAATAGATGGCAATAAACTGCCCAGTCTCGACAGCCAAACCCTAGCTAGTCATGGTATAGGGGAGAGTAGCAGATACCCGCTACAGTCGGAGGCTTGGGTCAAAGGTGATGCTCGGCATACGGCGATAGCCGCTGCCAGTATCTTGGCAAAAGTAACTCGTGATAGACAATTAGTCATTGATGGACAGCGTTATCCTGGTTATGGGCTAGAGAAGCACAAAGGCTATCCAACCAAGACCCATATCGAAGCGCTGCATAAACTTGGCGTCTTACCTGAACACAGACGCAGTTATAAGCCGGTGCAATTGGCATTAGCTGATACCGGCCCTGTTAAATAATGGCTCAAATAATGGGTGAAGTAATTAGCCAAATAAATGCGATAGCTAACTGAGTCATTGTCATTCAATTAGTCAGTTAGCTACTAGCTATCCATCCTATTCATCACTCTATCTTACTCATCACGGCGCTCAACGGGATGATCGCGTAAGTGTTGATGTAAAATCTTACGCAGCGTCAATACCGCTTCAGGAGATTCATGGATACCATGCCCGCCTGAAATGATGGTTTCACTGGCAGCGCCCTCTAAGTGCGAGCTGCTATAGGGCACTATACCATCAGAGATATTGGGCGACAACGATTGCGCGATATCTTTGGTGAGACTGCTTTCATCTTCCTTCGATTTCATTTCCGCAACTTTCTCTTCATCTGCCTCTTCTGAAATTGACTCAGAGCCGATACTGGCTGTTTTTTCTGTCAGCTCCTCTGTTGAAGGTGCAGGCTTATCTGATAACGCAGTCTCTGGCTGTGAGGTGATATTCAGACGCATTAAGCCTTGATACAGATCAGAGTCTCTATTGGCAATAATAGAGTGGTAGGTCACATCATCAGCAATTTTTAAATCAGAAGTGAGCTTCATAAATGAAGACTTATCACTGAGCTGGCTGGCGCCATTTTCAAATATTAGTGCACCCATTGGGTTCTCAACCAATTCACCTTCGGTCACGATACTGGTTAGGTTGCCTTTAATGGTCTGTGCAAAGCCAAGTGGCAACTGTACAACGCGGCGCAATAGTTGAGTAAACCAACGATCTGCAAAGTCAGTACCTCTAAATGGTGCTGAGATAAACACAGCCGTATCAACACTATCGAGCTTTTTCAAATGCAGACGGTTTTTGATACGCATTTCGTCGAATTGAGTATCTAGCAGATCACTGATTTCTCTGTCTCTTTTACCTTCGGCTAAGCGCTTGAAGTTGGCTTCAAGGTTTTCGTTAGATACCATCATACGACCAATCACGGCACCCATACTATGACCAATCAGCACCGTATTGTGACTGGCAATGTGCTCTGCATTTGGATCATTCATTTCAAATGCAGTCTCAATTAACTCTTGAATACGATAACGGTTTTCAAGCATGGGAATGTTGGTAGCATAAAATATCTGCCACACTTGGTAGTTGTCACGTAGTTTGGGGTCATTTGAAATATCGTTGGTCACACTCACCCAAGTGGCAGGACTTGATGCCAAACCATGCAGCATAATAATAACCCGCTTATTAGGGTCGTAAGGCTCTAGCATGAACAGCTGTGGCTGAGTTAAGGTCTGCTGTTTTGCTAATAAATTAAAATAACCAACATTGTCTAAACGGTTTTCGGCCAGCCACATGCCATAGCTGGCAGAGAAGTTGGCAGCCAAATAATAGGGTTTACCTAAAATATCGACCACCTTGGTGTGGTACGGGTTATACAGTCGCAAATCAAAGTCATGGCTGTCTAGCACTTCTGCTAGCGTCTCACCATGAGGAGAGATAACCGCAGACAGTAGCAAGTTGCCAGTCAGATGGATACGGTCTTTTGGGTCTTCAGCGTTAATGCGATTGTTATTGGCTCTGATTAATCCAGCAACTGAAGTGTTTAGTCGCTCATCAAACAAGGTGACGTAACTGACGCCAAAGCCTTCACGCTCACTAATGGTATTAAGACCGGAAAAGCTTAAGTCATGGCTGGCATATAATTCATCAATAGACTTGTTATGAGTTTGCGTATTTTGTAGATATTCAGGCTCATTGGGCAAATACACATCAAGGCTCACGGTTTTGGTGCCAAGATTGTATTTTTGCTGGTCTTCTTTAATAGACTGCGCGACTTCTTCGGCTTCTTCTTCTTTCGAGGTGTTGTCTAGATGATCCATCAGCTCATCGAAGTAGGGATCTTCATTAATAGGCGGGAAGGTAAAATTAAGCACTTTAAGCTGCTCGCCATATTGGGAGTTGTCTTTGCGTTTTGCACTATTAGACATGGCCGTCTTAGAATCATCCACCAATTTGGGACTGATAAAAGAGGTCATCTTGGCCACTTGCTGACTGTGATCTTTATTGGCATACAGCTGCTTAATCAAGGCATCAGTCGCCGCCTCATAGACGTCTTGAGTTTGAATATCTAAGTCTGTGATTAAGTTGCCTGGCTCTGGTTGGTCAGAGTTATTGGTATTATTGTGCGCCGTTAATTGATCATAAAATAAATAAGCGTAGCTGTATTTAATGGCACTTAATAAGTTGTCACGGTAATCGGTATTACATTGACGAAGGTACTGCATGCGCTGCAAATTATCTTCTGGCGTCATCGGTGCGTTGGCATAATAGGGATCAATAGGCGGTCTTAATATTTTAGAGACGCAGTCTTCTGACGCCTGAATTTGTCTAGCCCTTGCCATATATAACTCTGCAAATAATGCTAACGATTCGCGGCTATTAGTGTTTAACACCCCTGAATGTACCTTTGCTATACAGGCGTCAAAGTTTTCATAGCACTGATTGGCTGGCACGCCCATAGAGACAAGAACAGAGGCACTTTTGTTACTTAATGAGTTTTTAGTGACGATGTTGTCTCGCTGTTGGACAATAGTCCTACTGGCGTTTTTTTCAGATACAGAGACGGTATTACAAGCCGTCATCAAGGCACTGAGCGCTAATATCGAACCAAGGCGCAGTGTTAATTTATTCAATCTTTTTGGAATATTTATAGGCATAAGATTAAGGCTTTTGATGTTTATTGAAGAACAATATGACCCATTAATTATGAACCACTAATATAGCAATATAGCAGGTAATAATCAGAAAAAAATGGAATATACTAAATATTTGTTTGCAGAGACAAGCATCGTTTAACCGGCACAGCCAATAAACGTTTTAAAATTAATGAGTAAAGGAATAGTAATAAAGTGTGTAGGAGCAGATATAAAAATAAGTAAAGCCACTCAATTAAGTGGCTTTACTTCCATGTACGATTATTTGCTATTGTCAGCGATAGAGCTGATGAGATGCCATTTTAGTTGGCTGGTAAATCCCAAATATAATATTTACCAGATTCAACGATCTGAATTTGTTTGGCGATAGTGGCATCATCAGGATGCTTTTGCTGCAGACGCTTTAAGCGCTCTAATGCTGCAGGACGGTTGTCGCCTAATAGGTCTGCTTGAGCAATACTTTGCTCAGCTTCTTTGTAGCTTTGCTCTGCTGCTTTCAGCAAGTATTTTTTACCTTCTTTAAAGCCGCCGCCCTCAGAAAGCATCATGCCATAAATGAAGTTGGCTTCTGCGCTGTTAGGCTGTCTATCAATTGCTTTAGCAATAAAAGTACTGCCACGTACCGCATAATCTGAACCTAAGTCTAAGTTACGACCCATGCCGTTTAACTTAGCAGCACGCAATAATACTTCATAAGACGCGTTTTCATTTTCTGCAAATGGGCGTAACCATTCTTCTAACTCTTTTAACTTCTCTTTGGCATAGTAGCGGTCAGAAGGTGTTTTGAAGTTTGGCGGATAGTGACGCGCATTAGGACTGATTGAGTCAATGAAGTCATCTAGCAAACTTACGTCAAGCTGATCTGAAGGGTTGTTTTCAAATTTTGGAATAATAACCGTTGGGATATAGCTGTTATTAGCCACGCTCACCACTGGGGTAGGAATACCAGATAAGCGGTTAGTAGAAAGGTCAGTGGCTTTGTATAACGGATCAGCAGCTAATTCATTTTGCTTGTATCTGTCTTTGTGGTCGCCAGTTGAAACAGCAATAGCAGCTTGAGTTTCTTGAGCCGTTGGTGTGCTCACCGTGCTGCTGGTTGAGCTGCTAGAGCCTGGAATATTAGGCAGTGATTCACAACCTGTGGCAGCAAGTGCTAAAAGTGTAGCACTTGATAAAAGTTTGATAGAGACTTGCTTGTTCATAATAAGATCCTTGTGATAACGTCATGCACTGATGTCTTATTTAACATCAAATCAACGCTATTAGTAGGGTTGATCTGATCGCCTGTAAGCCATCATGCTAAGCGTTATTTATGATTTAAATAATAAACAGTTTTTTGGCTAAGTAATTTGGGGCCATATAACTTTATGATTATTAACGTTATGACTGTTTCAATAACTATCTAAAAGTAATTATCGAAAACAGTGATTGCTCATAAAAAAATTAATTCAATTGTCAGATAAATCATTAAACCAGATAAGTGGTTGATAACCGTTCAATTGCTATGGATAAAATTGAATCCCATAAGATACCAAGTTTGTAAATAGGATAAAAGTGGCAGGTTGTAAACGACCAAACCATTTATGTGTATTATTAATCTACCCTAAAGACTGGTGCTTATGGAGTTACAGTAAATGCCAAGCCATTTATATGACTTAACCTGGTAATATAAGCAACGATTATAAATGATAAGCAACCGCTTTCATTTGGTTCGCCATCCAGCGCATGGTTGATTTAACTGGTGCGGGTAATACTTGACCACCATAATCTAAAGCCGCCTGACGATGTTCTAACTCTTCAATATTCATCTGCGCCAATATCTCTTTACTGCGGGTATCCTGCTCAGGCAGTTTGCCCATGTGATCTTCTAAGTGTTCGCTCACTTGCGCTTCAGTTTCTGCAACAAAGCCTAAGCTAAACTCATCAGAAATCAAGCCAGCAACCGCGCCCAGACCAAAAGATAGGCCATACCAAACTGGAGTAAACACACTAGGATGGCTGCCAAGCTCATCAAGGCGGGTTTCGCACCAGACTAAGTGATCAATTTCTTCATCGGCTGAATGCTGCATTGCGTCTTTGACATGGGCATTTTTGGCAGTGAATGCTTGCCCATGATATAAGCCTTGAGCACAAACTTCGCCGGTGTGGTTGATACGCATCAAGCCTGCCACGTGGCGTGATTCATTAATTGATAGCTGAGGGATGGTCTCAGAGCTGACAGGGAGAGGGCGTGTCGATGGGTTTGAATGAGGAATGATGGCACGCAAGCTGCTGTCAAACCCCACGATTGCTTTGTCTATCAAAGTTAGATTTTTTGCCATAACGCCCTCTATATTGATTAATTATCGATCGTTGTTATTGAATGACGGTAGTAAAGGTAATAATAAAGCGCAGCTTGTTATATTAGCTCGGCTTTATTTTAGCTCGACAGTTGCGCCTTTTTCTATATTAGCAAACAGTTCCAGCACATCCCAGTTAGTCAAGCGTACACAACCTGCTGAACCTTGGCGACTGATACCTTCAGGTACTGGTGAACCATGGATACCATAAGAAGGTTTAGACAGTCCCATCCAAACTACGCCTACTGGATTATTCGGTCCTGGCGGCAACATGAATACTTGCTGCTTATCAGTGCCTTTGTTAACTGTAGACTTATACCAAGGCATTTTTACTTTATTAATAATTTTAAAGCTGCCCGTCGGTGAAGGGGTGGTGTCGCTACCCACTGTGGTTGGGTAGGTTGCTACTAGCATATCGCCTGAGTACGCGTATAAGGTTTTGTCTGCTTTATTGGCAACCACACGGTCAACTTTTGCTTTTAATGGATCAGCAGTATTAATAACAGTGATGGTTTCACCTTCAACAAACTTCTTGCCCTTGTTAAGCTTTTTCAAATAACGAATGTCCATATGGAAACGTTCGCCAAACATCTCTTCGATGTTTTCGTAATACAGACCTTTAACTTTTGATTTGGCTTCAGAGCCTGATGGTGTTGGGGCAAAAGTGGTATTTACGTCTTCTTTGGTAATGGTGTATTTAACCAATACCGGTTGATTGGTATCGATGTTTTTAGTTAAAGCATCCCAAGTGGCTTGGTCCATGCTACCGGTTGCTGGCAGGCCACTCATTTTTTGGAAATTGGTCAGCGCTTTGATACTGTTCATACCCCAACCGCCATCAAGTGGGCCTGGTGAGGCATGGTTCCAATCAAGCAGTGCTTGCAGTTTTACAGTCATCGCTGTATTTGGATTCATATTTGGTGTCCAAGTGGCGCTGTTCACCGCTTTGGCATAGCCAGACAGGCTAAGGGTAGTATAGACTTTTCCATCTTTATTTTCGATGCTTTTGATAGAGGCTTCGTCAATCTCAAGGCCCTTACTGGCAACAGCTTGACCGCCATCTTCACTTGACTCAATTTCTATTTGTTGATCGTTAGTTTTTGGCGTTTTTTTGGCGGCGGTTTTTTCGGTGACACCTTCGGTCTCTTCGATCAGTTGTTGTAGTCGATCGACTGAATCAACATCATTGCTAGCTGTGGCTTGGATATCCTCAACTTCAGCGCTATCGACTTTGGCTGTGCTGTTTTTTTGTTGAGCAAATACCGGGCTGCTGATGGCAAGCATGCCGCTGGCAACACCGGTCATGATAAGTTTGGTTAGATATGCCGACTGATGAGGCTGGTTATTTTTATAGGAAGTTTTATTGGTTGTTGTGGTTGTTAATGTATTGTTTTTTGAGGTTTTATTGATCATAGTCATTTCATATTCACCGTTGTAGAGACTTGCTATTATGCGACGAAATGAGGCTACTGGCAAATGTTTGGCACAAATTCAAAATGAAGCGTAACAATTGTGCTATTTAAGGTGGTGGCTTGATAACAAACCACTAATTTTAGGTTAAATAATTCAGGTATAATCAGTAACATTTAGCTTATTTTTTATTCATTTGTATTTTTAACCATTATATTTAACACGCATTTTAAATTAGGTGTTTTATTTAGATTTATTTTGGTTTTATTTAAATTGTTTTTTATTGAAGACACCAGGGGATAGCATGGCGGCTCAGAGTGACCGGACAAACGATAACAATAAGCTAAATAAAGCAAATAAAGTAAAAGACGATGAGTTTTATACGCAGCTAAAAGACATCGAAAAAGAGCTGCCACATTATCAAGATTATTTTAAAGACAAAATCATTCTGTGTAATTGTGATGATCCATCAAAAAGTAATTTTTTTAAATATTTTGCGATTAACTTTGATCAGCTGGGTATAAAACAGCTAATAGCGACTTATTTTAACGCTAATAAACCGGTTTATAGATATGAAGTCAATAATGCCCTGAGCTTAAACAAAGACGGTAATATTGATTTAACTGAAGTAAAAAAGACACCGCTACAGCAGCAAGGTGACTTTCAAAGTTCTGAATGTATTGAGATTTTAAAGTCTGCAGATATTGTTGTTACCAATCCGCCGTTTTCATTGTTTAGAGCTTTTATAGAAGTGCTGATGCAGCATGAAAAGCAGTTTTTGGTTATTGGTAATAGCAATGCCATCAGTTACAAAGATTGCTTTGAATATATTATGAATGACCAAATGTGGTTGGGTTACAATAATGTGCGTTGGTTTTACAAGCCAGACGGGACGTTGTTTGAAGCTGCGCGCTCATTTTGGTATACCAACTTAGATAATTTAAAGCGGCATAAGCGTTTTGAGCTGGATAAAACTTTCTGTGCAGACGACTATCCACAATATGATAATATTCATGCTATCGAGGTCGGCAAGGCCAAAAATATTCCGATTGATTATAGCGGGGTGATGGGCGTACCGATTACCTTTATTGATAAGTACAATCCAGATCAGTTTGAAATTGTTGGTTTAGACTACCATGTAAAAGAGGGTAGGCTGCCACATCTTGTCAAAAGTGAGTGGCAAGGTAAGCTAGATAGGGCATATTTAAAGGGCAAGCGGCTTTATTCGCGAGTGTTAATTAGGCACAACTTAGATAATACAGCCCATATAATAATGAACAAGGATTGATCAGCATGCCCTTCGAGTACGTTAATATTGACTGTCAGCAATCGGGTCCGCCCTCTCAGTATCTGGATAAACGCTATACCCTGGTAAAGTGTGTGTTCAAAAATAAAGTTAACTTATCGAAGGACTATCATGATAAAGCTTGGGCATTGGCGCAACAAGTTAATCCCAAGCAGGCCAATGATGCGGTTAGCTCAAGAGACAAGCAGCGATTGATTCAAGATGCACTAGGCGGTGTGTTAGCAGAGTATGGTTGGTTTCATTATATTAATCGTGTTTTTGGTGATAATTCCGTCAGCTTTACAGAAATGAAGCAGGGCGAGCAACAGATCGACTTAAAACTCAGTAATGGCACGACCATTGAGGTGCGTTCTTCTTTTCCAAGAAATGGTATTGAGTTTGCGGTTTGTCATAGCCGTCATCAATTCAAAAATATCTGTAAGTATGAAAACCTGTACAAATTGCAAGAGACAGCAAAAGACTTCTTCGCTTGCGTCTATTTTGAAACTCAAAAAGATCAGTTATTGGCCGCTGAAGAGATAGTGTTTTATTTGGTGGGTGGTTCGACTCGCGATATGATGCTTGACGATAGCATCGCCTATGACACAGACTTGGTCGCTGAAGATGATTTAACCCAGCAAACAACCAAATACAAGGTGATTAATATCAGTAATGCACTGGATATCAGCGGCTTTGAGCAATACATGCAACAATTGGGATATCAAAAAAATAACACCCTGTTTTAATTAAATCAGCAGCTGAATCATTTAAACTATTTATCAATAGCAATACTTAACAGCACTTTACTAAACTATTTTATCAACCATTAACCAATCACTTAATTAAAACTTTTTTTAACTTAGATTCTTTAAATTTACATTCTTTTAATTTAACCAATAGGCTCGTGTACTATGTCAACAAACGATTCATCAACGTCTAATATTCAAGACAACGCATCACTTTCAGCGGTAAACCTTGATCCAGAAGCCTTACTGGCACAAATCCAAAGCGCTAATAATGACACTGGCGGCTACAGCATGGAAGAGATTAATCTACAGCAAGATGGTCAGTTTGATGGCCTACTGGCTGATTGCGATGAGGCTTTAACCTCACTGCTAACCATTCGTGACTTTATTCGCTTTTGCGTGACTCAATTACGCAATCATGACGTGGTCGTGGCTCAAGGCACCAATGATGTGTTCGCTGAAGCCGCTGCCATTGTATTACACAGTTTGTCGCTAGATTGGTCGGCAGAAGAGCAGATTTTAGATTGTCGTTTGACACCGTCTGAAAAAGGCGAGGTGTTAACCTTATTACAAGCGCGAATTATTTATCGTAAGCCACTAAGCTACTTGGTGAATCTGGCTTACTTCTGTGACTTGCCTTTCTATGTGGATGAGCGAGTGCTGATTCCAAGATCACCAATTGCCGAGTTGATACGTCAACAGTTCTATCCTTATTTTGAAACCAATGAATATGCTCAGCCACTAGCTCCGGATTCCACTGTGGATATTCCGGTATTTTATATGCATGGCTTAGAAGAAAAGCAGCTGTATCAGCCAGAGCGTATCTTAGACTTATGTACTGGTTCAGGCTGTATCGCTATTGCACTGGCCAGTCGCTTTAGAGATGCGTTGGTGGATGCGGCTGATATTGATACCGATGCGTTGCAAGTGGCGGCGGTTAACGTTGAGCACCATGGTATGGAGCATCAGCTAAACTTAATCGAGTCAGATTTATTTGACAAAATACCTGCTGAGAACCAATATGAGCTTATCGTCACCAACCCGCCTTATGTTGACGCGGCAGCGATGGCTGAGTTACCACCTGAGTTTATCCATGAGCCTGAGCATGCATTAGCTGCAGGACAAGATGGCTTGGATTTGGTACATAAAATTTTGCTAGAAGCACCTGATTATTTGAGTGCTGAAGGTCTGTTGGTTTGTGAAGTCGGTGACAGTGAATGGGCGCTGCGTCAGGCATATCCAGAAATTCAGTTTGACTGGTTAACCTTCGTACATGGCGGACACGGTATCTTCGCAATAGATCGTGCTACTTTATTAAATTACCGTGATTTGTTTGCAGAACAGGTTGCACAGCTAAGCGAATAGTTGGCTAGCTGTACTTTTCAAAACTTTTCAAATTTAGGCGTATACCTATTAACACTCAATAAATAGAGCATGAGCTATGGCAGGAAATAGTATTGGACAGGCATTTAAAGTGACGACTTGTGGTGAGTCACATGGGCCAGGGTTGTTGGCTATCGTTGATGGCGTACCGCCAGGACTTGAGTTAAGTGCTGAGGATTTGCAGCAAGACTTAGACAGACGTAAGCCAGGTACCTCAAAATTTGCAACCCAACGCCGTGAACCTGATGAAGTTGAGATCATATCAGGGGTGTTCGAGGGCAAAACCACGGGCACTTCTATTGGTCTGCTTATTCGCAATACCAATCAAAAGTCCAAAGACTATAGCGACATCAAAAACACCTTCCGCCCAGGTCATGCCGACTATACCTATAGTATGAAATATGGCTTTCGTGACTATCGCGGCGGCGGACGCTCATCTGCCCGTGAAACTGCAATGCGAGTCGCGGCCGGTGCCATTGCCAAGAAGTATCTGCAACAGCGCCTGGGTATTAATATCCATGGCCATGTGGTCCAAATCGGTAATGAGCTGGCAAAACAGCAAGATCCTAGCACTATCGACTGGGAGTTTGTGAATAGCAATCCTTTCTTCTGTGCTGATGCGGATGCCATACCACGCTTTGAGTCGTTGATTACCGATTTACGCAAACAAGGCAGTAGCTGTGGCGCTAAGCTAGAAGTGATTGCTTCGGGTGTGCCGGTTGGTTTGGGTGAGCCTGTTTTCGATCGATTAGATGCTGATATTGCGCATGCCATGATGAGTATTAACGCGGTAAAAGGCGTTGAAATTGGCGATGGTATGCAGGTAGCAGAGCAGTTTGGTCATACTTCGCGTGATGAGCTAACCCCTGAAGGCTTTACTGCCAATCATTCTGGCGGAATATTGGGCGGCATATCATCAGGACAGGACATCAAAGTGAGTATTGCGCTAAAGCCAACCTCTAGTATTACCACAGCAGGCGACAGTATCGATCAGCAAGGTAATCCAGTGCAAATGTTGACCAAAGGCCGTCATGATCCTTGTGTTGGTGTTAGAGCAACGCCTATCGCTGAAGCGATGCTGGCGATTGTATTGATGGATCATTATTTGCGTCATCGTGGTCAAAACGCTGATGTCACTTATCCACTTGAGCCCATCGCGCCTTAAGGTTTTAACACTGAAAGCTCATCAGGGTTTGAGTAGTTAGAGGCCTGATATAAGCACTCTGATGAGCCAAGTACTTTAATAAGCTAAGTGCTCTGATGAGCCAAGTACTTTCATAAGTTGAGCGTTCTAATCACATTGAACAATGGCACCTTAACCGATTGCCGCTTAATAGTAATAACAATAACCTAGCAGAATATTATAAAAATATATTACAAATAAATATTATAAAGAATAAGGACAGAAGATTATGACTCAATCACATCATCACCCGATAGCAGACAGTAACGATCAACAGGCAACCTCTGCTTCAGTCACAGATGAGCAGGTCATTAATTGGATTAAGTCGCGTCGCAGTATTGGTAACTTGAGCATACCGGCGCCCAATGCAAATCAACTAAAGGCAGCTATTGAATGTGCGATGACAGCACCAGATCATAAAAAACTACAACCCTGGCGCTTTAGCATTGTTGAAGGGCAGGCAAGACATGAGATGGGGCGAGCATTACTTGAAGCAGCACAAGCGCAAGCAGAGCGTGAAGGTACGGAGCTTGACGAACGCACAACAGAGAAGACGTTGAAGATGCCGCTGCGTGCACCCATGATAATAACAGTGACGACTCGTATGCGTTATCATGAAAAAGTGCCGTCATTCGAGCAAATGCTCAGTACCGGCGCTGCAGTACAAAACTTAATTTTAGCGCTACAAGCACAAGGTTTTAGTAGTGTCTGGCGTACCGGTACATTGGCCAACGAGCCAGCAGTGAAGCGTTACTTTAACGTTGGTGCAGAAGATTATATTTGTGCTTTTGTGTATGTGGGCACTAGCCATTGTGCGATGCCTGGTCGTGGTGACTTTGAGATAACCGACTTTGTGCGCCATATGTAACCGTTTTATTTAGAGCCTTAATTGACCTAAAACTCTGTTTGATCTAGAGCTTTATTGAGTTCATGACGCCATAAACTTAGCAACTTTATTTAACTTCTGCTTAAAGCCTTAAACTATCGACAATGCAGGGCAATGGAAATAATTGCGATAGATTGGCTCACAACTGGCAGATTGTTTATTTTACTGTTTTAGGTTAATTTAACTTAATAATATAGCCTAATATTAGCCGGCTTAACCTTGATTGCATTTATTTAAATATTTAAAAAATTATCAGATTTAAATCAAACCGCATTTAACACATTAACATTAATAATATGAGAGTAAGTCAATGACAGACGATAACCTAGTGAATAAGAAGGATGACAATCCAGTTGCTGCTGATGATCAAAACAAAACAGCAGAAGACAAGCCTGGCTTTAACTCAGGTATTATTGCCAGCTTATTTGAAAAGGCCACTAAGGCGACAAAAGCCAAACGCAACCCTATATTCGACCCATCGGTAGTCGAAGAGATTGTGGTCAATAATATGAATAAACCACAGCCGCCAAAAGGCATGCACAATTTGCGCTTGACCTTCTTAGGCGGGGGTAGCTTTGGTACTGCCATGTCAAACTTAGCGGCTCGCAATGGCTGTGACTCAACCTTATGGGTACGTAATAAGCGCACCGTTAAGTCACTGCAAAAGACACGTATTAACAAAAAATATTTGCCAGACTATACCTTAGATGAGCGCTTAAAGTACGAGCATGACTTGCAGGCTGCGGTACAAGATAAAGATATTATCTTTGTGGCCGTACCAAGCTCGGCATTTAGAGAAACGCTTAGAAAAATTAAACCTTATTTGACAGGTCAGTCTGTGGTATCACTGACTAAGGGTATGGAAAAAGACACCTTTAGTTTAATGAGCGATATCATCAAGCAAGAGCTACCAGAAGTGAACTATGGCGTGATGTCAGGGCCAAACTTAGCGGTAGAAATTATGCAGAACATGCCGTCAGCCTCAGTCATCGCCAGTGAGTCTGAGCACCTGCGTCATGCGGTTCAATCTGCATTGCACAGTGCTTTTTTTAGAATATTTGCTTCGGATGATGTGAAAGGGGTTGAGCTTGGCGGTGCGCTAAAAAATATCTATGCGATTGCCATGGGTATGGCAGCTTCATATAACGTGGGTGAGAATACCAAAGCCATGCTATTGACTCGTGCGTTGGCTGAAATGAGCCGCTTCGGTGCTGCTGCTGGTGCAAATCCGTTAACCTTCTTAGGCTTATCCGGTGTTGGTGATTTATACGCAACTTGTAGCTCTGAGCTGAGCCGTAACTACCGTATTGGTAATATGCTGGGTAAGGGCATTAGTTTAGAAGCCGCCATTAAAAAGTTAGGTCAGACCGCTGAGGGTGTGAATACCATTCAGCAGGTGCATGAAAAGGCAACCAAGCAAGGTATATATATGCCAATTACCCATGCGCTGTATGCGGTTATCTTTGAAGATCAAGCAGCATTAGGGGTTGCACTAAACCTTATGGAGTCTGGCTTTAGAAGTGATGTTGAGTTTGTCATGCCACATGAATATAGCAATGAGGCACTCAATGCTCAGATTGCTGCGGCAACTGACCAAGAGTAATAACCAGATTCATTTACTCTGAGTTAGCAAATACTGTTATAACCAACAAATAGGCTGAAGTGTTATGAAGCTCATTTTAATGCGTCATGGACAAGCAGGGTATCAAAGCACCAATGATGCGGATCGTCAATTAACTGAGTTTGGTCAAAAGCAAGCTCAGCAATCAGCGCAGGCTTTGCTAGAGCGCTATCAGCCTGATTTGTTTGTGGTGAGCCCTTATACTCGAGCCAAACAAACGTTAGCCGCTTTCACCAAAATAAACCCTGAAATACCGGTGGTTGAGCTTGAAGGCATTACCCCAGATGCGGACCCAGTCAAAGGGTTAGACAGCATATTTGATTTGGTATTAGATGCTGCTAAGCAAAACGGCGTAAGCGAGCAAGATAAGCTTGAGTGTGTATTGGTGGTTTGTCATATGCCTATCGTGGCTAAGATGGCAGGTTTATTGATTGCACAAGATGCTGAGCCTTATGCACTGGCAGAAGCTAGAGTGTTTGATGCTGAGTTGGTAGCGCCGGATATGGGTGACGAAGTGGATCGATTTGTACCCGATCAATATTAAATTTCTTATTCAACATGCAATATCTAGGTCTAAGTAACATCCAAGTATAAGCACGAACAGTTTAAATACCAGTTATTTGAGTTTCGGTTGTTTTGATAGTTGTATTATTAATAGTTAAGGAGGCAAGGGCCAATGGATAATAATAACGATAGAAAGCAAGTGCCGCTAACGCCTCCTGAGCCGCCCATCTCTAATAGTGGTCCTTTTGCTCCTGATGCTAGTTTAGAGCAGCAGCGCTTACACCAACTTTCAACGGCACGTCATTCAGGACTTTCTGGACAGTCGACTCTAAGCGACGAGCAGCTGACAAATTTGGTGAAATACAACCATATAAGCTATTTGCTGTATGTGCTCAGTATTTTCACAGCAGGCTTGTTGTGGATAGTGCCGATTATTATGAATTACGCACGTCGACGCGAGGCAGATAATACTTGGCTTGCGACTCACTTTGACTGGCAGATTAAAACCTTTTGGTACAGTATTATCTTTGTCGCTGCCGGTATTATTATAGGATTGATTGGACTTGGCGGCTTAGGTATTGGTGTATTTTCTGAGAGTAGTGGTATGGCTCTTGGCTCGGTACTGCTGACCATTATCGGTGGCGGGATATTTGTGTTCGCTAATTTTTGGCATATTTATCGAATCGTCAGAGGCTGGATTGCACTGACAGATCATAGACCCGTTCCTTAGTTTTGCTAAAGCTAATAATGGGTTTGTATATTTTTACTTATCATCACTAACGTCAATGACGCTATAGGCAGCTAATGAAAAGTCTGGCTTATAGCGTATACATTTGTTGTGATAAACCGATGAATTACATCAATTATACTGTTATAATCGTCACCTCTTAAGTATCACTGACTAAGAGTCCCTTAAACTCATTATGGGTCTAAATATAGTCACTGATGATAACGTTTTAAAAGCAGATTTTTTACATTTCAACTCTTTAACAAATGCTTTACTGATAGCTTTGTTCTATTTACTTATCCCATAACAGGTTACCCAACGTTATGTCATACGCCTTATTACGCCCTTTTTTATTCAACCTTGACCCTGAACATGCCCATGAATTAACGCTTCAATTATTGGAAAAAGCGCATAAAGCCCATGCGTTAGGCTTTATCTATTCTCAGCAATCGCTACCAACTGAATGTATGGGTATACAGTTCACTAATCCAGTTGGACTGGCAGCGGGTTTGGATAAAAATGGCGATTATATTGACGCTTTGGCAGAGCTGGGCTTTGGCTTTATTGAAATAGGCACAGTCACGCCCAAACCGCAGGCAGGTAATGAGAAGCCCAGATTATTTAGAATAAAAGAGGCGGGGGCAATTATTAACCGTATGGGCTTTAACAACTTGGGTGTTGAACATTTAGTTAACAATGTAAAAAAATGCAAATATCAGGGTGTTATTGGTATCAATATCGGTAAAAATGCCATAACCCCGGTTGAAAATGCTGCTGATGACTACATATATTGCCTAGAGCGGGTTTATCCGTATGCTTCTTATATTACGGTGAATATATCTTCGCCCAATACTAAGAACTTGCGTGATTTGCAAAGTGGCGATGCATTAACCGAACTGTTAGATGCGATTAAATCCCGTCACAATCAGCTAGCAACCGAGTATGGCTTTTATGTGCCAATGGTGCTGAAAGTAGCACCTGATTTAACCACAGAACAAGTGGATTATATTGCCCAGCAGCTGATCGACTTTGATATAGATGGTCTTATTGCGACCAATACCACGTTAAGCCGTACTGGTGTAGAAGATTTACGCCATGGCGATGAAGATGGTGGCTTATCAGGTCGTCCAGTGGGTCATTTAAGCAACCAGATTATTGAGCAGTTTGCTGAACGCTTAGACGGTAAGTTGCCTATTATAGGTGTTGGCGGTATTGACAGCAGTGATAAGGCGGTTCGCAAAATTGAAGCGGGCGCGCAAATGATTCAACTGTATAGCGGTATGATTTATAAAGGACCTAGGTTGGTTCAACAATGTATTGAAGCGATTGCCAGTCATCGTGACAGCGAGCTGAGATAACGGATGAGTATGCTAGATATTATTATTGCCATTATTGTCTTACTCGGACTGTGGCGAGGATTTTCAGTTGGATTCATTCGTAGTGCGATTGCATTGGTGGGTTGGTTTATTGCTTTATTAGCCGCCACTCGCTTAGCGGATGATGTCGCGCCTTATTTTGCAGGCGTGGTACAGTCACCTGTGTTACAAATGGGTGCCGGCTTCTTGGCTGTTGTGTTAATCGTGATGCTGGTTATTCAGTTATTAACCTTGATGGTATCTGGCATTGTTAACAGCTTAAAGCTCGGTTTTGTAGATAAGTTTTTAGGCGGCACTTTAGGTGCTGCCAAAAATATTTTGGTGGTGTTGGTATTGCTGAGTGTTTCAGCGCCAGCCTTAATGACAACCTCAATGTGGCAATCATCGGTATTAGCGCCTGAGCTACTACCTTATGCCCCATTTGCCAAAGAATTTGCTGCCAAGGTTTTAAGTGGTGCATGGGAACAAATAGACATGCCCGCCGAAGACGTTGAGTCAGTAGATGGCCACACTGTAAATGATCAAACTTATTAATTAAGTTGGGTCAAATATAACTGGTCGTAAGTAACACGCTGATAACCTCAGTGATAACGATAGATTAGCAACCACTAATTTAATCGTCTAACCAATAAAGACTATTTTAAAAGGATAGAGTATGTGTGGAGTTGTAGGTATCGCAGCGCATGAACCAGTCAATCAGATGTTGTACGATGCTTTAACAGTGCTACAGCATAGGGGTCAAGATGCCGCCGGTATCGTGACCATGAAAGATGGGCGTTTTTTCCTACGTAAAGACAATGGTATGGTGCGTGATGTATTCATGACGCGTCATATGGTGCGTTTGGTTGGTGAGTTTGGTGTCGGTCACGTTAGATACCCAACCGCTGGAACCTCAAGTAGTGCGGAAGCACAACCGTTTTACGTCAACTCTCCTTATGGTATTACACTTGCGCATAATGGTAATTTAACCAATGCTGAACAGTTGGCCAAAGAGCTGTATCAAGATGATTTGCGTCACTTGAACACCAATTCTGACTCAGAAGTGTTGTTAAACGTGTTAGCGCATGAGATTCAAGCATTGGGTAAAACCAAGCCAACCCCAGAAGATATCTTTAGTGCTATCAGCTCTATGTATCAGCGTATTGAAGGCGCTTATGCGGTTGTGGCGTTGATTACTGGCCAAGGCCTAATCGCCTTTAGAGATCCAAATGGCATCCGTCCACTGATTTACGGTGAGCGTTTGGCTGCCGATGGTGGCACAGAGTATATGGTTGCTTCAGAATCTGTTGCATTAACCGGCTCTGGCTTTAAAGTGGTGCGTGATGTCAAGCCAGGTGAAGCCATCTTTATTGACTTAGATAATAACTTACATACCTTCCAGTGTATTGAGCCAAAAGAATACACCCCTTGTATGTTTGAATATGTATACTTCGCGCGTCCTGACTCTATCATGGACAATATCTCAGTATACAAAGCGCGTTTACGCATGGGTGAAAAACTGGCCCAGAAGATTCGTGATGAATGGGGTGAAGATCATGATATTGATGTGGTCATTCCAATCCCAGATACTTCACGTACCTCAGCGATGGAATTGGCACTTAACCTCAACATTAAGTACCGTGAAGGCTTCATGAAAAACCGTTATATCGGTCGTACTTTCATTATGCCAGGTCAGCAGCAGCGCAAAAAATCAGTGCGTCAAAAGCTAAATGCGGTACCTTTAGAGTTTAAGAACAAGAACGTCTTATTGGTTGATGACTCTATTGTGCGTGGTACCACGTGTCATGAGATTATTCAAATGGCGCGTGATGCCGGTGCTAACAAGGTATTCTTCGCCAGTGCTGCGCCACCGGTGAAGTTCCCTAATGTCTATGGTATTGACATGCCTGTTCGTCATGAACTGATTGCTTCTGGCCATACGGTTGAAGAAGTCCGTGAAATCATTGGCGCGGATCGTCTGATTTTCCAAGACTTAGATGACCTAGTAGAAGCGGTACAAGACACCAAACACAGCAAGGTCGAAGGCTTTGATTGTGCGGTATTTGATGGTAAATACATTACTGGTAACATTACTGAAGAGTATTTACAGTACTTGCAGCAGCAGCGTAATGATAAGGCTAAGAATAAAACTGGCGGCGTACAAGTGATTGCGGACACTCCCGTTGATATGACGGGCGTTCCTGAAGACGAAGCGTCTTAATCGGCTGCATACACGCTGTTATGGCTAAGGCCAAGTTAGTATCTTTGTATTTAACATCATAACTTGCCTTAGTAGTTAGCTATAAATAACCTGCCTTTAACTGAAGGCAGGTTATTTTTTTGGCTGTAGTTTGGCCAGTTATTAAGGTTTTGATTTATACAATTAACAATCAATCTTTCGATTTTATTTTCCGATGAAAACATGCTATTGCTAGGTAATAAAAATACTTAAAGATAAAAGTGCTTAATGATAAAAATTCTTGGCCATATAAATTACTTAGCCATAAAAAAGCAGCTAACCTTGGGTTAACTGCTTTTTTGTATTACTTAATTAATTGCACATCAATTGAGCGTCAATTGAATGAAGAGTTGGTTATATGCTTGGACTTAGTAGTAACCTAGGATTTTCCACCAAACTAGACCAGCTGCAATCCATACTACTAGGTTAACCACACTCATAACCGCACCCATTTTCCACCATTCGGCAAGCGTGGTATAGCCAGAGTTAAAGATAACAGGCGCAGTACCTGTTGCATAGTGGGTCAAGGTCATCATGATGTTACCGGCTGCTGCTAAGATTAATGCAAATAGCATTGGCGGCGCACCTAAGCTAAGACCAACAGCATAGAAGGCAGCAAACATGGCTGTAATATGCGCTGTGGTACTGGCAAAGAAGTAGTGCATATATAGGTATACCAAGGTTAAGATAACCACAGCACCCACCCAGCTAACACCTGTCATGCCAATCGCTGTTTCGATGTTGCTTGAGAACCAGGTAATTAAGCCAAGTTTGTTTAGGTAGTTGGCCATCATAACTAACGCACCGAACCACACAATGGTGTCCCAGGCAGATTTCTCTTTCAACACATCTTGCCAGCTTAATACGCCAGTAATTAATAGAACAGACAATCCAATAAAGGCGGTAGTCGTAGCGTTGACACTGAACTGATCGCCAAAAATCATAGCTGGTACGTTTGCCCAAAGTAGCAGCATAAGTGTGAACACGCCTAACATGATTTTTTCATGACTGCTGACTTTACCAAGTTTGGCCAGATTTTCTCTAGCATAACCTTTAGCATCTGGTGTTTCTTTAATTTGAGGTGGGTATATCCAATAAACGACCAATGGCATCAAAATTAGACACAATATACCAGGTACAAACATGGCGAGTGCCCACGTTGTCCACGACAATTGAATCTCACTCCCAGTGGCTTTATTGACCAGGTCAACCACTAATGGGTTAGGTGCTGTGGCGGTAATAAACATACCAGAGGTGATCGGGTTGGCATGATAGTTAACCATCGCCAAGTAACGCCCAATTTTGTTTTGAGTGCCTTGCTGCGGCGTAGAGTCAAAGCTTAACGAAATAGAGCGCATGATAGGGTGAATAATACCACCACCACGAGCGGTGTTCGACGGTGTGATAGGGGCAATGATGAGCTCAGCAATGGCCAATGCATAACCAATACCCAAAGTACGCTTACCAAAAATTGAAATAAAGTAATAGGCGATACGAGAACCAAGGCCCGTCTTAATCAGACCGCGTGAAATCATCACAGCGATACCAATTAACCAAATCAGAGGGCTAGAGAAACTCGATAATGCATCATTAATAGCATCTTTTGGTGTCTCTGCGGTCACCCCAGTCACTGCCACTAGGGTAATGGCAATCATCGCCAATGCACCAATAGGTAGAGCTTTACCAATAATGGCAACGATAGTGGCTACGAATAATGCCAACAGATGCCACGCATTATCGGTGACACCCTCAGGTGTTGGAATCACTAACCAAATGATCAATCCAACCGCAATGGCTATCGCTGCGGGAATTGGCTCAAATGCGAGTTTTTTTTCAGGTTCAGAATTTTTCTCGGAATCAGACATTATAAAATCCTATATAGTGTTATCTAGATAGATTTATTACATGGTTTAAGTTGAAGTGAAGTCATACAAAAGTGTGGTCATACAAAAAAGATAAAAAATATAAAATGGCTGCCGACTAATGTGTGTTACTCGACATTTTTTTGGCCAACTATAACATGGTGCTTATGAAGTTATTATTAATAAAATATAAGTAACACAGCAGTACCATAAATAAAATTTATGTTGGTTATTCCTATAGGATTATTATGACAAAACAAGATGACAAATTAAGCATTATTTTAGTGAGTTCATGTTGATTTGTGTTAACTACTCAAGCCATTCTAAACCCGCTATTAAGTAAAAAAATAAGTAATAAATAATGGGTTAAATTTGCAAATTTTTGAGGGAAATGAGGGCTGTCTACGTTAAGCTAAAATTAAGATTCGGTCTGCTTAACTTGAGCAATTAATTGTGATTTATGACGCCATAACATTAAGGCGGCAACCGCAAAACGGGACAGCAATAACCAATAAACGGCAAACCAAATAACCGGCATCGCATAAGTGCTGCCAAATTTTTGATAAATAAACCAGGTTAACGGGAAGAAGATAGCGGCGACAATAATGGCTACTTGACGAATTTTACTGCCTGCGGTCAAGCCGAACATAACGCCGTCCAACCAATATGCACCGGCGCCAATAATGGGTAATAGGATAGCGATATAACGATATTCTAACGCTAGGCTAGTGACACTAGGAATGTCGGTCATCAGATCTAAGAATGTGGGTAAAAATATCAGCCACAATACACTTAGCCCGACCGCTAGCCAAAAGGTCATCACACCGGTTCGCTTTAATGCTTTTATAAATAAGGCATGACCTTTACGCGCTGCTGCTTGACCGGACAGACTTTCAGCAGCAACTGCCACACCATCTAACGCAAAGGCTGAAATGCTTAATACCTGCAATAACACCGCATTGGTTGCCATTACAAGATCACCTTGCTGTGCTGATAGACGGGTAATCCAAGCAAAGCTTAACGTCAGTAAAATAGTGCGAATAAAAATGTCTTTGTTTAGGGAAAACAGGCTAAGCATTTTTTCTAACGCATATATCTCAGCAAGCCGCTGACGAATGCTTGGTTGAGCGTTAAGTTGACCGTTTTGTTGAGCGTCTAGTTGAGGATTAAGCGACTGCTGAGAAGATTTAGTAGTTTTTGAATTAGCTTGCGATAATGAGTTTTGGCTTAAAATGCGACGTGCCAATAAAAAAGCAGTACTACAGCCGATGGCATAACCAATCACTGTGCCTAATGCTACGCCTTTAAGTCCCATATCTAATAGATAGACAAAGCTTAAGGTCAGAACGATATTGATGGTAGAAATCAATAATTGAACCATCATCATTTGCTTGGTCTTGCCTTGACCCGCAAACCAGCCAATAAAGGCGTAGTTCATCAGTTCAAACACAATACCGAAATAGCGAATATCAATGTAGGTATGTGCTGCCTGCTGACTCGATGGCTGTGCGCCGAGTAGCTGTAATCCCAGCGCAATTACCCAGTCCTTACACAGCCAAAGTATTGCAGCCAAGATAACGGCTAATCCCAATGAGCGAAATAAGATATCTGCCAGCTCAGTACCTGACTTACCTGTCGCCACTTGTCTACCCAGTGCCTGAGCGGCCAGTCCTGATGAGGCATATTGCAAAAAGTTAAAGCTCACCAATATTAATAGCCAAAGCTGTGATGCAATACCAAGACCGGCCAGATAAAACGGCTCAGGGAAGTGCCCAACCACCGCCACGTCAATAGCACCTTGCATCGGCATGGCGAGATTGGCAATTAATACAGGTGTGGCAATGGCGATAATATGCTTGTAACTTAAGTCTAAAGGAGCAGGCGGGTTATTAGACTGAGAGTGACTCATGATAATTATCTTATTAGGTTAATAACGGGGTTAGAAGTAAAATTACTGCTTTAAGGGTTAAGAAGATAACAGTGTATTTGCTAAAACGAATAAAAGCACCCTAAGGTGCTTTTATTTTAAAATCAGTGATAGATTAGAGGGTTAGTCTGTTCAAGCCCTTAGCCTTTATAATCTTAGTCTTCAAAAGATTTAGGATCGTTAAAGCTAACCACTTCTTCTTGGAATTCAGGTTTGATTTTCACTACGAAGTCATCACGAGACAAGCCCATTGCTAGTGGAATTGAGCTTGAAATATAGGTTGATGAATAGGTACCGGCAATCAGACCAATGAAGAAGGCGACCGAGAACCAGAATAGACCAGCACCGCCTAAGAATAACATCGCTAATACCACAACCAATACAGTTGAGATGGTCATAATGGTACGACGTAATGTCTCAGTCAATGATAAGTTGACAATCTGTACTGGAGACGCATCACGCACCCGGCGGAAGTTCTCACGGATACGGTCATAGACAACGATGGTATCGTTTAATGAATAACCAATTAATGCCAAGATGGCTGCCAGTACCGTCAAATCAAACGGGAACTGGAATAAAGCAAACACACCTAAAGTCACGATGGCATCATGCACCAGTGCTAATAGAGCACCAATGGCCAATTTAAACTGGAAGCGAACACCAACATACAGCATCATCATACCCAATGCAGTTGCAATGGCGATTAACGAGCTGACATAAACTTCGCTACCGACTTGGCTACCAATAATGTTGACGCTACTAATAGTCGCTTCATTATTAGGTAAATCTAGTGCTTGTTTTAGGCTGTCATTAAGACCCTCAACGTTATCAGACTGAGGCGGCAAGCGAACCAATAGCTCGGTGGTACCACCTAGATACTGCACAACCGCATCATCGAAGCCTGCATTTTCAAGTGAGCTGATTACCTCAACTTGCTCAACCGGCTGTTCGTATTCAACATCAGCAGACACACCGCCGGTGAAGTCTAAGCCTAAATTTAAGCCATTGATGAATAGGGCGCCAATACTAACCAATACCAAGATGATAGATAAAATAGCCATTGGCTTTTCAATCTTCATGAATGGAATAATGCGCTTGTCACCAACTGCTTTAATACCACCTTCAGCTAGGGCAGCATCATCTTCTTCAAACAATGACGCATCATATGCCTCATTATCGGCAACTTCAGCATCATAGCCGTTACTGCTGATTGGTTCCTTATGAGCCGTGTCTTGGCTATGGGTTAACGCTGTGCTGCTTTCATCTGCTTCTGTGCCAGTACGACGGCGAGTTGGCGCATTACCTTTACCATCACGACGAGGACCACGACGACGAGGGCGACCGCCTTCATAGTAGGCAGGTTTTGAGCTATCAGGCGTGTTTGGATTGTTATTGTTTGGATTTTCATTCGAGTTGTTATTAGACATTATTCTCTCCTAGCCTATGCTCAATTTTTTGACAGATTTACGATTGCCATAAACCAGTTGCACCAAAGCACGCGTCACGATAATCGCGGTAAATAGCGAGCTTAAAATACCAATGGCTAGGGTAATAGCAAACCCTTTAATCGGGCCTGAGCCGATTGAGAATAAGATAATAGCAACCAGTAGGGTTGTCACGTTACCGTCAAAAATACTACTAAAGGCACGATCAAAACCGGCAACAATGGCTGACTTAGGCCGTGATCCTTCAGAAAGCTCTTCGCGTATTCGCTCGAAGATAAGTACGTTGGCGTCAACCGCCATACCAATGGTCAATACAATACCCGCAATACCAGGCAGCGTTAACGAAGCGCCTAAGATTGACAGTACCGCGACCATGATGACCAAGTTAAAGGCCAATGCGACGTTCGCAATCACCCCAAATAAGCGATAGAACACAATCATAAACAAGAACACCAATAAATAGCCTACCTTAGTAGAGAATAAGCCGTCATCGATGTTTTGCTGACCCAGTGATGGACCAATGGTGCGTTCTTCAACGAAGTACATTGGCGCAGCCAACGCACCTGAGCGTAATAGCAATGCTAGTTCGCCAGCTTCAGCGTTACTGTTCAAGCCTGTAATACGGAAGCTTGAGCCTAAGACAGCTTGGATGTTGGCTTGGCTAATAATCTTAGTTTCAGCATACGGTGTGCGGGTTTCAACCACTTCACCAGTTTCTGGATCTTCTTCGTAGCTGACTTTTTGTTTGTTTTCAATAAACAATACCGCCATCTGCTTACCAACCGCATTTTTGGTGGCATTTTGCATCAGCTTACCGCCGGCCGTATCCAAGGTAATATTAACCTCAGGCGCACCATTTTCATCAAGACCAGAAGTTGCGCCTTGTACACGCTCACCAGTTAAGATTGGTTGACGAATCAATAGTGACGGCGGACCATCTAAAGTCATATATGGGAAGGCTTCGGTACCTGCTGGTGGGATACCACCATCGTAGGTTGCATTCTCATCGGCGACCAGACGGAACTCAAGGTTAGCTGTACGACCTAATACACGTTTCGCTTCTGCGGTATCTTGTACACCAGGTAGCTCAACAACAATACGGTTACTGCCTTGAGACTGAACCAATGCTTCAGACACACCAAGCTCAGAGATACGATTACGTAGTGTCGTTAAGTTTTGTCCTACGGCGTATTTATTAATCTCTGCTAACGTGGCTTCATTATATTCTAGGCGCAATACAGGGCCCTGGTCGTCCATTAACGCTTGTAAATTGAACTGAGTGCCTTGGTCACGCTGGATAACGCGTTGTGCCTTGTCGCGCAGCTCAGTGTCGTTAAAGTGCAGCACTAGGCTTTGATCGACGACATTGATGCTTTTTAGTGGCACACGTTCGCTACGTAAGCTGCTGCGTACTTCACTACTGGCTGTTTTTAAACGTTGATCCAGTGCTTTGTTCATATCAACTTCAAGCACAAAGCGCACACCGCCTCGTAAGTCAAGACCAAGCTTTAACGGCTTGGCACCTATACTACGTAACCAATCGGGTGTAGTTTGCGCAAGGTTTAACGCCACAACATAGTCATTGCCAAGCTGCTGGCGCAATACTTCTTGTGCTTTACGTTGATCAGCGCCATTTTGAACTCGGACTAATGCACTGTTATCTGCAAAAGTCGGGTCATGATAGGCAATACCAGCGTCATCTAACAGCTGAGTTGATTGATTGAGTACCTCTTCGGTCAGCTCAGTACCTGCTGAGGCACTTGTTATTTGCACCGCGGGCTCATCAGGATATAAATTTGGCAGGGCGTATAGACCTGCAATGATGAGAACGGTGACGATTAAGAAATATTTCCAGGCGGGGTAATGCATAGTAGCTTCTTCACTTGAGGGAAGGTAAACAGTTGAGTGCTATGAGCAGACGTTTACAGATAAAAAGTAGGGCGCCGAGTTGCCGTTAATCTATGAATGAACGACTTTTGGCGTCTGTTTAGTCTGATGTATATATAGGGTGCACTGTCATTATATTAAAGAGTACAAGACTAAAAAGCACGTGGTTAATAACTGAATAAATACACGTGCTCTTAATAATAATCAAAGTTTTAAGCCATCAAACCAAACCTAAATAAGTTTGGTTTGAGTTAAACTAATTGTAAATTAAATGGCTTATTCTAGGATTTAGCTGTAAAAGCTTAGCCTATTATAGTAGGCCATCCATTGTGCCATTTGGTAATACTGAAATCACAGAAGCACGCTGAATCATGACGTCATTTCTGTCATTTAAGCTAACAACCGCATAATCACCATCAATTGATTTGATTTTGCCCATAAGGCCACCAGCAAAGATAACTTCATTGCCGACAGTTAGCGCGTCAACCATGTTACGGTGCTCTTTTGCACGTTTTGATTGTGGTCTAATCACTAAGAAGTAAAAAATAGCGAAGATGGCCAATGGGAATATCCATTGCATGATCATAGCCGATCCACCTTGTTCTGGAGCGGCATGGGCTGCTTGAATAAATAAAAGCATAAAATTTCCTTAAAGTTTGCAGTCTTACTTTTATCAATAAAATAAGTATTATTAAAAAAGATTAATTGTTTCGCCATGCATTATACCGTTATCGCAAAATAATACAGTCATACCAAAACAATTAGGTATGACAGGATAAACGCATGAAAAAAGCATTATTATATAATAAATTATAAATAAACAGTTTGGTTATTAGTATCTATAGATAGAGGCATTATAATTTAACACGCATAGTATCAAAAAAAAGGCCCCTTGATAACTATTAGTTGTAATACAACGCATTATTTCACCGCAATTATCAATCAAACAGCCGCTTATTTAGGGACGCCATTAAATGAATGCTAGCGACAACCCCTCATTAAACGCTATAATCAAGACAATAACTCACAATTTTTTCAACCAGTTATCCAAATAGAGGCCATCATGCGTTTTGTTTTAATGATTTTATTGTTTGTAATCTTTGGCTATTCTTTAGGCTTGGTTTTGGTGAATAGCAGTGAAGTGGCTGTTAATTTACTATTCTCTCAAGCACCAGAGATGAACTTGGGTCTATTGCTTATCCTATGTATCGGTCTGGGCGTGCTAATCGGTATGTTATTGGCTTTATTACTGTTTAAAGTATTACAAAACAAATGGGAGATTGGTCGCTTAAACAAAGAAAACAGACGTTTAAAAGAAGAGCTGACTCAAGCGACGGTAGAGATTGAGCGTCATTCATTAGCAAACCAAGCTGACAAAACAGTCTTTGTTGACAGTGAACTACAATCACCAACGCCAAACCAGCCGCGTACTGATGTTTCTGATAGCCATAATACCATTCGCTAGTTTTTTATAAATTTAGGAGATATTGTGTCTCAAGACTTGCAATCGACCCAATCACCTTCATCGACTCACAATGGGCAGGATCAAATGACGCGTCCTAATTCACCAATTATTGTGGCGCTTGATAAGGCGTCAATGACAGAGGCTTTAAGTCTAGCCGATCAATTAGATCCAGCATTGTGCCGAGTAAAAGTAGGCAAAGAGCTTTTCACTCGCTGCGGGCCACAGATTATTGATCAACTACACTCTAGAGGCTTTGAGGTATTCTTAGATCTTAAGTTTCATGACATTCCCAATACTACAGCGCAAGCGGTATTAGCGGCTGCTGACATGGGTGTGTGGATGGTGAACGTTCATGCCAGTGCCGGACTTGAGGCGATGCAGACCTCTAAGCAGCGCCTAGTTGATGCCGGTCATGATACCTTACTGATTGCCGTTACTGTGCTTACCTCAATGTCACAGCAGGCGTTAGATGGCATCGGTATAACGACAGCATTGCCACAGCAAGTAGAGCGCTTGGCGTTATTAACTAAGCAAGCAGGCTTAGATGGTGTCGTCTGCTCAGCTCAAGAGGCGCAGCGATTAAAGCAGCTGTGTGGTGATGAGTTTGCATTAGTCACTCCAGGTATCCGCACGTTAGAGGACTCAGCAGATGATCAAAAGCGCATCTGTACACCAGAGCAGGCGATGCAAAATGGCTCAGATTACTTAGTGATCGGTCGTTCAATTACGCAAGCCGCTAATCCTACTGACAAGATGGCATCGATATTAGCCAGCTTACGTCAAGCGTCATGATAAAAGCATTCAACCAGTAATGACAAATCATACTAAGCAACCCAGCACATTTAATAACCAAAACCCGCTCAGCACCAATACTCAGGGTGCGGGCGGGGACTCTGTTGATACTAGCGCTGTTGTTGGCGCGAAAGTATCAGCATTGCCTAAGCGCTTACATGCGATGCCACCAACCCCCGCTCATTTGCCAGAGAGCATGATACAGTCAGTCAAGTATTTACCCAATAGCAATGAGCGTATGTTGCTGTTTACCAGACATTCATTGCGTGAACGCTCAAATGGTCAAGGTTTTGCCAGTTATGATTTACCGTTAACGCCAAAAGGGCGGGTTTTGGCAAAATCATGGGGGCAGTGGTTGGGCAATCATCTGTCATATTCCCTAGATACTCAAAGTATCGCCAGTCCCATTGGGCGCTGTGTCAATACAGCGCAGCTGATGCAAGAGGGCGCAGGTGTAGATCAACCGATTACTCATGAGCCTTTATTAGTTGAGCCTGGAAGCTTAGTCACCAATCCTTTCAAAGCCAATATGGTGTTTAAACAGATAGGTGCGCTGAATTTCATCAATGCATTCTTGAAAGATGAACTAGACAGCACTAAGCCGGCTAGGCAAGGCGGTTTAGATCTGTTGTCGTTATTATATGACTCACAGCCTGATCCTGGCCACTTAGCATTGGCCGTTAGCCATGACACGCTATTAGCGGCTTTCTTGGGTGTAATGCGCCAAGCAGGCATCATTAGCTGGGATGATTGGCCTAAGATGATGGAAGGTATGTTTGTTTGGTTTGATGATAAGCCATTTGAAGAATCAACGGCGAACTTTATTTGGCGTGGCGAGCATTTTCAGGTTGCGACCAATACCCTTTAATTGCTAATTATAAATTTAAGCGGCTGGTTATAAATTTAAGCGCTATTTATAAAATAGATAGACATTAAAAAACCCCTAACTTCATAAGCTAGGGGTTTTTTTGAATCATCGCAGTCCGTTAATTAAAACAGACTTAGGCTTAAATAATTAAGCTTTAAGTGCTTTGATTGCTTTGTTATAACGGCTCTTATGACGAGCAGCTTTGTTCTTATGGATAACGCCTTTGTCAGCCATACGATCAATAACAGGTACTGCTTTGTTATAAGCGGCAGTCGCTGCTTCGTAGTCACCAGCTGCGATAGCGGCATCTACTTTTTTGATGAAAGTACGGATCATTGAACGCTGTGATGCAGCGTGTTGACGACGAGTAGTGTTTTGACGAGCGCGTTTACGAGCTTGTGCAGTGTTAGCCACAGATGTCTCCTTGGTAGAGTTTAATTACTAAATTAGGACTCAGTAATAATTACTGATGAATATAAAAATCAATAGTTTATAGTAAAAACTGATTGACGCAAAATTATATTTATAAATTTACACAAAACGTATCAATCTAACGCTAGATGATATGATGTTTGCCTACTTTAGCCATTATGGATCTGAGACTATCCATTGGCTAGCTTAAGTTAGCTATAGTGACGACTGTGATACTTGGTATAAGCAGCCAGTTTACAACCATCATTTTATAGCCAGGCTATTCATTGCGTACGCATTGTTTATTGGGTAAGCGTTAAAAGCCGAGGTATAAAATTTAGTATCAAAATCGTCATTAACACAAATTTGGAATATTATATTTGTGTGCAATTTAAAGCCGGTAATTTTAGCAAAAAAATGCTGTAATTACAATACAAACTGCTTAAATGAGGCGATTTTGGTCCAATAAACAGCTTTAAATGCAATTTATAAAGAACTAATTACTTTTCTAATTGTTTTGAGTCGGCTTTTACTACTATCGTTTTAGCAATTTTATCGTGAATGCTGCGGCGCTGTTTATTTAATGTCATAACTACAAAATCTGCTAACATAATCATCGTGCCTATCATAGGGATTAGATATAAAGCAGAGGTAACCACGCTGCGTAATAAAATAACATTAGTAGCTGAAGCTAGCTTTTTGGACTGCTCATCCACAATACGAATACCGTTAAGCAATTTACCTAGTGTCTGGCCACGTCTTAAAAGCAATAGCAGCTGAATGGTAAAGAGGGCCAAAAACATAATCGAAGTTATTGAACTTAGATGCTCAGGCACCGACAGGGCCAATTGAGTCATTTTTTCCATATCGCCATTAGTGGCGGTAATTTTTGCAAAATCGTAGTTTATGCCCGATAAAAATGGAATATAACAAGCTATAAACAATAAAGCATCAATTAAACCAGCCAATACACGGCTGGCAATACTGGCTAGCGGATAAGTTGCCGTAGCTTTAGACAATACATTTTGTCGTTGCTGCGTGCTTGGTGTTGCAGTACTGAATGGAGAAGTAGATGAAGAAGGACTGCTACTGGACGGCTGCTGACCATATAGCTCTGCAACGGTAGTACGTTTTCTGTCAGGATCTGTCTTTGCGTTTGGATTGTAGTTATATTGACCGTGAGTCATTTCGCCCACAGGTACCCACTGTTCCATACCCTCATGCCACATAAGGTCAGTCAATGCTACCTGCTGTGTAGCAAGCATATTGTTAAGCTCAGTGAGTGTATATGGACCAGCTTGTACGCCGTTTCTAGCGAGGAAAATCTGCATGTAGATAACAACCTTTTAAAAGTACAACGTCAGATAATATGTCGATTAGCTTTTATCATAAATGAAAACGACCACAATAATCAATATAGCTTGATAATTGTGGTCGCTGCTCAAAGTAAATAGACAAAACTTAAAGTCACTGCCTATTTACTTTATTTAGTCTGCTTATTTAACTAGCTATTTAACTTCAGCTTTGCCATTGGCATTGGCATCATCAGCTAAGAACATCCAAGTGTCTAGTACTGAGTCTGGGTTTAATGACACAGAGCTAATACCTTGCTCCATTAACCAGTAAGCTAGATCTGGATGGTCTGATGGACCTTGACCACAGATACCAACGTATTTGCCTTGTTTGTGACACGCTGCAATTGCCATTGATAACAGTTTCTTAACCGCTTCATCACGCTCATCAAATAAGTGTGAAACAATGCCTGAGTCACGGTCAAGACCTAGTGTTAACTGAGTTAAGTCGTTTGAACCGATAGAGAAGCCATCGAAGTGCTCTAAGAATTCATCTGCTAATAGAGCGTTGGTTGGCAGCTCACACATCATGATTAACTTAAGGCCGTTTTCACCACGTTTTAGACCGTTAGTTTCAAGGATTTCTACCACTTCTTTCGCTTCTTTCGTAGTGCGAACGAATGGAATCATAATTTGAACGTTGGTTAAGCCCATTTCGTCACGTACACGTTTTAATGCACGGCACTCAAGATCGAAACAGTCACGGAAAGTTTCAGAAACATAGCGGCTGGCACCACGGAAACCAAGCATTGGGTTTTCTTCTGATGGCTCGTATAATTTACCGCCGATCAGGTTAGCGTATTCGTTTGATTTAAAATCAGACATACGCACAATAACAGGTTGCTCTCTGAACGCAACGGCTAGAGTTGAGATACCTTCAACTAACTTGTCTACGTAGAAATCTACTGGAGAAGCATAACCTGAGATACGCTCTTTAATAGCTTGTGACACTTCACGTGGCAAGGTGTTCATGTTTAATAGTGCTTTAGGATGCACACCGATCATACGGTTAATGATGAACTCTAAGCGTGCTAGACCAACACCTGCGTTTGGAATTTGAGTGAACGAGAAGGCACGATCTGGGTTACCCACGTTCATCATAATTTTGAACGGTAACTCTGGCATCGCATCAATAGAGCTGCTCTTCACTTCAAAGTCAAGAATGCCTTCGTAGATAAAGCCAGTATCACCTTCAGCACATGATACAGTCACTTCTTGGCCATCTGATAATACTTCAGTTGCGTTACCACAACCAACGATAGCAGGTACGCCTAGCTCACGTGCAATAATGGCAGCGTGACAAGTACGACCACCACGGTTGGTGATAATAGCAGATGCACGCTTCATGACAGGTTCCCAATCTGGGTCAGTCATATCAGAGACCAATACGTCACCAACTTCAACTTTGTCCATTTCATGGATGCTGTTAACGATTCTAACTTTACCAGCGCCAACACGTTGACCGATAGAGCGACCTTCACACAATACTTTAGCGTCTTTGCTTTGGATTAAGTAACGTTCCATAACGTTACGGTCCTGACGGCTCTTAACGGTTTCAGGACGTGCTTGAACGATGAATAGCTCATTGGTATCGCCATCTTTAGCCCACTCAATATCCATTGGCTGGCCATAGTGTTTTTCGATAACAAGCGCTTGTTTGGCTAGTTCGTTAAGCTCTTCAGTAGTTAGTGAGAATTGGTTACGATCTTGCTTCTCAACTTCAACTACTTTAACTGAACGCGTGGTGCTACCTTCTTCACCGTAGATCATTTTTTGGTGCTTGCTGCCTAAGTTACGACGAATAACAGCAGGCTTGTTTTCCGCTAATAGAGCTTTTGATAGGTAGAACTCATCTGGGTTAACCGCACCCTGTACAACCATTTCGCCTAGACCGTAGCTTGAAGTGATGAATACTACTTCATCAAAACCACTTTCAGTGTCTAGCGTGAACATAACACCAGAAGCGCCGGTTTCTGAGCGAACCATACGCTGAATACCAGCAGATAGGGCAACGCCTGCGTGCTCAAAGCCTTGGTGAACACGGTAAGCAATCGCACGGTCGTTATATAGTGATGAGAATACTTCTTTGATAGCGATTAATACGTTATCAATACCACGAATGTTTAGGTA
This sequence comes from Psychrobacter sp. FDAARGOS_221, assembly GCF_002313155.2. Classification (NCBI taxonomy): domain Bacteria; kingdom Pseudomonadati; phylum Pseudomonadota; class Gammaproteobacteria; order Moraxellales; family Moraxellaceae; genus Psychrobacter; species Psychrobacter sp. FDAARGOS_221. The sequence goes on from NZ_NWFK02000001.1 coordinate 3,112,892, forward strand.
GGTCTCTTGCTGACCTGCGAAAGAAGCATCAGGTAAATCTTCTGCAGTTGCTGATGAGCGTACAGCAACAGCGATATCTTCACCGCCACTCATGACGTCAAAGGCTTCACGGATTTCTTTTTCTAAAGATTCTGGTAATTCTTGTTCGATAATCCAGTTACGGATTTTTTCACCAGTTTCCGTTAGTTTTTTAACATCATCAACGTCTAAGTTTTTTAGCTCGTCGTTGATTTTGTCTAAAAGCCCAGTTTCAGTCAGAAAGTTATTAAATGCTGCGGCAGTTGTGGCGAAACCGCCAGGAACACTAACCCCAAGATCTGATAAGTGGCTGATCATCTCGCCTAGTGAGGCATTTTTACCGCCTACGGTTTCGACGTCATTTTTGCCTAACTTGTCAAGGGTAATAACTTGCGGTGTTGTCATGATAACTCCAGGAAATAAGGTTATTTTTTTCGAATTATACCGCTATTTGAGTAGTTTGTGTATGGGTGCTTACCATTTTGCACTGCGAGTTAATTACAAGTGAAATTGTAAGTAAGCAGTGTTGCAAAAGTATCTTCGTACAATGCTGCTAAAACACTAAAAGTATTATGGCATCATAGAGAAAATTGCGCTAAATAAATTAAACGCCCAAACGGTTGCCATCTACGGTAATTGGATGTGCCGAGACTATAACATTTATATTAATTGAACGTCCACGTGACAAAAATGGCAAGAGCGGGTTTTGAGGGGGTTACGCCTTATCAAAAAAGAACTAATTATTTGCTAAATATGATGTATTTATTTTATTTATGGTGGATGATTAGAGGGGATTGTTCGATTTTATTAAATATAGATCAGTTATTTAGAAATAAAATCAATCATTGGCGATGGGAAGTTGAATGCTAGCTTGAATGTCATATTGCCATTAGCGATGACAGTTATTTAGCTAAACAGCAGAGTAGTGAATAGGTTTTGAGCAACTAAAGTCTAAAATCAAAGTACAAATACAGCACACATTAGTAGTGAATCTGTCACAATTGTAGCAGCGATGAAATTAATCTGTAAAGCACATTTATTATATTAAGCTAATTGTGCTTTTAACTATTTGTAACTATTTGTGCTTTTATTAAGTTCAAGGCAACAGCGATAACTAAAGCAATCGTCTTGCTTAAAGCAACATTCACGCTAAATTCAATATGCTTGACTTTGGACTAGGCGGCTATAGAATAAAGTATTAATCTATCCTCACTCAGCATTTAATAGACTGATTAATAAATAGATGAATAGCCTAGTGCGAACTAAGCGTCTAAATCTTATTAGCATCGAACCCAGCGATGCATCCTAAGGACATTTATGGAAAACCTAATTAATACCCTGTCTGCAAAACCGACCATCCAGAATCGAAGTGCTCTAGCCATAGATGATACACCGCAAGTACTGCGTGTGGCCTTTTTTATCTCTGATGGGACGGCTATTACTGCTGAGACATTGGGACGTTCTATATTAAGTCAGTTTGCCAGTGTGCCTTTTGAAACCCGAGTCATTCCATACGTCGATAGTATAGAGATGGCGCAAGCTGCAGTAACGCATATCAATCAGGCTTATCAGAGCACCGGTATTTTGCCGTTGGTATTCGACACCATTGTCGATCCAGATATTCGCGAAGTGATTAATTCCGCTCAGGCCTGTAATTTAGATATGTATGAGGGCTTAATTGGGCGTATTACTGATGAAATTGGGGTAGAGCCTGATGGACATTCAGGGCATGCGCACGATGATGTTGACTCGGAGACTTATAAGTCGCGCATTGATGCGGTACATTTTGCCTTAGATAATGATGATGGTGCTCGTACTCGACATTATGATATGGCTGATATTATTTTGATTGGGGTATCACGCTCAGGTAAAACACCGACCTCTTTGTATCTGGCGCTACAGTTTGGTATTCGGGCGGCCAACTATCCATTGACAGAGGATGATTTGTTCGATAACCAGCTGCCTAAAGCGTTGCAGCCACACAGAGACAAACTGTTTGGTTTAATCATTGATACCGAGCGTTTACAAAAAATCAGACAAGAGCGTCGTGCCGGCAGTCGTTACGCCAGCTATCGTCAATGTGAGGAAGAGCAGCGTGCGATTCAGGCCATTTATATGACTCAGAATATTCCAAGTTTAGACGTCTCTGAGATGTCGGTTGAAGAGATTGCAACTCGTATTTTACAAATTACTGGCTTAAAACGTCGCATTGGTTAGGCAGATAAATATTATTCCGCCTGCTCTAATTTTTGATTAGTACTCATTAATAACTTTTAATTTTCGTAAGTTAGGTTTCGAATCAAACAAAAAACATCGCTACAACAATCGCTTGTGGCGGTGTTTTTATTTTTTTACAGTGAATGGTTGCTTTAATGTCATTCAACCGGCTTTTACCATGACCTTATTGGGCTAACTTGGTATAATGCCCGTTAATGACCTTTTTAACACATTTTTAAACGCTTTTTTGAAAATCGAAGCACTAACGTCATAGTCATAATAAGAGGGTAGTATGTCAAAAAAACGCAAAAGCGACGAATCTAATGAAGCAACTGATATTGATAATATGAATAATACTAATAAAGAAAACGACGAGTTAACCGCAGATAGCGCTAATGCTAACGACAAGCAAGCGGCAAAAAGCGACACCTTAAGCAAAGCGGCTAAAGACATAGCAAGCTCAATTGATGAAAGCCTATACCATCCTAACCTAATTAGTCCATTAGACAGTGATCGTATTCGTATTAACTCAGGATTCACTCGAGATTCAATACGCATCAAAACTGATGAGCATGACTTTGAATATGACGCGGTCATTATTGGTGCCGGTCCTGCTGGTGAAGCGGCTTCAATGAAGCTTGCTAAAGCCGGTAAAAAAGTAGTGATGGTTGATGCCCGTAATCAGGTGGGTGGTAACTCAACTCACGTGGGTACCATTCCAAGTAAAACCTTGCGTCAATCTGTGTTTAACTTGATTAACTATCGCCGTGACCCTTTATTTTCACAAGGCTTAGACTACTATCAAGTACCACTAAATAAGGTGCTGACTAAAGCCCGTAAAGTAGTACGCAGTCAAGTTGAGACCCATACCCGCTTTTATGAGCGTAACCAGATTGAAGTGCGTCATGGTTGGGCCAGCTTTATTGATAAACATACTCTAAAAATAGAGCTGGGTGATGGTCTTGGCTTTGAAACCATTACCTTTAACAAAGCTATTATTACGGTAGGTAGCCGTCCATACCGTCCAGAATTGTTAGACTTCGATCACCCACGTGTGTTTGACTCTGACAAAATCCTACAAATGGATTATGTGGTCAAAAAGATCATTATTTATGGTGCTGGCGTGATTGGCTGTGAATATGCCTCTATCTTTACCGGTCTTGGTTACAAAGTTGATCTGATTAATAACCATGATGAGTTATTGAGCTATCTTGATAAAGAAATTAGTGATGCATTGGCGCACGACTTCCGTCAGTTCGGTGTATTAGTAAGACATAACGAAGAAATTGAAAAGCTTGAGACCCATGATGATTATGTAGTGCTGCACTTGAAGAGTGGTAAACGCATTAAGTCAGATGCCATCTTATGGTCGAACGGCCGCTCTGGTAATACAGAAAGCTTGAACTTAGAGGCGGTTGGACTAAAAGCCAATAATCGTGGTCAGTTAAAAGTTGATGATACTTATTGTACTGAAGTAGATAACATTTATGCCGCCGGTGACGTTATTGGTTGGCCGTCACTAGCATCAGCTGCTTATGACCAAGGTCGTTGTGCTGCCGCCTTTATGATTGGTGATGAAGATGCTGAGCCAGTATCTAGCGTACCAACCGGTATCTATACCATCCCTGAAATCTCTTGTATTGGTAAGACAGAGCAAGAGCTAACTGATGAAAAAGTACCTTACGAAGTGGGCCAGGCATTCTTTAGACATCTGGCGCGTGCACAGATTATCGGTGAATTAACCGGCGTATTAAAAATCTTGTTCCACCGCGAGACGTTAGAGATTCTGGGTATTCACTGTTACGGTAACCATGCCTCAGAGATTATCCACATTGGTCAGGCTGTGATGAAGTCAGGTAATTCACTTGAGTACTTTGTGAATACCACCTTTAACTATCCAACCATGGCTGAAGCCTATCGTGTGGCTGCGCTAAATGGTTTAAACCGAGTGTTTTAGAGTTAATTTATCACGCTAAATAAAACGTACTTTTTTCAAATACATTATTAGCTGGCTAGGGTTTTCTTAAATAATTACTCGTAAACGCACAGCTATTAATCCAGTGACCGTTTACCATAATGGTCCACTAAAAAACCGCTATTCTGTTATCTCAGAGTAGCGGTTTTTTATTGCTGTCTGTCATAAAATTTTAATAGCGCTTTGTGATAATCGCCATCTCATTATCAAGTTATCAGATTATTAGGGCAAATTATTAATACCGTTATTAATATGACAAGGGCTGGAGAGACATATGCAGAGCCATACCAATCAGGGTAAGACAGTTGCTGTAGGTTCTACTAAAGTAAACCTATTCTTTGGGATACTACTTGCTGTAGTCACCGCTTATTTTATCTGGTGGGGGCTAGAATATACCAATAACTATCCAATTATTTTCATTACCGCCACTGTGTTTGGTGTGTTCATGGCGTTTAATATCGGCGGTAATGATGTTGCCAACTCGTTTGGTACTTCTGTAGGGGCAGGCACCTTAACCATACCACAAGCATTGGGCGTAGCAGCGGTATTCGAAGTCAGTGGTGCGGTCATCGCTGGGGGTGAAGTGACGGATACTATCCGTAAAGGTATCGTTGACTTAAATCCATTATCCATTGAACCGATGCAGTTTGTGTTCTTAATGATGTCAGCGTTGGTTGCAGCCGCATTTTGGCTATTAATAGCGACCAAAAAAGGCTGGCCAGTATCGACAACCCATTCAATCATTGGCGGTCTGGTCGGTGCCTCAATGGTGCTAGGCTTTCAGATAGCCGGCTTTGATGGCTCTGTTGCTACGGTAAAATGGGATAAGATAGGACTGATTGCGGTATCTTGGGTGTTATCGCCGTTATTGGGTGGGGCAGTGTCTTATGCGCTGTTCTATCAGATTAAAAAATACATTTTAAGCTATAACGATTCAGCCGCTGAAGTATTGCAGCGATTGCATGAAAAGAAACGTTTGATTAAACAAGAAGATAAAACTGCTTTTGAGAAATTAAATGAAATTCAAAAGCTAGCCTATACCAGCGCTTTAGCGCGTGATGCTCAGATTTATACCGATGAAGATCTGACTGAAGACGATCTAGATACTGAGTATTTCAAGAAGGTGTATCGACTGGAACGTGAGCGTTATGAAGTCGATGCTTTTAAGGCGTTACAGACTTGGGTCCCTTTAGTTGCAGCCTTTGGCGGAGCAATTATTAGCGCCATGCTGTTGTTTAAAGGTTTAAAAAACCTGCATTTAGGGTTAACGACTTTACATAATTTCCTGATAATGGGTATGGTCTCTGCTGTGATTTGGATGGCGGTATTTATCTATGCCAAATCGCTTGAGAATAATAATAAAAACTTGCCTAAAGCAACCTTCATTCTGTTCAGTTGGATGCAGGTATTTACTGCAGCAGGCTTTGCGTTCAGTCATGGCTCGAATGACATTGCTAACGCCATCGGTCCATTTGCTGCGATTTTAGATGTGTTAAAAACCAATACTATGAATCAGCAGGCAGAGATTCCAACCATAGCCATGGTTACCTTTGGTGTGGCATTAATCGTGGGGTTATGGTTCATTGGTAAAGAGGTGATTCAGACCGTTGGTACTAATTTGACAAAGATGCATCCGGCTTCAGGATTCTCAGCAGAGTTATCGGCCGCAGCGGTGGTGATGGGTGCCTCTTTATTGGGTTTGCCGGTATCAAGTACCCATATTTTAGTGGGTGCGGTACTTGGGATTGGTTTGGTTAATCACAATGCAAACTGGGCACTGATGCGTCCGATTGCCATGGCATGGGTTCTAACCTTGCCAGTAGCGGCGATACTTGCGACCGTGTCGTTTTTACTATTAAACCTGGTGTTTTAACAGCTAGGTTATTTATTAATAAATCAGCTTTAAAAGGACTGCCAATTATCGGCAGTCTTTTTTTATCACTGCGACTTGCACGGTTATCAACTTGAAAAATATTGGTGGTTAGTGTTGAATAACAACGGAACTATAAAATTAGTTGAATTAAGTCGATTTAAATGTAGTAACTAACTTTTAACCCAGTAATTAATTAAATAACTATAAGGAAATATTATGACGATTCAAGCTTATGATGACAGCAATGTGTTTGCAAAAATGTTAGCTGGCGAGATTCCGTGCCACAAAGTATATGAAGATGATAAGACGTTGGCGTTTATGGATATCATGCCGCAAGCAAAAGGCCACGTTCTGGTTATCCCAAAACAAAAAGCGGTTGAGCTTAGCCAGTTAGAGCCAGAATATGCACAAGCGGTGTTAATGACTGCCAAAAAAGTGATGCAAGCACAGCGCACCGTATTTCAACGTGAAGGGGTGATTCAAATGCAGTTAAATGGCGCAGAAGCCGGTCAAACCGTGTTTCACTACCATGTGCATTTAATCCCATCAAACTTCCATGAGCTAGGTAAGCATGCGACTAATCAAGCGGATATGGCTGAGCTGGCAGAACAAGCCAAACAGCTTAGAGAGGCGATTGACGCAGCTTAGTTCATCCCATGGCACAGTAGCGATACGATACATTGATAGACAGTAAGTACAGCCTTACGTTACAGAATAGCCTAAGTATTGTGGCTACTGTGCTCTCATCAGGGTGTTATAAGCATTGAATAGTGTAGATGATGATTTATTAGCTGTATGTTTATACGGATAATTTTATGCTTAATATCCCTATAACCATGATTCATTACTTATGATGGGGTTCTGTTCGGTTGAATAGTAGAGTCGCACAAAGGGGCAGGCTTATTAATCACAGGATGGGTTAATGCTGCTGTTAACGTGATTACTATTAGATTTGTGTGGAGGAAAGGAGTCACTCTTAATATCAACCCATGTTGGTTGAAGCTCGGTACAAAAATAGAGTGTCAGTAATGCTGGCACTTTTTTGAATGGTGTCTTTGGCTGCTATCAGGTTTTGTCATGTAATGTGATTTTTGAGGAAATAAATTAAATGTTTAAATCTTCCAAATCAACCATACTTATACCGGTCTTTGTACCAGCAGTCATTGTGTTGCTGTTGATGGTTTTGGGTACCATAGCGAATCCAGAGCTAGCAGGGGAACTGTTTAGTCAGGCGTTGACCTATACGACTTCAACTTTTGGTTGGTTCTATATGTTGGCGGTTGCCTTATTTTTGATGTTCGTTGTGGTATTGGCGTTCTCATCCTACGGCAACATTAAATTAGGTCCTGATCATGCTGAGCCAGAGTATGACTTCTTAGAGTGGTTTGCCATGCTGTTCTCTGCAGGCTATGGTATCGCCTTACTGTTTTATGGTGTCGCAGAGCCGGTGATGCACTTTTCAGCACCGCCAAGCTCACAGCCTGAGACCATAGCGGCTGCTAAAGAAGCGATGCAAATTGCTTATTTCCACTGGGGCTTTCATATTTGGGCAATTTACGGACTCACCGGTTTGGTGTTGGCCTATTTTGGCTATCGCCAAGGGTTACCCTTATCTATGCGTTCAACCTTATACCCGTTAATTGGGGATAAGGTTTATGGGCCTATCGGTCATATTGTCGATGTGGTTGCGGTACTGGCTACTATTTTTGGTGTTGCCACAACCTTAGGTTTATCAGTAGCACAAATTAACGCCGGTTTAAATTATCTATTGCCGGATCTGGTACCGATAGGCACAATGCCTCAGATTATCAGTATTGCTGCCATTACTGGTGCCGCACTGCTTTCAGTGTTGGCAGGTATGGATAAAGGCGTTAAGCGTTTGTCTGTGTTAAATATGGTATTGGCTACCTCATTAATGGCGTTCGTTTTCGTAGTAGGCCCAAGCGTATTTATCCTAAATGCATTTATGGAAAATACAGGCAGCTATTTAGGCAATATTGTCGAGCGTACGTTTAGCTTACAAGCTTATGTACACAGTGATTGGATTGCCAGCTGGACCTTGTTTATTTTTGCTTGGACCATTGCGTGGTCGCCATTTGTGGGTATGTTTATCGCTAAGATTAGCCGCGGACGTACCATACGTCAGTTCGTGGTCGGGGTGCTTTTTGTACCGACTATCTTTACCTTTTTATGGTTTGCTGTCTTTGGCGATACCGCACTACATCTGATTATGGAACAAGGCTATGACAAGCTAATAACCGAGGTTCAGGCCGACCAAGCGATTGCCTTATTTAAGCTGTTTGAAGTGTTACCTTTTACTCAGCTTATCTCAGCACTAACTGTATTATTGATTATCACCTTTTTTGTGACCTCATCTGATTCAGGGTCATTGGTTATTGACTCTATCGCCTCAGGAGGTCGTCCGACGCCAGCGCTACAGCGTACGTTCTGGGTAGTGATTCAAGGAGTGTTGGCTTCTGTATTATTATTAGCTGGCGGGTTGTCAGCGCTACAAACGGTTGCCATTGTCAGTGCGTTACCTTTCGCTGTGGTATTGTTGATTGCTATGGTAGGGATGTGGCGTGCGCTTGTCATCGAGGAGCATCGAACCGACAGTTTGGCACAAGAAAATCGTTTGCCGCCGCATTTGTTAAATCCAAGCTCATGGCGTGATCGCTTAGACTATTTAACCGACCAACCGACCAAAAAAGAAGTGCTGACTTATATCAAAAAAGTCGCTCAACCTGCAATGGAGCAAATAGCGGGTAGACTTAATGAAAAAGGTTGGGAAGCGGATGTAGAGTATGATGAGGTCAATAGCCGTGTCTATCTAGATCTGAAACGCGGAGAAGAGGTCGACTTTTTATACGAAGTACGCTTGGCTGAACATGAAATTCCAGCATACTATGATAACGACGCAGTAACCGCGGCTCAATCACATCACTATCGTGCAGAAGTATTCTTACGTCGTGGCGGTCAAACTTATGATCTTTATGGCTATAAATCTGATGCAGTGATTAATGATATTATCGATCAACTTGAGAAATATCTACACTTCTTGAATGTATCACCGGACAGTCTGCCATGGCGTATGGAAGAGCATGACGAGGGGTTAGTGGTTGAAACCAAAAGTGAGTTTGACAAATAACATTTGCTCGCATGATTAAACCTAATTAAGCTTGAGTTTTAACGCTCAAGCTTTACAATACTGGCTTATCCTTTGACTCAAAGGGTAAGCCTTTTTTGTTTGGATTTATCATTATCAGTCTAAACTCAAATATTTATTACCATCACTTCAATTATCGATGTAGACTACCATTATGGATCATAGCTTGTTGCAAACAATGACCTCACAGCCTCAGACGTCGCATCCTCTATTAGAGCCGTTGTATATTGGCGGCCTAGAGATACAAAACAGATTGATGGTTGCGCCTATGGCAGGGGTAACGGACAATCCGTTTCGCCGACTGTGTAAGTCTTTTGGTGCCGGGCATGCGGTCAGTGAAATGATGACTGCTGATGCGACCTTGTATGCGCACAAAAAATCATTGTTTAGAGCCAACTTTGATGGTGAGATTGCGCCAATTTCAGCACAGATTGCTGGTGCAGATGTGGACAAAATTGCAGAAGCTGCCCGCTATCAGATCAGTAATGGCGCCCAAATTATTGATATCAACATGGGCTGTCCGGTCAAAAAAGTATGTCGTAAGCTGGCAGGATCAGCGTTACTCAAAGATGAAGAGCTGGTTGCTCGTTTATTAGACGCAACGGTTGCTGCGGTGGATGCACCGGTCACCCTAAAAACACGTCTTGGCTATGAAAACGGTCAAGAAAACATTTTACGCATTGCCAAAAGAGCAGAGGAAGCTGGTATTGCCGCCATTGCTATTCATGGCCGCACACGCGAAGACAAGTATGGTGGTGAAGCCCGCTATGACTTGATACGTGAGGTGAAGCAGCAAGTATCAATTCCGGTGATTGCCAACGGTGATATTGATAGTCCGCAAAAAGCAATTGAGGTGTATGAGCAGACGGGATGCGATGCGATTATGATTGGCCGTGCTGCTCAAGGTCAGCCGTGGTTGTTTCGTGATATCGCTCACTATTTGCAAACCGGTGAGTTATTGGAATCGCCGACTATTGAAGAGTTACGTGAGATTGTGTTGACTCATTTGGAAGAGTTATATAATTTTTATGGTGAGTATTCTGGCTGCCGTATTGCTCGTAAACACATTGCTTGGTATACCACAGGTATCGAAAATTCAAACGCTTTCCGTCAGGCTATGTATAGTGAAGAAACCACAGCCGGGCAGTTTAAAGTGGTTGACAGATTCTTATCGTCACCGCATTTAAAACAAAGTTTTTAAAGCTTATTCCTATCAAAAAAAAGCAGCAACCTGTCTAAGACGAAGTTGCTGCTTTGCTTACAGTCTAAGTATCAATAATAGATATTAGGCAGCGACTGAAGTGAACTGAATCATCTGATTAGGATTCATCGACGAAACCTGCATATCAGAGATTAGTCTGTTATCAGAATTAGAAGCGAAACTGCTAGTAGAACTAATCATCTTATCAAGACTAGATAATGTACCTATATCAGTCAAACCTACGCTTGTTTTCTCGATTAATAGATTATCGAAGCTATCACCTTCTTTGATGGTTTTGAACTCAGAAAGTGCTTTCGCTTGTTTCTCAACATACTCATCAACCACTTTACCAATTTCGTCTTTAGAAATAGTGCTTTTATTTTTAAGTAAGTCATCAATCTGTTGAGCAGTGATTCGCTCACCATTTTTACCAATGATTTCTTCGATTTTCAAATCGTCAGTTTTCTGATAATTTACATAATTTTTAGCATTATCATCTTCTAAGAACCATTGAGACACGGTAATAATTTTTTTATCATTGTGCTTGATAATGAGGTTTGAGCCTTCAACCCTCTCAAAAGTAATCTCTTTTAAGTTGATATCTGCTAAAGACAACTTGTCATTACCGCCGTTATCGGAGATAGAGTCAACCCCATCACCTGTACGATAAACAAAGATATCATCGCCTTTACCACCTGAAATGACATCGTCACCTGTGCCCCCGTCGAGGAAGTCATTGCCTTCACCACCGTTGATGTAGTCATCATCAGCACCGCCGAATAAATAGTCATTACCAGCGTGACCATCTATTCTATCAACACCCTTACCGCCATGGAAGACGTCGCCAAACTTACTACCGTAGAACATATCGTTATATTCTGAACCGATAATCTCTTCAATAGAAGTTAGTTTGTCATTGGTATAGTAGCCGGAATGCTGTTTATTATTACCATGACGGAACTGTATGAGTTCTTCACGTGATCCAGCTCTGACAAGGTGATTGCCAATAACTTCGTGAGCTGCTCTGCCTTCACCAACCCAGCGTTTGACTTCATAGCTACCTGCTGTTGTTTCATTAGTAGCATCAATCCATAAAGCGCCATAGTTACCTCGGCTATAATGAACTTTATCGTAGCCTTCACCGCCGTCAACTTCTAGACGACCACTACCAACAAAGACATTATCATCACCTTTACCTAAGTTAGCAATAATTGTTGTCTCTTTACTTTCAAGAACGTTTCCTGCTTCATCTAATGTAATACCAACACGTTGTAGTACATTGGTGAAGTCAAAAGTAGAGCTTGCATCGCCATCAGTTACGGTCCACTGATTGACACGATTGACGTGAATTTTAGTGATATACGAGTGTTTACCTGTCTTGATACGTTCGCGAGTTTCTGTACCTGCTGTTAGCAATGGTGTGGTAAATAGAATACTTTGGGTTTTTCTTTTAGTTTGACTAACATCGATAACACCGTTAGTAGCATCTAAAACAACAGATTTATCCGCTTGTAGATGTTTGCCTTCTTCAAAAGCATCAACATATGATTTTCCGCTCTTAACATGGGCGCCGAGTCGACTAATACCTGCCAAATCACCGATATTTCTATCCCAGTGTTGTTGAGTAATTGCCACAACTCTTTCGGCTTCTAATACTTTGTTTAAGCCCAAGAAAAATTCCATATTGCTTTCTAAATTGGCTAAATGACGGGCATCATAGCCATTTTCAAAGTAGTTTTTACCGTTTTTAGCTTCCCATTCTAAGATTTTAGAATGTACTTTATCTGCCACATGCTCGAACATAGGCTGTTTGGTGTATTCTAAGATGGTTGTTACCAAACTTGCGACACCAGTGACCAATAAAGCAATTGGCGCACCCACTAAAGTTGCTGAAGAGGCGGCACCAACCCCAGCAGAAATAGCAGAAATCGCGGTGTTAATCGTTGTGACTGAGGCATCAATTGTGCCAGTTTCACGCTGGAAGTCAGCTAATAAAGAATCACCTTCATAGCCAAACTTTTTGAAGTTTTTGGCAAATTCATCAAGCATATTTGCTTGTTTAAATTTATCAGCAACGTTTAAGAAGGCAAGTGGACTAATAGCCATTGCAACGGTTGAGCCAATAAATGCGGCTATTGGGCCAGTTGCAGTTAAACCTGCTGCTGCTCGTTGAGCGATCATATATGAAGAGATGGCTTTGGTCACTGTCCCTAAAGCTTGAGTAGTAAATTCAAAGCCAGCAGCAACTTTTGTATCAGTAGAGGCGTTTTTATCGGCAAGAATAATGGCAATAGAGGCGCTAGATAATAAGCCAGAGATCACATCAAGACCATTAGAGGCATGCTTTAAGACATTGAGGTTTGGATTTTGTAATTTATTACCAAGCCCTCCTAAGCCTTTGATATTTTGTAGTTGTCCACCTATTTTACCAATTTCTTCAGAAAACGTATCGAAGGTTTTTACACCATTTGCTAAGTTATTGATAATAGAGTTGGTAACATCTAGACCTGCACGCGCCAGATCTTCTTGCGCACCACCCTTGCTAATTAGCGTATTTAGACCTTGACCTGCAGAAACCGTTCCTAAGATAGATTTAACACCAGATAAGAACGTATTGAATCGGTTAATCTGGTTTATAGTGCCAGCTACAGAGCCAATTGTATTATATACATGACTGTTTTTCTTTAATAAGTTCTCTAACTGTGGGGCAAATATCACTAACCCGCGCTGAGAAAATCCTAAAATACTTTCGGCTGTAGCAACGCTATTCTTGGCAATAGCAACACCATCTTTACCTTCTCTTTGAACTTCAATACCTAGTTGATTTGCAGAATCTATGATTTCTTTTAATCCATTACCAGTGTTGATATCGTAATCTTTAGGAATGTATAAAATGATTTGTTGAGTACCAGACTTTAAAGCCTGTCCTGTTTGTATTGCCCCATTTCTAATATATCCACCTGCTTGATAGGCACCATTTAGCAAATATTGACCTGCCTTAGTACCACCTTGTTGCAAGGTATATTTTGCTTTGTTAAGATGATCTCTGATGGAGTCAGCAATGTTAGTGGTATTTTGTTGAGATGTAGCCATTATTAAATCTCCTTCATTTTATTCTTAGTATTGTTTTGACTACTTAATTGATTGAATTTTTAATTGATTGACTTTTTTTTCTGCAAGGCAATAGCCAACTCATTTTCATATTGAGCAAACTTTTCCTTGGCATTTTTTACTTTACCTCCTTGAGCATACATTACTCTACCAACGTTTTTATTCTTATCAGTAGATACTCGAATGGCTCGGAATAAGTCTTGGGGGAATAGCTGACGCATATGCTTATAAAGCAAGTCAGAATCACCGAAAGGCGCTATCCAATCAATAATCCATTTTCTATCTCCTGACACCCAATCATCTACGCTTAGTGGTGCAGAATTTGTTACATATTTAACTTCATTTTCAAGATCGAGCAAAGCCCAGCTACAATAAGCAATGGGATAACCATCTCTCATTAATAGTACGAATTGTTGGTTTTCAATAGCAGGAATAACATGCTGTGTGAGGGTGGTAATAGACCAATCTTTATGCATGGGGGAGCTGCCCCATAACCAGGCAATATTGCCCAGTAGGTCAAATGAGTTATTCATGAGGGTCGTCTCTAAACAAAACCATACAGGACGTAGGGTTTATGGGAATTATAAAATATAACAATAGGTTATGACAATAAAAACTTATTTTTTTAGTATAAAAATTTACTTAAAAACGTGTATTTTTTGAGCATTTCCGCCAAACATTTAAACTTATAGAAGTTACTAATTTTTCAAAATTAAGCTTGTCTATGGAAAATTAGTATACTAAACATGCTATGTATAAATATATTTACTAGAATAAATAACCTTATTTAATTCTATAAATTATAAAGAGGTTATTGATGCCTGTTGCTATTGATTTGATCGATTATGCACATTACAACAGGCTCAATGACCTCTGTATTTTTGAGAGGTCTAGCGTTCTTTTAAGCTCTCTGAGAAAGACTCCTCTAGTGGACTGAGTAAGTAGCTAATGACACTACGCATACCCGTTTTAATCTCGACAGTTGCAGTCATACCAGAGGTCAATTCAATCTCATTGCCTTGAGCGTCTATAAGCTTATTATTATCTAAGCTAATAACTGAGCTGAAAACAAGTCCAAGCTGTGGGTGCTCTATCGCATCGTGGGAGATATGCTTTACCTTGCCTGTTAAATAGCCGTAACGACTATAAGGATATGCCTCAACTTTAATAATGGCTTCCTGACCGGGTTTAACAAAACCGATATCCTTGTTTTGAATCAGCGCCGTTACTTCTAAATCATCTGTTTCTGGCGTTATGACCATTAGTGTCTCGGCAGTCGTTACCACGCCACCAACAGTATGTACGTTTAATTGTTGCACAGTACCTGATACAGGGGCTTTAATCATAGCAGCACGTTGTCTTTGCTCACTTCTGTCAACATCAAAGCTTAGCTGTTTTTGATTGTCATCATATTGTTTGAGCTTTTCTAATACATCGCTTTTAAACAGCTGAGTAACCAAATCAATTTCTTTTTTCAAGTGCAGTAAATCATGGTCCAGCTCGCTCAGCTTAGAGCGTTGTACGGCAAGCTCACTTTGAATTTCATTGACTTTGCTTTCTTGTGCTAAAAGCTCATGCTTTGATATGGCCTGTAGTTCTATTAAGCCTTGGTAGTCACGTAACTTTTCACTTTCAATAAGATCAGCACTCTCGTATTTTCTGATATAGCTAGAAACGGTTTGCTTTTCTATTTCCTTATGTTCATAAGATAATATTTTTTGCTGTCTTTGGTTTTGCCACGTTGTAAACTGCTCTTCGATAAGATTTTTAACTCGGGTTTTATCCGCTTCAGACACGGAATCGTATTCAGAACCAGATAAATCTAGAGCTGGTAAAACCCCAGTATCAATAGCTTTAAGTAAAGTTTCGTAGCGATAGTACTCAAGTTTAGACAAAGCTAATGAGGATTGTGCTTTTTGTAAATCTGATTCAGAACCTAGCGCCGATAAATTAATAAGCGCTTGTCCTTTTTCGACGAACTGTCCCTCTTTAACCAGGATATCCTGCACCAGTGCTGTTTCGATAGGTTTAATCTCTTTGCTACGCCCACTAAAGGTGAGGTTACCGTTGGCAACAGCTACAATCTCTACTTTGCCAAAAATTGAAATAAGTAAGGCAATACACAAGCACAGCATAATCAAATAAGCAGCAAGGCGTGGTTTTTTTGAAACTGGAGTTTCAATTAATTCTAAGTGGGCTGGTAGAAACTGATATTCATCAGCCTGTCTCTTAGGGGGGTCTAAATCTTTACGAACACGCCAAACTTCTAACCAAATGTTTTTGTAACGTAAAAAAAACTCATATAACCCCATAATCCATAATTTCATATTGGCTCACTTAATTTGATTGTAATTGGTGTAAGTAGTGATAGATGCCATCTTTGTTTGCCAGTAACTGCTCATGTTGTCCTTGTTCAACAATTTCGCCCTTTTCCATAACAATAATTCTATTTGCCATTTTTACAGTAGATAAGCGGTGAGCAATAATAATCACCGTTCTACCTTGGCATATATGCTGCATATTACGCATAATAATGTGTTCAGATTCATAGTCTAAGGCACTGGTTGCTTCATCAAAAATAAGGATTTTAGGGTTATTGACCAAAGCTCGAGCTATGGCGATACGTTGACGTTGTCCGCCAGAGAGTCCAGCACCTTGCTCACCAACAATCGTGTTATACCCCTCGCGCAGTTCGGAGATGAATTCGTGTGCTCCTGCTAGTTTGGCGGCATGAATGACTCGCTCCATTGGCATTCCTGGATCAGCTAATGCAATGTTATGATGAATACTGCGATTAAGAAGGATATTGTCTTGTAACACTACCCCAATTTGACGACGTAGCCAGTTTGGATCAGCCAGTGCTAAGTCATGTCCATCAATAAGTACTTGACCATTTTCGGGAATATAAAAACGCTGTAATAGTTTGGTGAGCGTGCTTTTCCCTGAGCCAGAACGTCCAACAATACCAATCACTTCACCTTGTTTAATGTCTAGGCTCACATTATTTAAAATAATTGGTGCATCAGGTTTATATCTAAATCGAATATTTCTAAATGACACATCGCCTTTAATTTCAGGTAAGGACATTCGACCTTTATAGTTTTCTGTTGGTGAGTTTAAGACGTCACCCAGGCGAGTGATGGATATGCCGACCTGCTGGAAGTCTTGCCATAATTGGGCAAGGCGTATGACTGGTGCAATGACTTGACCTGAAAGCATGTTAAAGGCAATGAGCTGACCAATACTCATATCGCCAGAGATAACCAAATGTGCGCCAAACCATAAAGTAATAATCATGACTGCTTTTTGAATCAGCTGAACCCCTTGCTGACCGATGGTCGCCAAGGTAGTTACTCTAAAGTTAGCATTCACATAGCTGGCAAGCTGTTTATCCCACGTGTCCGTCATTTGCGGCGATACAGCCATTGCTTTAATCATATTAATGGCAGTAATGGATTCTACTAAGAAAGATTGATTGTCCGCGCCACGGGCAAACTTTTCATCCAATCTGCGACGTAAGATTGGGCTAATAAAGATTGACCACATGATATAAAAAGGCAAAGACAATAGAACCACTATGGTCAGCGTTTTGCTGTAATACCACATGACGGCAAAAAAGATAAATGAGAACAATAAATCTAGGACTGAGGTGAGTGCTTGACCAGTCAAAAAGTTTCGAATTTGATCCAATTCGCGCACACGTGCGACAGTATCACCAACCCGTCTATTTTCAAAATAAGAAATAGGCAGAGCAAGTAGATGGCGAAACAGTTTTGCACCCAGCTCTACATCTATACGGCTTGTACTGTGGGAGAAGATATAGGTTCTAAGACCACCTAATATCACCTCAAATAGCACGACAATGGTTAGTGCCATTGTAATGACATTTAAAGTTGAAAAGCCTTGATGAACCAAAACTTTATCCATCACGACTTGAAAGAATAAAGGCGTAATAAGTGCAAAAATTTGTAAAAATATAGATACCACAAGCGTTTCGATAAATATCTTTCGATATTTAATCACCGCAGGAATAAACCAAGTAAAATCAAACTTAGCCAATTGACCGACAACAGAGGCCCGAGAGGTGACTAAAATAATGGTGCCTTGATAGCGAGCTTCAAACTCTTGTTGTGACAATATACTGGGTGAATCTTGTTCTAAGTCAAAAGTAAGATAGCGATTTTGTTCAGTATCTATTTTAACTAGAATAAAATGCTTGCCATCATCTCGCCATATTAGTGCGGGCAAATTGACAAAGGGCAGACGATTAATTGGTTTTTTAACATTTTTTGCTTTTAATTCGAGAGATTTTGCTGCTAGTAGCCAGGCTGTCAGTGACAAACCGTCTTTATTTAAATCAAACTTATGTTTTATCTCTTCTGGGTTAAAAGAGATATTGTGATATTGCGCAAGTATACCTAGGGCAGCTAATCCAAAATCTTTATTTTTATCCACAATCATCATCCCCTGAAAAAAACGGGCTGTATTATACAGTTAAAGATGCTTTTAAAGTATAAGTAAGCTCAAATTTGGCGCTTAAATTATTAAATTTTTTGAGAAAAATTATTATAAAACAGGTTAGACTAATACAGATTGTAAGCGCTAATCAGTGTTATAAAATGATATTTATCTAAGATAATTAAATATTAACGCTATAAATTTGGTCAGTTATTCAATACTCACTTTGAGACATTCAATATGCCTTCCCAAGAATCATCAAAACCCGTACTAGTCGTTAATGAACTCAGTGTTTTTGCTAATAGTAATGATAAGGCCATTAGTAACACGTTAGTTAATAAATTGTCTTATGAAATACATAAAGGCGAGACGCTAGCTATTGTGGGGGAATCGGGTTCTGGTAAATCACTTTCAAGCTTAGCAATGCTTGGTTTGTTACCCGAAAGCCTAACCGTTGAAGGGCAAGCCAAATTAAATTCGGTGGGTGAGTTGTCGATAGCTCAAAGTCCAGCGCATACGATTAAGCAGTTAAATTCACGAGATAAAAAGTTTAAAACAGTGCGTGGTAGTAAGATTGGCATGATATTCCAAGAGCCAATGACCGCTTTGAATCCTCTGCACACAGTCGGTAAGCAGATTGCAGAAAGCCTGAGATTGGCTGCGACATCGAAGGCGCAACTAAATAAAGCTCACATCAAGCAGCGCAGTATTGAGCTACTCGAAGACGTCAATATCAAAGATGCTGCCGCTAAATTAAGTCGTTATCCACACGAGCTTTCAGGTGGTCAACGTCAGCGAGTGATGATTGCTATGGCACTGGCTCAGAATCCTGATGTATTGATTGCTGATGAGCCAACGACGGCGCTGGATGTCAGCTTACAACATGAGATTTTACAATTACTGGACAGATTAAAGCAGCAGCATGGCATGGCTATGATACTCATCAGCCACGACTTAAATCTGGTGCGTCGTTACAGTGACAACATCATTGTCATGCAGCAAGGTAAAGTCATTGAGCAAGGGCCTAGTCAGCAGATATTCAAACAACCGAAAAGTGAGTACACGCGCTCGCTAATTAGTCAAGATTTCGGACAACTTTTAAGTGTCGTAGATCAGTCAGCAGAAGAGGCAATTGTAGACGTTAGTAACTTGAGTATAGCTTTTGCAGCCAAAAAAACACTATTAGGTAGTGTTAGCGAGTGGATGCAAGCGGTTAACAAGGTCAGCTTTAAACTCATTTATGGCACCTCACTGGGTATCGTGGGTGAGTCAGGATCTGGTAAAACGACGATAGCATTAGAACTGGCAAGACTGCTGAGTAACCAGGCTAAAGTAAGTGGTTCGGTATTAATAGATGGTGTTGATATAAATAGCCTAAGTAAAAAAGAACTGCGCTTATTTCGCTCCCATATCCAAATGGTGTTCCAAGATCCTTTCGCCAGTATTAATCCCCGTTTTAACGTAATGCAAATTATCGAAGAAGGATTATTGGTTCGAGGTGTGGACAAGCCCACACGCACTCAAGCGGTACATGAAGCACTGGCGACGGTTCATTTACCAGCAGACTTTGCCTATCGCTATCCGCATGAGCTTTCGGGCGGTCAGCGTCAGCGTGTGGCATTGGCGCGTGCGCTGATTATGCGTCCTAAGGTTATTATCTTAGATGAGCCAACCTCAGCGTTAGACAGCAGCACCCAAGTTGCTGTGGTTGAGCTGCTTCGAGATATTCAGCAAAAATTTGGTATTAGTTATATATTTATTAGCCATGACTTAAATGTGGTTCAAGCCTTGTGTCAACATATTATGGTATTAAAAAGAGGCGAGTGTGTTGAATACAGCAGCGCGCAGCAGTTATTTAATAATCCACAGCATCCTTATTCAAAACTGCTGATAGAGACCAGTGTTCGTAGTAAAGACTTTGAACAGAAAATGTAGATTTGATATCAAGTTGAAAGCTTTAAATTGTCAAATACAAAAAGCTGACATCATGCGCATGATGTCAGCCAGTTTATGATCGATGATTGAGTTGTGTGTGGTGTTAGCTTACGATTAGAATATTTTAGAGGCTGGTACAGAAGCCAAAAATTCATTACGTACCTGCATATTGGTCTCAAATTCGCCCAACATTGATGTGGTACGGGTGCTTGATAACTGCTTGCTAACCCCACGCATCATCATACACATATGCGAGGCATCCATCACCACAGCCACACCGCGGCAGTCGGTGATTTCGCTAATGGCCTCGGCGACTTGTTTGGTTAGATTTTCTTGAATCTGTAACCGGCGGGCATACATATCAATAATGCGTGCTATCTTAGATAGCCCTAATACCTTGCCATCGGGTAAATAGCCAACGTGTGCAACCCCATGAAACGGCAACAGGTGATGTTCGCATAATGAATAAAACTCAATATTATGCACCAACACCAACTCTGAGTTATCAGTAGGGAAGACCGCGTTATTAGAGACTTCTTGCAACGTTTGATGATAACCTTGAGTCAGATAGCCAAAGGCTTTAGAAGCACGAGTTGGTGTATCTAACAGACCAGGACGTGATAAGTCCTCACCAGTTGATGCAATCAGTTTGGCGTAAAGATCCGGGCTAGGTAGCTGAGGATCTAACTTTTCATTTACAACGTTTGAATTGGAATCACACATAGTTATTAAACAGCAAAATAAAAGAATGCTATAGCTTAACGGTTACAGATAAATTGTAAAGCGCTTTGTCATAAATTTGATGAGTATTTCTCAATTAACCGCAAAAAAAAGTCATAATATAACAAACTTTTGTTGGTTTTGTATTATCATGCACTATGATGTTGATAAATTAAGACAATAACCCATCCCATTACAGCACTAATTGCACAAGTAAATAGATATAATAGAGAATAGTTACACTAGCAAAAATGCAAGTCGCTAGTATAATATTTTGCATCGATTTAGGCTTACTTATGATTTAGGCTTAACCATTAAGCCAATTTGATATGCTGTCTTTAGCTTTAGATGGGTGTCATAGATTATGAGCACTAATCGGCTTGTTAACCCATTAATAGATAAAAAACAATAAAATAGGGAGTTAAACGTATGTTGTTACAAGGAAAGCGGTTTGTGGTGACAGGTATTGCCAGTAAGTTATCCATTGCTTGGGCGATTGCTGAAGCGCTACACAGAGAAGGGGCGTCATTAATTTTGACTTACCCCAATGATAAAATGAAAAAGCGGGTCGATATGGCAGCAGAAAAGTTTGCTGCAGACTTGGTATTGCCGTGTGATGTTGGCTCTGATGAACAAATTAAAGAGTGTTTTGATGCCGTTGCAGATCACTGGCCTGAGGGTATCGATGGCGTGGTACATGCGATTGGATTTGCACCGGCGGAAGAGTTAAATGGCGACTTTACCGAAGTGACTACCCGTGAAGGCAGTGGTATAGCCCATGATATTTCTGCTTATAGCTTTGTGGCGTTAGCCAAAGCCTCTCGTGAATTATTGGCCAAGCGTCAAGGGTCTTTGTTGACTCTGACTTACGAAGGTAGTATCTCAGTATTACCTAACTATAATGTGATGGGGATGGCCAAAGCCAGTCTTGAGGCCAGTGTGCGTTATCTAGCATCATCATTGGGTAAAGACGGTATCCGAGTAAACGCAGTATCTGCGGGCCCTATACGCACGCTTGCTGCCAGCGGTATTAAGTCATTCCGCCGTATGTTAGATATTAATGCTAAGATTGCGCCGTTACAGCGCAATGTCAGTCAAATGGAAGTGGGTAATGCGGCCTTATTCTTATTGTCACCTTGGGCATCTGGTATCACCGGTGAGATCTTATTTGTGGATGGCGGTTTCAACACCGTTGCAATCAGTGAGCAGTTATTAGACTTAGCTGGCACCGAATAATCTATAGTCAGCGAACGACTAAACGGTTACGGTGTTAACCTTTTTAGACTTCTCTGACTATATGTCTAGCTAAAGCCAAACAAAAAAGACGCTAATTTAATTAGCGTCTTTTTTTATTCAAATTTAGTTTTGCTTGATATTCAGTTATTTAGAAGCGATCTATTTGGAGAGTAGAGGGCTTACAACTTACTTTTAATCAGCTTTTGATTGAGCTTCTTCTTCATGATCTTCATGCTCATGCATACCTTGCATCATGGTCAATGCGCAATCATCCGTACGCTGTTGATCCTTCTTATCCAAATGATCTTGGTTAATATCGTTGCGTCTCATTTTTGTTGTTTTGCATGGTTCGTTAGACATTGTTATTCTCCTTGGTTATTGGTTTTCTGTCGTAATAATCTATTGAACTCTGTTTTTTGACTATTATTAACTCTTAACTGTGCTTTTGCTCTATATGCTCTGTGACGCTTTATCGATATCGATTATGCATCGATACGGACTAACTCTTCACTAGAGTCTTCATTATAGGAACTAATGACACAGGTTTGTGTTTACATATGTAAACTAAAGTTGCAAAGATATCCAATAGTAACAGAGGCCTATCACCAATAACCTAGTAATAACTCAGTGATAATCCAACGATTACCCAGTAACAAGTCCGATAATAAAAGTTATAACTGTTTATTAGAAGTCGACCCAAACCCAACTGTTCTCTAACCAACCCATGATGGTTTCTAACGGTAATGACTCAGCATCAATATCTTCCATTGTTAATGATTCGCCATCTGCCAGACGTTTTAATAACTGTGCTTCAGCACTGCTAATGTCATCAAGGCGTTGCCCATTGGCATAAATAACCGGCGCGTTAGTATCTGATTCTGGAAGCTGAGTATAAATAAGACGACTGCTATAATCGGTACGAATGATGCCGCCTTCTTCAAGCACTTGCTGGAGCTGGTCTAAGTCTAACGTATCTTCAGGAACCAACAGCTCGTATTCACGCTTACTGACTACTTCACTGACGGCTTGCGCAATTAAGGCATCGCCTTTATCAGACTGTAGCATCGCTAGTAGCTGAGCTTTAATCTGATCGATGCTGTCTTTGTGCAGCTGACCGGCAGACTGAACACCTTGCTCAAGTAATAGTGGCACGAATAAAGAGGCATCTGTGGTTCCCATATCAACCACACTATCTAATACTTGCATCAGATTTGGGCGGCGAAAGCCAAATGAGAAGGTTAGGCAGTCATCTTGCGCAACCCCATAATGAGATAATTTTGGCGGCACATAAAGCACATCACCTGGCTCTAACACCTCATCAAAAATAAGCGTGCCCATATCATCAAAAATACGAATCGGTTGATCAGGGATAAACTCAGTGGTCTCAGCGCAATATTTGCCCAGTTGCCAACGTCTATGACCATAGCCCTGAGCTAAAAATACATCGTAGTCATCATAATGCTTACCGACAGAACCGCCAGCCGGTGCATAAGACACCATGATATCATCACGTTGCCACTGCGGGATAAAGTTAAACGCATTCCACAGTTGTCCTAGCTCTGGCGACCATTGCTCTAAGTTTTGTACCAGGACCGTCCATTGCTCAGGTAAATCATCGAACATGGCTTCAGACAGTGGACTTTGTTGCAGCTGCCATTGATCTGTTTGCCCCGGAGCTTGATTTTGGGTAATCAGTCGCGCTGTAGCCGCTTCCTCTAGGCTTAAGCCTAAGATATCGTCTGGCTCGAACATCTCTGCCAATTGTGGTAAACCTTGTTTAATCAATAGTGGTTTTTTTTGCCAATATTCAGCCAAAAACTGCTCGGCTGTCATATCATCTGGTAAACAATAACGGACATCAGTCATGGTAAATCCTTTGTAGTGAGTACTTGCTTGATTTTAAGTAAATATATATCTGATCTAAAACTCTATTCGTAAGCACTTTCTCTGCTTTGGTTTTTTATAAATTGCATATTTTATAGATGGTATATTTTATAAGTTGATTATAATAAACAACTTATAGCGGTGAATAAGCATTAAAAAATAATGTGGAGAACCTTTAGAATTTTGCGGTATTGCTTTATCCTTTTTTATGATATGTTGTGCTACCAACAGCTTACTATTTAATTTAAAACCATCTAATTCAGTGTGAGTAAAATATTATATGAAACATCTATACACCGTCATGCTAGTCATCAGCTGTCTTACGTTACAAGGCTGCCTGCATCACGTGGTCACTGTGCCAGCTAAAATCGCTTACAAAACGACCAAAGGCGTGGTTAAGGGTACAGTAGCAGTCACCAAAGCAGTTATTCCAGGCGGTGATGATGACGACGATGACGATTAAAAGATGAAATAGAGGCCTCACTAATGTGTGCTTATTTATTAGCGCTTTCGTATAAGGTCTTATTTGATTGAGATACGGCTTTAAGCTGATAAATAAGGGCACTAACCATACCGCCTAGAAACGCTAAGGCCATGTCTTTTTGTGCATCCCACATATCACCTTGTTGACCATTGTAAGCTTCAGCAGCTTCCGATGATAACCCGATAGCTAATATCCATTCAAATAACTCATATAGCGCACTGCTGGCCAGATTAAACTGTAACGCCAGTAAAATTAAGGTCTTGGTTGACGCTGCCGGAAAAAAGCTTCGCAACACATCACGCATCAATGGCAGCAATAACAGACCATAGCTAAAATGGACCAATCTGTCGTACATATTGCGCTGCCAGCCAAAGATTTCGTTTAAATTGAACGAGAACAGAGCCTGAGTCCACTCATTGTAGGGCACGTACGAATACAAATAGCGAGCCCCTATAATGTGAATCAGGATAAACAAACTGGCATAGGCAAAGGAGGCGGGCTTAGCACCATATTTACGGTAACAGCGCCAAACCATTGCCATAAAAACAATCGTACCTGCTTGATGAAGCAGGTAGTCATTCCAATTTAACGGATGGATGCTTGCTAGAATCATCACCAAGGTGACAATCCCTAAGCAAGCTGTAGTGACAAGACGAGCCTGAGCGATAGGATATGAGGAGGGGTTACCTGATTTATTGATTTGGCTCACTGGCAACGCCCTCATCTGTCTCGCTCAAGACATCCTGTCTGGTTAAAACTCTACAGTTTTGCAATCCACTCTTCGATAGCTTGTGCTTGCTCATCGGCATTACCGATATAGGTCGCAGGCGTTAGCTCACGTAAGCGCGCTTTATCTGCTTCAGGTACTGCGTCAAGCTCATTACCATTGACAAACTCAAGCATTTTTTCACGAGTCATGGCTTGACCACGGGTTAAGGCTTTTAGTTTTTCATATGGGTTTTCAACACGGTAGCGGCGCATAACAGTTTGAATTGGCTCAGCCAATACTTCTTGTGCTTGATCAAGGTCAGCATCTAGGCGCTCAGGGTTCACTTCTAGTTTGCCGATACCTTTTAAGCACGCATCATAAGCAATCATGCTTTGTGCCAGGCCAACACCGATATTACGTAATACGGTTGAGTCAGATAGATCACGCTGCATACGTGAGATAGGCAGTTTTTCACCTAGATGTGCCAACATTGCGTTAGCAACACCTAAGTTACCTTCTGAGTTTTCAAAGTCGATTGGGTTAACTTTGTGTGGCATGGTTGATGAGCCAACTTCACCTTCTTTTAGCTTTTGCTTGAAATAGCCTAAGCTGATGTATTGCCAAACATCACGGTTGAAGTCGATTAGAACCGTATTGAAACGACGTAACGCGTCAAATAACTCAGCGATATAATCGTGTGGTTCAATTTGAGTAGTGTAAGGGTTAAAGGTTAAGCCTAAACGCTCAGTGATAAATTGCTGGGCGTGTGCTGTCCAATCAACATCAGGATAAGCGGATAAGTGAGCGTTATAGTTACCCACTGCGCCGTTGATTTTACCCAGTAACTCTACTTGGTTAATCTGTTTGATTTGACGGGCTAGGCGGTAAGCAACGTTTGCCATTTCTTTACCCAAAGTCGTTGGGCTAGCGGTTTGACCATGGGTGCGTGACAGCATTGGCTGAGCGGCGTGCTCTTTGGCAAGGGCAACGATTGAGTCCGTCACTTGTTGTAATTTAGCAACCACGATGTCACGGCTGTCTTTTAGCATTAACGCATAAGATAGGTTGTTAATGTCTTCTGAAGTACAGGCGAAGTGGATGAACTCTAAGCTGTCTTCTAGCTGCGCATTGCCACGGAATTTGTTTTTAATGAAGTACTCAACCGCCTTAACGTCATGGTTGGTTGTTTTTTCAATGTCTTTAATCGCTTGCGCATCATCTTCGCTAAAGTTGTCAACGATGGCATCCAAAAAGGCGTTGGTGTCTTGATCAAACTTAGCTAATTCGGTGATGGCATCGTTATCCGCTAAGGCTTGTAACCAGCGAATTTCTACAGTGACACGGGCTTTAATCAGACCAAATTCTGATAAAAAAGGGCGCAAAGAGTCAGCACGGCTGGCATAGCGACCATCGATTGGAGATAGGGCAGTTAAAGCAGATAATGAGACAGACATAGTTATCCTTTAGCTCAGTGGGTGAAAATAAATGAAGGTAACGTTAAACTTTTATAACGATAAATAAAAAACAGCTGTCGTGATTGGCAGCAAAAATTCAGACAAAATAGTAAAAACCTAAACCAAAAACAGCTTCTGATTAGCGTGGTCTGCAATTATAACAATTAATAACGCTAAGTGACCTTTAAAGGCTAAAAAAGCAAAATCTAAAAAGTAAAAGCCTAAAAAACTGGCGCTATACCGAAGCAGCGGCATCAAATATAGCACTAATGAATGCATACCATAAGAATAAAGTGACTATCAGGTAAGCGATAGTCAAAACACATAACAAAATGAGTTTACTCTTTGAATAGTCGGGCTTAGCGTTATCAGCGGCATGACTAGTGATGACAATCAAGCCTATCAAAATGGCTAACCAAATAACTGCCAACGTCAGAATAAACGTCAATATCTTATCCTCAACTTATAAGGGTGTAACCGCTTAAAATAAAGTACGGAACTATACTTTAAGGTGCTAAAGCCTTTAAAATGCTAAAGCTACTCAAACGACTCAATCACACCGCCACCCAAGCAAACTTCTCCAATATAAAATACCGCTGATTGACCTGGGGTAACCGCACGTTGAGGTTCATCAAAGATGACTTTTACGCGGTTGCCATCTTCAGAGTCAGCAAATACCGTGCAGCTTTGATCGGGCTGACGATAACGGGTTTTGGCCACACATTTTAGGCCGTCCTCGCTAAAGATGGCTTTAGGTGCAATACGTTCAACCCAGTCAAGCTTGTAAGCGACTAAGCTTTGGCTTAATAGCATCGGATGATCATGGCCTTGACCAACAATTAATTGGTTATTGGTTAGGTCTTTTTGTAGCACAAACCAAGGCTCTTCAGGGCGGTCTTTAACGCCGCCAATACCAATACCGCCACGCTGACCTAAGGTATAATACATCAGCCCATCGTGCTTACCAATCGTGATGCCATCATCGGTGACAATATCACCTGGCTTGGCAGGCAAGTACTGTTGTAAGAAGTCTTTAAAGCGGCGCTCACCGATAAAGCAAATACCAGTGGAGTCTTTTTTCTTCGCCGTGGCTAAGTCATGCTGTTCAGCTATTTTACGCACTTCTGGCTTTTCTAATTCGCCAACTGGGAATAAAGTCTTGGCAATTTTGTCACCACCAACGGCATGCAAAAAGTAGCTTTGATCTTTATTGTTATCTAGTCCACGCATTAAGTGCGCGACTTCAACGCCGTCTTCACGGGTGTAATTCACGCTACGACGGGTGTAGTGACCGGTTGCAATATAATCAGCACCCAAGGTTACGGCATAGTCGAGGAAGGCTTTAAACTTGATCTCTTTGTTACACAAAATATCTGGGTTAGGGGTGCGTCCGGCTTGGTATTCAGCCAAAAAGTGTTCAAATACGCGATCCCAATACTCCATCGCAAAGTTAGCGGTATGCAGTTTGATACCAATTTTGTCACACACCGCTTGCGCGTCGGCTAAGTCTTCCATCGCTGTGCAGTACTCTGTGCCATCATCCTCTTCCCAGTTCTTCATAAACAGGCCTTCCACCTGAAAACCAGCTTGCTGCAATAATACCGCAGAAACAGAAGAATCGACGCCACCTGACATACCGACGATGACCCGAGTTTGACTCGGATTGGGTACATCGCTTAGGCTTAGGGCAGGAAGAGTGGCGTGGTTGTTGTCAAAAACAGGGGATGTGGTCATAAGTCTCACAAACTATGCTAAAATTTGGCTAAATTATAACACTGAAAGGCAAATAATGATAAGAATTGGGCAAGGTATTGACGTACACGCGTTTTGCGATCCAAAAGATGTGATCGATACAGCCGAGCAGTTTGTGACTTTAGCAGGGGTGAATATCCCGCATCCGGTCGGTTTACTGGCGCATTCAGATGGTGATGTGGTATTGCATGCTTTGGCTGACGCGCTGCTTGGTGCATTGGCTCTTGGCGATATAGGGCAACACTTTCCAGATACTGATGAGGCCAATGCTGGACTAGATTCACGTGTGCTGCTGCGTCATGTCTATGATTTAATTATCAAAAAAGGCTATCATTTGGTAAATGCAGATATCACGGTGATGTGTGAGCGACCAAAGTTGGCTAAACACAATCTGGCGATGCGCACCAACATTGCTGAAGATTTAAATACTCAGATTGATAATATCAGTGTTAAAGCAACCACCACTGAAAAGCTTGGCTTTACTGGACGTCAAGAGGGTATCATGGTCAGTGCTGTGGTATTACTGACCCAGACAGACAACGTTTAAAATTAAGCTTAAAGCTAAATAGAAAGTAGTAGCCACTACTCAGTTAGGGGTAATAAAAAACAGCTAGGGCTGACGCATAATATGACTCTAGCTTTTAGCTTTAGGGCTTAGCAACAGCTGTTATTGAAAGCATCCGTTAAGATGTTCGAGATGGCTACAGTTAAAAGTGTGGTTATGCTGGATTTATTATTGTAATTTTAATCAGCATCCCCATAAAAGAGACATTGGCCTAAATTTAAACACTCAGCACATTATTTTAAGTATTATATTTTAGTATTTTATTTTTTAGGTAATCGATTTTCCAAATCAATTAAGGATTTATTATGACAGACCAAGCGCAAGATATTGAAACGTTAATCCGCAATCAAATCAAAGAAAACCCAGTATTGTTATATATGAAAGGTACACCACAGTTTCCACAGTGTGGATTTTCTGCTCGTGCCATTGAAGTGTTAACTCAAATTGGTCGTCCTTTTGCGTTCGTTAATATTTTAGAAAACCCTGAAATTCGTGCGACATTGCCAAAAATTGCCAACTGGCCAACATTCCCACAATTGTGGATTAATGGTGAGTTGATGGGCGGTTCAGACATTATCTTAGAAATGTACCAATCAGGCGAATTAAAGCCATTGGTTGAAGAGCATAGCCCTGCTAGCTAATTGCACTAAATGATTTAAGTTTATATTAGAGTTGTTCAATAAAAAAAGCCTTAGATTCATGCTAAGGCTTTTTTTATTGACGATTGCTTTGGGATTTTTAAAGATAGAGCCGCCTGTTATGTTTTTGTATATGCTCACTTTATAAATGAATCTTTAGCACCACATATAGTAGCAATAGGGCGAGAAGATTGGTTTTTACTTATCGCCTAAGAGTCATTTATGAAAACCTTGAATAAATAATAACCATTAATAACGTTAGGAAATAATCATGAGCAACGATAAATTACAGCAAAAAAGACAAATGCTAGAGGCACAATCAGAAAAGATTCTGGCCATTGCTGAACAAGAAGAACAGTCTTCATTAAAATGTATTCACTTGCTAAGAGTAGCAGGCGGAGCGACCAGTGAGACCTATACTGCTATTGAGCGACGCATCATGCAAGATGAAGATACTCATGGTGCGTATCACTTAGCATTGATGGCTCAGTCAACACCAGATTTGCCAATTGATGCCCGTCAATTGATTGAACTGGTCGTTGCCAAAGGTAATGATACTCAGCTGTTGTCGCTATTGAAGAACTTACCTGTGCCCCCGGTAGAGATGATCAAGCAGCGTATCTTAGCCAATGATGATCCTGAAATTATTGCTGAAATGACGGCTTATCTACAAAGCAATCCTGAAGGCGTTGGTAGCCAAGGTATGATTGGTAGTGGTCAAAATGAACGTATTGTACCGCTTAGCCAGGGTGAGTAGTATTTATAGCGCTTTGATAAAAACCCTTTAAGACACACACTCATTAGGCCACATATTCAATAGTACCCGCGTTTAATCTTGAAGCGGTGCGATAGGTAATAAAATTACCACCTCAACCCCTGAGTTAGTCTCAGGGGTTTTGTTATGTTGCTGACTTTGATCGCTTAGATTATGGATACTGACATAACCACCATGACGTTCAATCACCTGTTTTACCAAGGTTAGTCCCAGTCCGGTACCTTTTTTACCTTGTTGTCTCGGTGCTGGTGAGCTAGGTGTCTGAGCTGGGTTATTGGTGGGCTTATTGTACTGATGCGATAAGCTGAAATAGCGATCAAAGACTTTAGCTAAAGCATACTCAGGTATGGGTTCACCATCATTAATAAAGGACAACTTGATAAAAGGTGCTTTGTTAATTTGCTGCGTAGTCACTGACACCAGTACTTTGTGATGCGCAAAATATAAGGCATTATCAAGCACATTTTGTAAGGCTTGAGTCATCCAAAACTCATCGGCAAAAATAAAGCTTTGATTGGACTGCTTCAGGTCACATTGATAGTCAATCTCTAGATGCTGATACTGACGCTGCATTTCACTGCCGGCAATTAGAGTCTGAACCAGTGCATCTGGATCTATGGCTTGAATCGCTAACTTGAATGTAGGCTGTTCAATTTTTGCCAATAGCAACAAGCGGTCAATCAACGAGTGCAATTTGATACTTTGCTCAGTGATGGTCTGGCTGAGCATTTGTCTGTCTTCACTGTCTAAATCGGTCTCTTCTAATAGCTCACCACTGGCGCGAATCGCCGTCAGTGGGCTTTTTAGTTCATGCGTCAAAGTATGCACATAGTCAGTCACATAAGCTCGATTTTCAAGCCGATGCTTCATGCTTTCAATGGTATCGGTTAGCTCATTAAGCTCACGACCCAAGTAAAAGTAAGGCTTTTTAGTATCTTGTGCCAATGACTGAGTGTAGCGAGTGACCAATAAGGTACTTTGACGCAGCCACCAAGCGACCAAGCCTGCCATGATTAAGGTGACGATACTGATAATCAGTGAGGCAGTTAACATCCGTTGTCGCGTGGCATTTAGGTAAGGTAGCACGGTTGAGGTTGGTTTGCCGACACTGACCACAGCGATGATATCACCGCTACCATCTGAGCTATATATGGGCTGAGCGACATACATCACCGACGTTGATGAATCATTGGGATCACTACGAGTGGTGCGTGCGCCATACTTACCTTGTAAGGTTAGATTGACATCATTCCAACTCGAGTAATCTTCGCCTCTGGCATTTCCTTCTGGATTAGTATGATTGCCTTGTTCCGGCAAAGAGTCATAGATAACGATGCCTTGGTTATCGGTAATATAGACTCGGAAACTACTGCGCTGCTTTTGATGATACCAAGTAGCTTGGGTCTCGAAAGGTAACGCTTTAATCACTGGATTTAAAGGTTGTGACTCATTTGATGACTCAGAATTTACGCTCGAATTAGATGGCTGTGTCTTAATGTTTTCAGATGTGTTGCTATTTTCAGTTGCAGCCGACCCTGAGTCAGATTCAGGAAGTGAAGGGGTCGTGAAAGCTTGATCAAGCATGGCCTGATAGCTGCTGTTATAAATCTCTCCGCTTTCGACCGCAGATTGTAAGCTGGCAGCCAACAGTTTAGAGGTGTCCACTAAAGTATCTTCAATCACTTGCTGGGTGATAGGGCGAACGTAGGTAAACAACTGGTTGAAAACCACAATACCCGAGATGATGACAATCACCCCAACTGCAATCCAAATCCGAAAAAACAAACTCAAATTAAGAATTTTCTCAGGTTTACGGCTAGCAGTGTGAGCGCTACTGTCTTTGCCTATTGGGTGTAGCTTGGCATACCAATTGGGCGGCGTGGATGTGCTACCTGTGTTTCGGTTGTCTTCGTTACTATTGGAATCACTGGTCTGTTGGCTTTGATTTTCAGATTGTGGAGAAGGGGTGTTGCTCATGACGCACAAAGTCCATAACCTAAGCCACGATGAGTGTGAATGATTTCAACATCCTGCTGCTCGCTAATCTGAGCCAATTGCTTACGAATAGATTTAACATGACTATCAATGGTGCGAGCTAAGCGATGATCGGGATAATCACTAATGGCATTTAATAATTGTTCACGACTAAACACTCGATCTGGATTGGCTAATAAGGCCAGTATTAGTTTGCGCTCGGTATTACTGAGCTCTAGCTTATGATCATTCCAATATAGGGTATAAGTCATCGGCTCATAGCGCCAAATGCCTGACTCTAACACAAACTGTTGCGGCTCAGTCTCTTGTTGGCTCTGAGTTTGGGTATCAAGAGTTGCTGATGCGGTAAGTTGTTCACGGCGCCAAATGGCTTTTAATCGAGCAACCAATTCTCTTGGACTAAAGGGCTTGGGACAATAATCATCGCCGCCCATTTCAAGGCCAAGTATTCTATCTATCTCATCACTGCGAGCCGTCAAAAATACGATAGGCAGTTGTTTTAAGCTACCAATCTGCTCACTTCGGCGTATGTCCTGACATAGATTTAGACCATCACCATCGGGCAAACCTACATCTAACACGATACCAGCTAATGGCTGCTGCTGCTCATTAAAGTCAGTCAAAGTGGGTAGCACGCTAGTGGCATTATCCAGCCAAGTCACTTGCCAGCCTTCGCGTTTGAAAGTCACTCTTAACGATGTGGCAATCGCCGGATCATCTTCAACGATTAAAATATGAGGCGAACTTGAATGTACAGGCGTTGATTGTGGCATAGAGGGAGTCATAGTATGAGCCAGATTGAAGAACTATAGTCAGCGAACTACTAAAGGGTTACGGTATTAACCTCGCTAAGCCTACATTTGTAGTACTTGCGCTCGGTTGGCTGGTAACCATTTTAGACTTCTCTGACTATAATAATAAATTTATGAGAAAGCACAACGGGTTAAGCCCCATTAGCTAAGTGCTATCCTAGCATAAACCAAATTGGTGGTTGTGTGATAACTATGAGCGGATGATGAAAAATTGATGAAGAATAAATAGGGTTGAGTATGTCGTTGTCAGTAAATGATTTATAAGATTAAATCAATATTATCAATAATCATAACCAGACCACTGATACTCATCAAAACAAGCAGCGCAGTACGAAACTGAGTAACACTCATGCCGGTCAAAAAGCGCTTACCAATCATATTACCAACAATGGCGCCGACCCCTAACACCAGGCCATAAACCCATAGCGCTGGCGTGAGTACGCCAAAGAAGGCATAACTGCTGATTTGAGCAATACCGACAAAGAATGAATTGGCTGTTTTAGTGGCAATCAAATCCTCTTTGGTGAGGCCTGAATTCATATAAAACGGATTTAAAACTGGCCCTAAGCCGCCAACTAAGGTGCTGACGAATGCAACCAAAAAGCCTAAGGGAATAAAGCCTGATTTTGGCATGTGAAAGGTTTTGTCCACTTTGCCAAATTTGTATTGAAATAAGGTGGATACCAAGAATATACCAACGGCCAGCTGTATCCACTGCGCATTTAAGCGGCTAAATAACAGTCCCGATAACCAAGCGCCGGCAATAGCACTAGGCACGTAATATAAGATAAGACGCCAATCAATATCATGCCAAAACAACAGCATACGTGAAGGGCGTGATAAGAAAGTACCTAGGTTAATGATGGGCGGGGCAGAAGAGGCGCCGGTTAACCAAGACACGGCGGGTATTAATAGCAGTGCGCCCCCACCCCCGGAGATGGTCGATATCACAAAAGCAACCACACCCAGTAAAAATAGTGCCACAAGGTGCCAAAGCGGTAGGCCAAAGCCAACATCTACAAAAGAGGTAATGTCTAAGGCAGTGGCAATCATAAGGCACCTGTATAATAAAAATACGCAGTCGTTAGTTCATGCTATTTTTGCTAAATAGCGGTTTACTGCGTTTATTATAGCCCTTTGCAATTGGCATAGTAAGTAACAGTAGTTGGCCAGTCTGAAAAAATACCTTTTACCCCAACTTGCTGCGCTAAAACATCAATGTAATTATACATATCGCCATCATTATTAATCGCATCCTCAAGCCCGGTATAATACCAGCCGCCGCCATTGGCAAGTGGCCCTGAACGCTCAAGTGACCAAGTGATCATATCAAGTCCAGCGGCTTTGGCCTGCATAGCATACGTTGAAGGTTTTAATTTACCTTGGCCATCACTGCTAACCAATAGCCAAGTGGCCGGAGCAATAATATTGACACCCATTGCTTTCAGCTGCTGTGGTGAGTGCTTCCAAGTGCTCGGATCGTCTTTATTAAAGGTTTGGTTATCAGCGGTTTCATTGCTGTCATCAATCAGATACACCGCATTTTTACCAAACTCTGGATCGTGCTGCTGCCAAGCCAATACGTCTGATAACTGAAAAGATTGTGCAAATACATCATCAGGTGCCACGCCAGCACGGCGATAGGCGTTAATCAGCTGCTGACGATAATCTGCTTGAGTATAAGGCTTACCATCCGACCCTATATGTGGCATATCCACGCTAGGCGCTTTTAGCTCTGGGGTGTGCTTCAATCCCAAAGACTTTGCAAGCGCAATGTGCTCGTCTAAGCTTAATAGCTGTGCATTTTGGTTATAAAGCTCAGTGCGCCAAGTAGGTGTCGCATTCATATAATCGGTTAGGCTAGTCGCCTTTTTATCAGCGGCATCCATTTTGCCATGCAATGATTTAAATTCGGCTAAGCTAATGTCCGAGGTGCGACATTCAATATCACTGGCATTGGTCAAGTTACCCATGGCATCAAATTTAGGCGGCTGAGTACATTGATTGGCCAAAGGTGTGGTCAATATATTGGTGGTGGTATGCAGATCATTTTGGGCATGGCGACATACCAACTCATGGTCTTTAGTAAAGGCCACATCACATTCTAAAACACCTGCGCCCATACGCGCCGCAGCCATATAACCATCAAGGGTGTGTTCAGGATATTGTAGCGGTGCACCACGGTGAGAAATCGAAAAATCGGTTTTTTTCGGGGTCTGAGCTTCACAGGCCTGTAGCTCTTGTTTTAACGGACTATCGTCCATATCATCTATTAAATAAAACGGCCTTGAACCATAGCTGTAGTTGACTTGTTTTGTGCGATTATCTGACTTATTATCCGCGCTATTCTGAGCATGAATTAAAGGGCTATGAGCGGATTGACTATGCTGCTGATTTTCGGTTTGACAGCCGCTTAATGTCACTGAAATCACGCCAAGGCAGGCAAGCCAAGTGCTGTGCTTTTTAAATAGGGTAGGGCTTGTCTTATTATCACAATGGGTACGCGATACGCTGTCCGACAATAACGGTTGCTTTTTTAGAGAGTGTTTTGACCTTTGGGGTAACATGGGCGCTCCTAGCCGAGTGAACTGTTAGTGATGTGATATAGTCTGCTAAATGATAAACTGACTGTGAATGATTTAAGCGGTATCTTTTAAGCTATTGTTAAAACAGTTTTTTTAACGATTATTTTTATAAAATTGTCAGTTTGGTAATAACCCTATAGATTAAAAATAAGCCGGTTAAAATAGCTCATTAAAAACGGGTAAGGGTTAAACTAACCCAACTAATTGACAAGGTTATGACAATCGACACATATAACCGTTTAAACTTAAAATGATTTTAAAATAAGACAAAATAAGGAAGAAATATGACAACCTATTTAGACTGCGTCATTGTTGAACACAACCCACAAAATAAAGCGATTGATAAAGCAGTAATTTGGTTACATGGATTGGGCGCCAGTGGTCATGACTTTGAACCTGTGGTTCCTGAGCTGGGCTTAAACTCAGAGTTAGCGGTACGCTTTGTATTTCCTCATGCACCGCGAATTCCTGTCACTATTAACGGTGGTATGGTGATGCCGGCTTGGTATGACATTCTTGAGATGAGCCTTGAGCGCAAAGTTGATGTTGAGCAGATTCAAAAATCCGCCGCTGCCATTAATGACTTAATCCAGCGCGAAGTGGATCGTGGCGTGTCACCTGACAATATTGTGATTGCTGGCTTTTCTCAAGGCGGCGCAATTGCCTATCAAGTTGCGCTAACTCATCCGCAAAAGCTAGCTGGTTTGCTAACATTATCGACCTACTTAGCCATTGATGATTCTGCCAATTTCAGTGATGCCAATAAAACCTTACCAGTCAAGATTGACCATGGTACTCAAGACCCGGTAGTGCCTGTACAGTTAGGGCAGCGTGCGACTGAGTCATTAAAGCAGTTGGGCTATGATGTTGACTTCACCACTTATCCGATGGCGCATCAGGTGTGTATGCCTCAAATAAAATCAATTGGCAACTGGCTAAATACTGTTTTGACCTAATAAAGATAATCTAATTTAGATCTAGATGGTTAGATTGAAAAACCGTCAAAATCAATCTCATACCATAGGATAAAGGTAACTATGCAACGATTTGCTAAGTTTGTGGCTGGCAGCATGGTGACACTTAGTGCATTAAGCTTGAGTACGCAAGCAATAGCTGCTGAGTACTATAACTGCTCTAACCCCAGTGGTTGTGTGTTGGTTGCAAACGTGCATCCTGATAATGATGCAACAGCGACTCAATATCCTGTGGTACTGGTACATGGACTGGGCGGATTTAACGAAGTATTTGGTATCGTTAATTATTTTAACGGTATCCCAGAGGCGTTAATGCAAGGCGGCACTGATGTCTATGTGACCAAAACTTCTTCCATGCAAGATGCAGAGTATCGCGGCGAGCAGTTGCTACAACAGGTCAAAACCATTACGGCAGTTACCGGCAAACCAAAGGTCAATTTAATCGGTCACAGCTTAGGCGGTATCGATATTCGTTATGTGGCTGAAGTAGCACCAGAGTACGTGGCATCGGTGACCGCTGTTGCTAGCCCTGAGCAGGGCTCGAAGATGGCGGATTGGCTGTTATCTGTGGTATCCAAAGACAACCCAGCGTCAGATGCGCCCAAAGATCGATTTAACTTATTTGGCCGCGCCTTGATTGCGTTTCATAACGCGGTCGGACGTTTGTTTGACTTTGGATCTGGCATTGACGTTAAGCAGCTTCAGCATCAAGACTCTATTAAAGCAGTGATGGGCTTAACCACAGACTATATGACTGGGTATTATAACAAAAAATACCCTGCTGCCATGCCCAGTGAATATTGTGGTCAGCCTCCTGCGGAATATGTGATAAACGGCATTCCGTATTACTCTTTTTCAGGGGTAGGGACAGTGACTAATAGCTTTGATCCCAGTGACTATATGTTGGCTTTAACCGGGCTAACCTTTGATAAAGATGACCCTAATGATGGCCTAGTATCAGCCTGTTCAAGTCGTATTGGCTACGTGATTCGTGATGACTATAAGATGAATCATCTAGACTCAGTCAATCAGATATTTGGTCTTGTCTCTCGTAGTGAGGTTGATCCAGTCTCAGTGTACCGCAGTCAAGTAAATCGTTTAAAAAATCAAGGTTTTTAACAAAGTTTCAATGCAAGGTTTCACTAAGGTGTAAATAAGAGAGACTATGCCAAATCAGTCACAGCAAAATAGTCAGAAGTCGTTCAGTATAAAAGCTGCTAACCCAATTGTTTTGGCGTTGTTGTTCGTATCGATAATCGCGCTGCTTATATGGCTGTTTAAAAGCAAAGAGTCTGCTGATAATACGGATGCTAATATAGACAATACAAAGCCAGTGCAAGCTGTGAATCAGTCTCAGAATGAAAGTGATGATGTGGTGACTGATGAAGTCATCGAAGATTTAGACTATACCCCAGATGCGTTGACGATAGGCGTAGAAAATATGCCCAGATCATTGCAAGGAACACAGGTTGATGGTGATTTAATTGTCAATGAAGAGTATGAGCTGGTAGAGACTCGAGAGCTACGCCGTTTGTTTGATTACTTTTTATCGGCACAGGGTGAAGAAGACAGTGACACCATTAATAGACGCGTTGAGTCATATATTAGCAGTCGCACGCCTGAGCCCGCCGCATCGAAAGCCATTGATTTGTATTATCAATACCTAGCCTATCTACAACAGTTATCAACCATTGATGGTAAATATGGTAATCAGTCTAAACAGGCTAACGAGATGAATGTGCAGCGCATAAAACAACAACAGCGTGAGGTTCAGGCTTTAAGAAGTAAGCTGTTTTCAAAGCAAGCAAACAAGGCCTTTTTCGATGAAGATGATGCCTTGGTTGATTACAATGCGGCGATGTTAAGTATTGCTCAGGATAAGTCGCTCACTCAGGCGCAAAAGCAGCAGGCGCGTGATAAGTATATCAATCAATTACCTGAGTCTGCGATTAAGCAACACGCCAAGCAGCAAGCCAATATCGAGCAGTTATTGACGCGTACCCAACAGTTACAACAGCAAGGCGCCAGTCAAGATCAATTATTCGCGATGCGCTCGCAGATGGTAGGGAAAGAGGCGGCTCAGCGTTTAGCACAGCTTGATGCCGAGACAGCAGACTTTGATCAAAGGTTTGAGCAATATCAGGCCGTTAAGAATAAAATACTAACCGCGACAAAAGATGAGCAAAGCCAACAACGACAAATAGATCAGCTACAAAATAAGCTGTTTAGCAAAACGGAGCAAAAACGCTTAACCGGCTACGCGCTATTTAAACAACAACAACAGTAGTAGGGCGTTTGTGGTCATCGATTGCTGATTGGTTGTAGTTTTTAATCTGTCACCTATTATCTGACTAAGGTTAATTATCAAATAGCAGTTCTTTTTTATAGTTTTATAGTCCAGATTTGAGATAGAGTCTGGGCTGTAGGGTATAAAAATGTCAGATAACGACCGATAAAATCTACTTCACAAACTTCCAATAAAACAAAATAATTAAAATACAGCACACCAATAAAATAATTAGTAAGCGTTTCATCCAATAGGGAATCATTGGTTTTTGATAACCCATATTGTCTAATCTATTATCAACACTGCTTATTAAACGGTTTTGATTGACTTGACGGGTATTCGCTTTAATAGTTTTAGCTTTGCTAGTGCTGTGCTGTTTGTCGGAAATGGCCTGCACCTTTTTGGCTTGTTTTTGCTTTAAATGCTGCTCATAGTCATCGATAATGGTTTTAGCCTCACTCATGCTAATGTTGCGTTCAGCAGCAAGTTCTTTAATGGCCAACACTAGATTATTTTTCTCAACCATTTGAGCGATGTGTTTGGGCAGGTTATTTGTCTTTGACATAACAATTCTCTTAATGTAAAAAAGCACTTTAATAATTTAAAGTGCTTTTTGTCAATACAAGCCAGATTGGTTTAGCTCTGGGTAGAGCAAAGATTATTTATCTTTCCAACGCTGAATGGCTTCTTTGATAACTTCTTTAGCTTCAGCAACATCACCCCAAGACTCAACCACAGTTGTGCCTGGTTTTTTCAGGTCTTTGTAATGGCTGAAGTGGAATTCAAGCTGCTCGATTAAACGTTTTGGTAGATCTTCTAAGCTGTTGTAAGCGTTGCCAGTGGTGCGATCATCAGCTGGAACTACAACGATTTTGTCATCTACTTCGCCATCATCAACAAACTTCATTACACCGATAACTTTTGCTTTTAAGAAAACACCAGTGGTTAATGGCTCATCAGTAATAATTAGCGCATCTAACTCATCGCCATCTTCGTCAAGCGTTTGAGGGATGAAGCCATAGTTACAAGGCTTAGCAAAGATAGCAGGCTCAACACGGTCTAGCTCAAATACAGCCAGTTCACGGTTCCATTCGATTTTGTGGTTACTGCCTGTTGGGATTTCAACAACAACGTTAATCTCGCCGCCATCAACATCGCCTGCATCTAAAATTACGTTAAAATCTGCCATTTTGTTCTCCAATAACAGCGCTTCTGTGAGCACTAGGTGATGATTGTTTAAAAGTCCTGCTGATTATAACAATTTTTGACCGATTGCCAAGTTATGACAATATTCCAAAATAACATTTGTCAGCTTAAATTCGCTAAGGTTTAGTTTCAGGGGCTTATAAATAAAACCCATAAATATATTCATAACTATAAGCATAAATACAAGTACAAATAAAAAAAGCAAATAACCTAGGGCTATTTGCTTTTTTGTTCTAAGGCTCTATTTAAGCTTAGATCTTTTCTTGTACTTTTTCAGCAGATTTAGAAACGCCTTCGCCTGCTTTAGAAACGTCTTGGCCGAAACCTTTGAAAGTGTTGCAACCAGAAAGAACGATTAGAGCAGCGAAAGAGGCAAGAGCTAGCTTTTTCATAGTAAATCCTTAATATAAAGAATAAAAGTTTAGTGGGTCAAAAATAATGTTGTGCGTCAAGGATAACGCAAACTTGATATGCATAACCAGCCAAAATGAATAACCAGTTACTTATATTATACAATCATATCTTTCCTACAGCCATATTATCAACCGAACTTTTAACTGAATATAGAGTTGTTTGGTAACTCTATTGTATAAAAGTGTTGAAAATTAAACTTAATGCTGGATAACTTTAGTTTAATTTTATATAACCTAAATACAATCGATATCCTATAAGTTTTAGAAACATATCAGAGATATAGAAGA
Source organism: Psychrobacter sp. FDAARGOS_221 (assembly GCF_002313155.2). Taxonomy (NCBI): domain Bacteria; kingdom Pseudomonadati; phylum Pseudomonadota; class Gammaproteobacteria; order Moraxellales; family Moraxellaceae; genus Psychrobacter; species Psychrobacter sp. FDAARGOS_221. The sequence goes on from NZ_NWFK02000001.1 coordinate 3,153,623, forward strand.
TATCCTTGGTAACATATTATATTAATATTATGAATAACGACAACACATTAATGTGTGTAATTTATCTAAAACTGTCATAAAATTGTAAATTTAATTTTCATTGTAATGCAAATACGCTTAAGGGCAGATTTATGACCATCCATATTGTACTGGTACATCCTAGAATTCCAAATAATACCGGCAGCGCGATTCGCCTGTGTGCCAATACGGGGGCGCAGTTACATTTGGTTGAGCCGTTAGGCTTTGATTTAGAAGACAAAAAGTTGCGCCGGGCTGGTCTTGATTATCATGAATATGCCAATATGCAAGTACACAAAGACTGGGAGCAGGCTAAGCAGGCTCTAAATCAGGCAGGATGTGAGCGCATGGTGGCATTGACTACTAAGCTAAGTCACCCTTTTTACGAATATGATTTTGCGCAGACAGACAGTGGCGATAAGATTGAAAATATTGCTTTGGTATTTGGTTCTGAAACCGCAGGACTAGCCGATGATATCAGGGCAGATATCGGTGAGAAAAACTGGCTGCGCTTGCCAATGCTACCAGACTCACGCAGCCTTAATTTGGCAAACAGTGTCAGTATCTGTCTGTATGAGGTGTGGCGCCAGCAAGGCTTTGTTGGAGATGAGGGGCGCAGTACCGGCTATACTGAATTAACGCCGTACGACCCTAAATAACCGCTATGATCCTAAATAATAGGCAATGACTTGTCGTCGTAGGTAGCAGTAAGCAGCCAGATGTTAAGTAGGTTATAACCAAATCATAACCAAATTATAAACAGTTAGGCGGTTTAGGCAGTCCGGCAATACGATTGACATGACGAGCAACCAAGCCAGTGTTAAACATTTGCTGTAGTTTTTGGTTGCTAATATCTTGATCTGGCAGTGTTTTCATCAGGTACTTAATCAGTGGCCGGGTCGAAGGCGGGTGATTAAAGTTATTGTGGAATTCTCGAACTTTATGCAACACAGCGTAGTGTTCCGTGGTTAAAGACACGTCTAAAATATCGGCCAGCTGCTGCGCAACCGCTTCACTCCATAAGGTATGATCGACTAAGTGCCCCTCATTGTCTAATGCAATGGGGGTTTGGTTATCAGAGTGAATATTTAAGCCAGCCAGTGCCGTGGTATCTGTGGTCATAGTGTTTTTTAGCTCGTTTTAGTGTAAAGCTCGTTTTATTGTTTAGTTTGACTGCTAAGTCTGCTCAAATCATAAGCTAGATAAAGTTAATCAGTATTTACTAATAAATCTTAGATATTAAGTTATGTCGTAGATAATAAGCTGTACAGTAAGTACTAAGTCGTGGAGTGTAAGGTCACCACACGATGGGTCTTTTGAGTCAGGTTGACCCAATCTAAGTCACTTAATACGGTTACCCCGGTCAAATCTAGGTTTAGTTTGGCGCTGTCATTAAGACGGTCAATATCCTCAGCAAGTACATACCAAGCACTAACACTGTCGATGCTACTTTGAATCTCATCATCGCCATTGAAGTCTTTGATATATGCCTTCGCCCAGGCATAGTAAGCGCTTGATTCGCCAAGTAACAAAATACTGTCACCTGCCTGCCAAAGTGTGCCTAATTCCCTTATAAGCGGTTTTAGGGTATTCATGGTTGCGTGAATTTGAAACAAAGTGGCCATAATCTAAACTCTTTTAATGGGTCAATGTATTAAGACAAAAGGTGAGTTAACTTAATGGGTTAACTGAATAAGATAAAGTGCTATGAGAGCAGCAGTCTGAATTAAAACGAGAAAATCTGCTCAAACTGGCTGGCATCAAAATCCTCAGGAATAAAGTCAATCTGCTCAGTAATCTCATTAGGCACCATGCCGGTCAGCCAGCTGCTAAACACATCATCAGGCAGCCATGCTGGTGGTAAGTCATATAAATCAAGCGATTTAATCATGCCATGAAGTCGACTGTCTGGCTGCATTAATAGCCCAAATACTGAGCTTCCCAACATCAGTTGTACCTGTTGACCAAAGGTCGCTAAGGTCAATGCCAAAGCACAACCTTCATAGGTTGCCGTTTCTGTTGCGGTTGTCAGACGAATTAAAATAGCCACTGCGTTTCCTATTTGTGTGAATGGTTTTAGACGGTCTTATCTTTTTATTTATTATTATTTGGGTTTTACTGTATTTGGGTTTTATTGTCTTTTTTACGCTCAATTAAATACCAATTAAAAACTAAAAAGACACCACTTTTTCAGCGTCTGCTAAAGCGGTTGCAAGATCACCCAATCCAACCAGCTCAAAGCCTGCTGCTAGATTGTCAGCTGCCAAACCATTTGAGGTTAAATCATGGCGTTTGGCATTGTCTTCATCGGTAATCCCACGCGTTAATGCGGTACTGACGCAAACCGGCAACGGCTGATGAAACTGCTCACTTAGTGCTCGCCATTTTTCGGTTAAGTTATCTCTGTCTGCACTCTGCCAGCGTAGTTTATTGGCCGTATGCGCCGCATCAGCATAAAAAAACACGCTCAGTTTTGATGAGCCCGAGTTGTCAGCAGCTTGTGACTGCAAAAAGGCGTGTGCATAACGATAGGCATGGGTGGCAAGCGGATGGCTTGGGTCAGCTGTGATCAGTAGTAGAGTTGAGGCAATAGTCATAATCAGGGCAACTGTATTTAATAAGATTCAGTGAATGTGATGACCTAAGTTAAGTAAATAACCTTTTATGCTAAAACAAGTTAGCTTAATACAGGTTAGGTCATTAAAAGCGTTATGGTTATATTTATTATTAGGGTTAAACCGCATTATCTCAAGAGCCTAGTGTTAAAAGATAGGCATCTATTAAGTGAGGTTTGTCATCAAACTGTGATTAAAGCGCCATAAAACTGTCAACTGCCATCCGTACAGTGAGGGTATAAAAAATATAACTCATTAGAGGACCTTTATGATAACTCGGTATTGGCAGCAAACACAGCAACCACACTTGCAATCACCTATTCAGCGCAAATCAATGCTGGGTGAGTCAGTAGGGCGCATAGAGCCAATGATGTTTTTCACTAAAAACACAACCTCCACTAAAAAAGCAACTTCTGACACATCTAACTTCCACAGTGCTAAGTCTCAATCATTTGAGCCTAATCATTCCGTAGTACAGCCTACTGATATGCCAACCCTGCACGTGCTATTGGTAACGGAAACTTGGTTACCTGACATGAACGGGGTGGCGATGAGCCTACAGCGTATCATGAAGCAGATGGCTGAGATGGGGCATCAAGTCAGTTTGGTAAGACCTAAGCCAAAAATGAGTGGTAACGATAAATACAAGTTGAGTGTTCAGCAGCTTGTAGAACAAAATAGCTTTATTGCAAATGACATACAAGTGAAAGGTATGTCGATTCCAAAGTATGCAAGCCTACAGTTTGGCCTGCCGTCTTATCCTACCTTTATAAAGACTTTAAAGCGCATTCGTCCTGATATTGTACATATTGCGACTGAGGGTCCTTTGGGGCTGGCGGCATTACTGGCTGCCAAGAGGCTTGGTATTTCTGCAACCACTGGTTATCACACTCAGTTTCATGACTTTAGCAAGCACTTTGGCCTTGGCGTCCTTGCTGAGCCGATCATGACTTATTTTAAGTGGCTGCATAATAGCTCTAAAGCAACCTGCGTGCCCAGTCGCAAAACTTACAATGACCTTGATCAGCTTGGTTTTAAACGTCTATACGAAGTGGGACGTGGTGTCGACTTGGTGCAGTTTAATCCGAAGCATCGTAGTAATGTGCTCAGAACAAAATGGGGTGCCAATAAAGATGACACCGTATTGGTGATGGTCAGCCGTTTATCACCAGAAAAAGGCATTGATTTGGTGATTAAAAGCTTTCAAGCTTTAAAGCAGTCTCAACCACAACGCGCACTGAAACTGGTTATCGTAGGTGATGGACCGGATAAACCACGACTGGAGGCTTTGGCGAAAAACAATAAAGCCGATATCCATTTTGCAGGGGCTCAAACCGGTTTGGATTTATCTGAGCATTATGCCAGCGGTGATGCATTCGTGTTTGCCAGTCAGGTAGAGACCTTTGGTAATGTGGTGATTGAAGCCATGGCCAGCGGGCTACCAGTGTATGCCTTTGATGATGCCGCAGCGGGCATGTTGGTAGGCTCTAATCAAACAGCTGAAGTGGATAACCATCCTATAAAAGATAATCCATCTATCAAACAGAGCGATAAAGGGGCATTGGCAGCATTGGGTAATGAGCAAGCTTTTATTAACATGGTCGCAAACCTACCTGAGCAAGCGCGGTTGCACCAGCAAGGTCAACTGGCGACAGCTAGTGTGGCACAATTTTCATGGCAGCGTCCTGCTAAGCAGATGCTGGAGATGTTTTATAACGCCATTGGTAAAAAGGGCTAAACAGGGCATGGCAAAAAACTAACGCAAAAATAAAAACCAAAGCGTTAATACTAAATAAAAAGAGATAATAACAATAATAAAATTAAATAGTAAAAAACGATAATTAAAACAATAAGTTAATTGAATAAATTCAAATAAGGAGTAAGGTTAATAGTAATTATAGGGCAACATAAAATTGGGCTAATGATAAATCAACGTGTGATCGCAATCTAGCAATTACACCAAGATCAATAGGTCAACCAATACAAGGGGATATGACGTGAGACGCAACCACACTAAACTTCCAGATACCAGCAAGCCTCGCACGCTTGCCAAGCAAAGTGTAGAGCCAAGTCCTTTGTTTGATTTATTCACCAAAAACTCCACCATGGCAGTGTATGTCAATCAGTTCATCTCTTGGGATACCAACCTGTGTATCCATATCAATCGATACTCAACCAACTATGTCATAGCCACCTTCTTTAAGGTGGTTAGTCGTTTAGGCGATGGATGGTTCTGGTATTTGATGTTAATTTCCGCTTTTGTATTAAATGGTTTATCGGCAATCATACCTTTAGTATCGACATTGGTTATCAGTCTTAGTGGACTGGCAATTTATAAACTACTAAAAGTTAAAACAGTGCGCCCAAGACCGTATCAAGTGCATCAAGTCATCGTATTGGGTGAGCGACCACTGGATGTGTTTAGCTTTCCCTCAGGGCATACCTTACAAGCGGTTTTATTCACCTCAACCTTAGGCAGCTATTTCCCTGAGTTGTTGCCTATCATGCTCCCGTTTGCTTTATTGGTTGCCTTATCACGTATGGTATTGGGCCTTCATTATCCAACTGATGTGTTGATTGGTGCCTGTATTGGTTATGCACTGTCTTTATGGGTAACCGATGTACAACAATTGATTGAGCAAGCAGTTGTGGTAATCGGTTAGATTTGAATCTAGTGTGGTTTGTATTATACGGCGGCTTTGAAAATTAAATAGTGGTTGTGGTTATAAGATGGAAATAGTTTTTAGATAAATTTAGTTGTTAGATAGCTATATTTATGTTATCAGTATGTCGTTATTAGAAAGCTATCACTGTTAATTATTAAAGCTAAATAGTATCCACTATCAATTGACCAGTAGCCATCATATAGCAATGGAAAGTAATGGATTAATTAAAAAAATATCGCTCACCTTATTTGCAACACAAGCAAAAAAATTAATACAACCAGTCATCTTGTCAATGTCAGTTATGTGGTAGGCTTATAGATATATCAGTACATATTAGGAGCCGAGCCTTGCCATCTGCGAATCACACCTCTCATCTTTAGCTCAAGACAAGCTAGCTCAAGACAAGCTAGCTCAAGATAAACAATCTATTTCATCCAATCAGACCATTCCCGCCAGCGCCATAACGCCTGAGTACATTGAACAATTAAGAATAGCCAGTCCATTTGCGTATCAAATTTGGCAAAGTAGACAATCTGTTTGTCAAAACTTTTTGACCAGCTATCCCTTAGGTGAGTCATTATCACCGCAACAAGTCTGTGATCTAATTGATGACTACACCTTAGACGATGGCCTCGATGGTGAGCTGCAGCGTGCTGATGAAGCAGGGGTCATGAAGGGGCTACGCCGCTTACGAGAGCTGCTAATGCTGCGCTGGATTTGGCAAGATGCACTAGGCATTATCAGTTTGGAGCGCCTAACCGCTGAGCTGTCTTATTTTTCTGATAACTGCATTATCTTTGTCAAAGACTATGTGTGGGAGACGATGGTCAAGCGCTATGGTCGGCCTACTTTTATCGATGCCAAAGGTCAACAACAAGTTGATGATATGGCCATCTATGCAATGGGTAAGCTTGGCGCTCAAGAGCTAAATTTATCCAGTGATATTGACTTGATCTTTGTGCATCGCGCGCGCGGTCAGACCGATGGAGATAAAACGCAAGGAACTAAGTGTATTGATAACAAGCGCTTTATGATCAAACTCGGTCAAGGCATTATTAAGATACTTGATACCAATACTGCTGATGGCTTTGTCTTTAGAGTGGATATGCGCCTGCGTCCATGGGGTGAGGGCAGTGACTTAGCGATTCATTTATCGGCGTTAGAGAAGTATTTTGCTGATCAAGGCCGTGCTTGGGAACGTTTTGCTTGGTTAAAAGCGCGTATTGTCAACGATATTGACAATACTTTTAAACAGAATCTAGACGACATTACCAAGCCGTTTGTGTTCCGCTATTATGTGGATTACAGTGCCTTTGCTGCACTGCGCGAAATGAAGTCATTAATTCAGAACCAAGTGGCGCAAAGGGAAGATTTAGACAACGTCAAATTAGGCGCGGGTGGTATTCGTGATATAGAGTTCGTAGTACAGGCCTTTCAGTTAATTTATGGTGGCCGTCATAGTCAGTTAGAGGTGAAAACCTTGTTTGCAAGCCATGCAAGTGCTACATGAGTTTGACTTTTTAGATGACCAAACCTATCACAACCTAGAAGCTGCTTATCGATTCTTACGTCGTGTTGAACATGGTATTCAAGCCATTCATGATCAACAAACTCAAAAGCTACCCAGTGACCCTGAGTGTCAGCATAACTTAGCCATTACCTTAGGGTTTGACGGTTGGGATGCCTTCTTGCAGCAGCTTAATACGCATCGTAAAAATGTGCATATTCCCTTTGATCGGATGGTTACTGAGCGTCAAAACGGCTACCAATACCAGTGTCGATGCTAAAGATGAGCTACAAAGCCTAACCCGTATCTTAACCGAAGAAAAATAACAACAAGCTGGAGCAGTTTTGGAACAGTAAACTGGTCGCTAATTTGACCCAAGAAGCCAAGAATCGACTGGATACTGCCTATCCGGTGCTGGTGCATGCGCTACTTGAGCATGAGAATAAGCAGGGTAAGGCAAATGTGGCTTTGCCGCGCTTAATCGATCTATTAGAAGCCATTCTGTCGCCGCTCTAATTTACCTGGTGATGTTGGCTGAGAATCCTAATGCTACCGTCAACTTAATTCCC